>USSA01000059.1 GCA_900557255.1 uncultured Prevotella sp.
TAGAGTAAGCCCAGCACGTACCACTGCGGTTCTGGTCCTTGATGCTAGTGATAGGGTTCTGCTTTACCACTGTAAATACTGGCTTGTTCTTTGCGATAGCTGCTGAATCAGTAGCGGTCTTTGCGCTTGCACCTGTGGCAACCAATGCCATCAATGCTGCTGCGATCAATGTTTTCTTCATTAAAATTTCTCTTTATATTAATAATGTTGTTCTTTCTTTTCTCTCTCTTCAAGGGGGATTGCTTATCTGTTGGCTGCCATGTAGTCCTCTACATCCTTTGGATGATAAGGAATGCGGTCTTTGCCCAAGAATCTGCAACCGTCTTTGGTGATGAGTAAATCGTCCTCGATACGGATACCTCCAAAGTCCTTGTAGGTTTCCAGCTTGTCGAAGTTGAGGAACTCTGCGCAATGACCTGATGCCTTCCAGTCGTCGATGAGGGCAGGGATGAAGTAAACTCCCGGCTCGTCGGTTACCACGAAACCTTCCTGCAGACGGCGACCCATACGCAGGCAGTTGGTACCGAATTGCTCCAGATTAGGGCGTACCTCTTCATCGAAACCAACGTTAATCTGGTCGAGGTTCTCCATGTCGTGAACATCCATTCCCATCATGTGGCCCAAACCATGAGGAAGGAACATGGCGTGTGCTCCAGCCTTTACAGCCTCTTCTGTATCACCCTTTGCAAGTCCGAGTTCCTTCATGCGGTCGAAGAGTAGGCGGCAAACAGAGAAGTGTACGTCTGCCCATTTTACGCCTGGCTTGGCTACATCTAGCGCATGGTCGTGGCATTCTTCTACAATAGAGTAGATTTCCAACTGGCGCTGGCTGAACTTTCCGCTCACCGGCATGGTGCGGGTGTTGTCTGAACAGTAGTTGTTCATAGTTTCTGCACCTGCATCACAGAGTGCCAGTCTGCCTTCTTCCAGTACATTCATAGATGGATAACCATGCTGAATTTCACCGTGCTGACTGAAGATGGTTGGGAAACTGACCATGGCTCCGTAAGAGTGGGCAATGCCGCTTACCTGACCTGCAACATATTTTTCTGTCACACCCGGACGTACGAGCTTCATCGCTGTGGTATGCATCTTGTATCCGATGACAGCAGCACGCTCCAATTCCTCGATTTCTTCCTGGGTCTTAGTTGAACGCATCTTCACAACAGCCTTGATGAGGTCCATGCTGGCCTCTTCTTTCTGCTGGTTAGGATGGATGCCCAGAAGGTCGAATATCTGCAGCTTGATGTCGTAGCGGTAAGGTGGCAGGAAATGAATCTTGCGCTTCTTCGACATGGCGTCGTTGCAGATAGTCTTGAGCGTTTTCATAGGTGCTGAGTTGTGAACGCCTACCTGCGCTGCAAGATCGTGAACACTGTCAACGCTTCCGTACCATACGATGTCTACGAGGTCGATGTCGTCGCCAATCAGGGTTTCAATATCGTTGTCTATATCTATCACACCTACCAGACCGTCGCGCTGCAATCCGAAATAATAGAGGAATGTCGAGTCCTGACGGAAAGGGTAATATCCGTTATTAGGGAAATTACATGGTGAATTGTTGTTTCCGAAAAGTATAATTACGCCGCTTTTCACAAGCTTCTTCAGCTCCTGTCTGCGGCTGATGTAAGTCTCTTTGCTGAACATATTTTTAGTATTTTACATTATTTTGCTTGCAAAGTTAGCAATTATTTCCCAAAAAATACGTATCTTTGCAAGCAAAATTGAATAAAACGCGTAAATTTATAAATAATTAATATAAAAACGGCTTTTTGCTAGACAAAATGTAAGAAAATTGTCTATGCTGCGAGCAAAATATAATTATTTTCAGAATTTTAAAAGCAGAGAGTGTGTTATGAAATTGAATTTAAAAACAACAGGTTTGGTTCTTGAGGGAGGAGGCATGCGAGGGGTCTTCACCAGTGGGGTACTAGATGCCTTCATGAAGTATGATGTGTACTTTCCTTATACGGTGGCGGTATCGGCTGGAGCCTGCAATGGCATGTCGTATGTGAGCCGTCAGCCTCGCCGTGCCCGAATTTCAAACATCGATTATTTGGCGCGTTATCAGTATATAGGTATCCGACACCTTGTAACCCAGGGATGCATTTTCGATCGTGAGTTGCTATATGATAAGTTTCCGAATCAGTTGCTTCCTTATGATTTCGACACCTATTTTAAATATGCCGATGGTTTCGAGATGGTTACCACCAATTGTCTGACGGGATTGCCTATGTATCTTTCGGAGAACCACGACCGCCAGCGTGCCATCGACATCGTGCGTGCTTCAAGCAGCCTGCCTTATGTGAGCAAGATAGTGAATGTTGATGGCATCCCGATGCTGGATGGCGGTATAGCCGATAGCATTCCTGTGCAGCGTGCCTTTGATAGGGGTTTTGAGCATAATGTGGTTATCCTGACACGTAACAAGGGGTGGCGAGATACGGGTAAGGATAGAAAACTACCTTATTTATATAAGAACTATCCGCGTCTGCGAGTGGCGTTGAGCCGTCGCCATAAGGCTTACAATGAGCAGATTCAACTGGTCGATGACTTGGAAGCTGCGGGTAAGATTACCTGCATTCGACCGATACGTCCGATGGAGGTTGGACGCATAGAGAAAGATACCGCCAAGTTGGAGCGGCTCTATGAAGAGGGCTTCTTGCTGGGTGAAGCTTTCTGCAAAAAATACCTGTAAAATGAACTATAATAATAAAAATGAATATAGCTTGCTCTTTCTCTGGAATTCCAGACAACGGACAAGCTATATTTCAATTTATGCTGGTGCCCCGTAAATTTCTGTTATTTGCAGCAGATTCTTTCGTTTGGTGGCATCCATGATTAGAAATAGATCAATGAGCCACCAAATGCCACAACCTCCACATGTTAGCAATTTGATGATACCTAATCCCACATCACCAATGTAAATTCTGTCGATTCCCCATGATCCAACTATGATTGACAATATGATTGAAATCGTTGGGTCTTTGGCTTGTGCTAAAATAATACTAGCTGTATTGTAATCCATAGACCGTAATTTTTCCCTTACAGTAAAGATGGAATCAATAGGCAACTTGTTTCCATATATCGCAATAAGTTGTTCTACTTGTTGTTGTTCCATACATTAAGTTTTATATGTTTAATATGTTTCTGACTATAAACCAAATAAAAAATGTTGTTGCATATATTCTTATAGCTATGTTGCTCTCAAATATATTTTTCATCTTTGTCTTTGTTTTGCAGTCAGGCAAATAATATGATATCACTACTAATATAAAATATGGTAATGCATATAGTAAATAATAGTTATATTGGTATGCTTTAGCTAAATGTCCTTGCAGTGCAGCATGAATAAACCTTTGTATGCCACAAGCGGGACAATTTAATCCTGTCAAAATCTTGATAGGGCACTTTGGCCAAAACCAATACTCTGAAGGGTTGTATTTGTATAGCAAAGGCAGACCAATGATAACTATTATTAATAGAGTGTATTTATTGATGTATTTCAATTTACAATTGAGATGCTATTGCTGCACCATAAAAGATGACATAAATCACTTGGATAACGAGACCAACAACAATGCCGATAATACTCCATTTCTTGGCATCTTGTGCCATCAGAGCAGCGGCTTCGTATTGCTTTGTTAGGTAAAGACCATTAACTTTACTAGCCTTAATGATACCAACTATACCTAATGGTAAGCAGCAGCATACGGTGCAAGCAATTGCCAAAACCATATTGTTGTCTGGTTTAGGTGGCATAGGCGTAGAAACTTGTTGTTCTAAATTGTTTTGTTCCATAATTCTAACTGATAGACCATTTATTAGTTATTTTCTTATGGTACAGTCTGGTCTTTTTCGCTGCGCCTAAGAACTTTATGTTAATTGTTGTTTATTCCTCAAGCAGGTCAGGGCGCAGGCGCTTGGTTCTTTCCATGGCCTGATCGAATTCCCACTGGCGAATCTTGGCTTCGTTGCCACTGAGCAGAATCTCCGGAACCTTCCATCCCTTGTAGTCGGCAGGACGGGTGTAGATAGGGGCGGCAAGAATGTCGTCCTGAAAACAGTCGGAAAGTGCACTCTGTTCATCGCTAATAACACCTGGAACCAGACGGATGACGGCATCTGAGATGATGGCTGCAGCAAGTTCGCCCCCCGTCAGCACATAATCACCTACACTGATTTCGCGGGTAATGAGATGGTCGCGCACACGCTGGTCAATACCCTTGTAGTGACCACAGAGGATGATGAGGTTACCCTGCATCGACATTTCGTTGGCTATCTTCTGGTTGAAAGTTTCACCATCTGGCGAAACATAAATCACGTCATCATACTCGCGCTCCGCCTTCAGCGCAGCAATACAACGGTCTATTGGTTCACATTGCATCACCATGCCGGCACTTCCGCCGTATGGATAGTCGTCCACACGCTTCCATTTATCTAATGTGTAGTCACGCAGGTTGTGCAGATGAATCTCCGCTAGACCCTTCTTCTGCGCACGTGCCAGAATGGACTCATTGAAGAATCCCTCCAGCATCTCTGGTAATACTGTAATAATGTCTATTCTCATAACATCTGCAAAAATAATAAATAATGCGGAGAGCACCAAAAATTTTTGCTTTTTCTTTCATTTTTACTTCTCTTTTCTTCACTTTCCTTTCTTTTTTCTCTGTTTTCCTGCCTTTCCGTAGCCGTTCTTGTCTTTTCATATCATAATCCTGCTTTTCCGGAGAAAGAGAGTGATTAACGTATAAATATACAACAAAATTATCAAAAAACAGAAAAATCATATCAAAATGATAAATTTTCGATAAAACATGCTACTATTTGTAGAAAAAGTTGTATTTTTGCAAACAGAATTGCTCGAAAGAGTGTATAATTAATTAAAATTGTGAACAAGATGATATTGGACATTGAAATGCTGAGAAGCTTTTACGCTTCGTATTCGGAAAGTGTAGCCCAGGCAAAGGCTACGGTGAAACGACCTCTTACTTATGCCGAAAAGGTGCTCTTTGCACATCTTTTCGACCCAACACAGTTGCGACCATATAAAAGAGGTGTAGAATATGTTGACTTCCGACCTAATCGCGTGGCGATGCAGGATGCGACTGCGCAAATGGCGCTCTTGCAGTTCATGAATGCAGGCAAGGACAAGGTGGCCGTACCTGCTTCCGTACATTGTGATCACTTGATTCGTGCCGATGTGGGTGCTACGCAAGATCTTCCTGAGGCTTGCAAGACTAATAAGGAGGTTTACGACTTCCTGAAGTCTGTTTCTCAGAAATACCATATCGGTTTCTGGGGACCAGGTGCCGGAATCATCCATCAGGTAGTGCTCGAAAACTATGCATTCCCTGGAGGTATGATGGTGGGTACTGATTCTCATACTCCTAATGCCGGCGGTCTCGGCATGGTGGCAGTAGGTGTAGGTGGTGCTGATGCCGTAGATGTGTTGACCGGTCAGCCTTGGGAACTCAAGATGCCACGCCTCATCGGTGTGCATCTTACAGGCAAACTCTCTGGCTGGGCCACTCCTAAGGATGTGATTCTCGAAATCCTCGGCATTCTTACCGTAAAGGGCGGAACCAACGCCATCCTCGAATACTTCGGCGAGGGATTGGACAGCATCTCTACCACCGGCAAGGCTACCATCTGTAACATGGGAGCCGAATTGGGTGCCACATGCTCTATCTTCCCATTCGACCAGAATGCCAGCGAGTATCTCCGCAAGACAGGCCGTGAAGAAATTGCATCTCTCGCACAGATGAATGCAGCCGAACTCCGTGCTGATGATGAGGTGTTGGCAGATCCGTCTGCTTTCTACGACCAGATTGTTGAAATCGACCTTTCTAAGGTTGAACCTCATCTTAACGGTCCGTTCACTCCAGATGCAGCTACACCAATCTCTCACATGAAGGCAAAAGGTCCTGCCAACGATTATCCGATGGTAGTAGAAGTAGGATTGGTAGGTAGCTGTACCAACTCTTCTTATCAGGACTTGGCCCGTGCTGCCAGCATTGCCCGTCAGGCTTATGAGAAAGGTATTGAGGTGAAGGGACAGCTTATCATCAACCCGGGTTCAGAGCAGATTCGCTATACAGCCGAGCGTGATGGCATCCTTGATGATTTCAAGAAGATTGGAGCCCTCATCATGACCAATGCCTGCGGTCCTTGCATCGGACAGTGGAAGCGTCATACCGATGATAATACGCGCAAGAATGCCATCGTCACTTCTTTCAACCGAAACTTCCGCCGCCGTGCTGATGGTAACCCTAATACGTTTGCCTTCATCGGCAGTCCTGAGCTCACCGTGGCTCTCACCATTGCGGGCCGTCTCGACTTCAATCCGGCTACCGATACCTTGTTGGATAAGGAGGGCAACAGCGTGATGCTCGATGCGCCTACAGGTTTCACCTTCCCACCTAAGGGGTTTGCCGTAGAGGATAAGGGATTCATTGCTCCAAGCGAAGAAAATGCCAATGTAGAGGTAGTTATTGCGCCTGACAGCAACCGACTCCAGAAACTTGCTCCGTTTGCTCCATGGGATGGAAAAGACCTGACAGATATGCCGCTTCTTATCAAAACCGAGGGCAAATGTACCACCGACCACATCTCTATGGCGGGTCCTTGGCTGAAGTTCCGTGGACATTTGCAGAACATCTCCGACAACCTTTTAATGGGTGCCGTTAATGCCTTTAACGGTGAGAGTAATAAGGTGAAGAACCAGTTGGATGGTGCTTATGTCGAGGTTTCTACCGCTGCCAAGGCTTACAAGGCAAAAGGCATCAGCAGCATCGTGGTGGCAGAGGATAACTATGGTGAAGGTTCTTCCCGTGAGCATGCAGCTATGGAGCCTCGTTTCCTCAACGTGAAGGTGATTCTCGCCAAGAGTTTCGCCCGCATCCACGAAACCAACCTGAAGAAGCAGGGTATGCTTGCCCTCACATTCTGCAACAAGGATGATTATAATAAGGTGCAGGAGGACGACCGCATCTCTTTGACAGGTTTGAAGGAGTTTACTCCAGGTTCTAAACTCACCGTCACCCTGAAGCACAAGGATGGTTCTGAGGATAGTTTCGAGGTTGAGCATACTTATAATGATACACAGATTGCATGGTTTAAGGCTGGTTCTGCATTGAACTTTGCAGCAAAGAAATAATAGTTGTAGCCATGCAGCTAAAAAAGTAACGGTTATGAATAAAGAATATTTAATATATAAATTAAGCGATGAGGTAAAAAACTCATGCAAGATTGATAAGGATGCATTCAAGAAGTTCAATGTGAAGCGTGGACTTCGTAATGAGGATGGCTCTGGTGTGTTGGTCGGACTGACCAATATCGGTAATGTAGTGGGTTATGAGCGCGATGCAGAAGGTAAGTTGACCCCTACAGAAGGTAAACTTTATTATCGTGGTTATGAACTTGATGACCTGGTAACTCCTCTCTTGAAGGAGAAGCGTTTCGGATTCGAGGAAGTAGCCTTCCTGCTGCTCTCGGGCCAGTTGCCTGATAAGGAGGAATTGGATGCTTTCAGAGAACTCCTGAACGATAATATGCCGCTTGATCATCGTACGATTACCCATATCATCGAGCTGGAAGGCAGCAACATCATGAACATCCTGGCCCGTTGTGTGCTTGAAATGTACACCTTCGATCCGAATCCGGATGACATCAGCCGTGACAATCTGATGCGCCAGAGCATAGAGTTGATAGCCAAGTTCCCAACCATCATCGCTTATGCATACAACATCTACCGTCACTCTGTTCAGGGTAGAAGTCTGCATATTCGTCATCCTCGTGAGAATCTCTCTATTGCTGAGAACTTTCTTTATATGATGAAGCATGAGAACTATTCCGAACTGGATGCCCGTATGCTCGACCTGCTCCTGATTATCCAGGCAGAACATGGTGGTGGTAACAACTCTACCTTTACTGTACGTGTAACATCTTCTACCCGTACAGATACTTACAGTTCTATTGCTGCAGGTATCGGCAGTTTGAAGGGTCCTTTGCATGGTGGTGCCAATATCAAGGTTATCAATATGTTCCACCACTTGAAAGAAGCTATCAAGGATTGGGGTAATGTAACTGAACTTGATACTTACCTTAAGCGAATGCTCAACAAGGAGGCTTATGACAAGACAGGTCTCATTTATGGTATCGGTCATGCGGTCTATACTTTGAGTGACCCACGTGCCGTTGAACTGAAGCGCCTAGCAGGTGAACTTGCCAAGGAAAAGGGTAGAGAAGACGAGTATAATTTCCTGAAGTTGATAGAGCAGGAAGGTATCAAATGTCTGCAGGAACACCGTGGAGGCAGCAAGCCAGCGTGTGCAAATCTTGATTTCTACAGTGGCTTTATCTATGAAATGATTGGTTTGCCACAGGAAATCTATACACCTATTTTCGCCATGGCACGTATCGTGGGTTGGACAGCCCATCGTATTGAAGAACTCAATTTCGAAGGCCGTCGTATTATCCGTCCTGCATATAAGAATATTCTTGGCGAACTGGAGTATAAGCCACTTAATGAGAGATAAAATTCCTCTTTGTTATTATACAAGAAAGGCAATGCCCGTCGTTGGGTGTTGCCTTTTCCTGTCTATATACAAGCAGGCTATTGTCAAGTGATGCAGTGAAGTTTTTGTTTTGACCATTAGAATTAATATACGTTAAATATTCAAAGTAGTATGTTGTAATTTTGGAGAAATGAATAATTATTCTTATCTTTGTAGCCGAAAAGTATAAAGAAAAGTATAAGTATTGAAGTTTTAACCGTCTAGTTTTAAGACAAAACAGTAAATGGATTGCATGGAAAAAGAATTTGAAGATTACTGGAATAAGCACCAGAAAAGATTAATCTTGAATGCTCCAAAAGCACTACGCGATGAATATATCGAATCAACCAAGCTTGACAGCCCGATAGATTGGGTCTGTTTTATCCTGCCTGTGGCTTTGGGCATTGGCCTCCAGCCAATTTTGGATATTCAGAGTGAGATACTCTCTTGGGCAGTAGTATTGCTTATTGTGGTAGTTTGTTTTGCTGTGATGCAGCTGGTTAAGCCTATGTTGCAGAAAAAGAAATCTACCATACAAGTGGTCAAGAGCATTAAAGCTTTTTATTATGAAGTATACAAGAAAAATGGTTTAAAGAAATTAGAGCCTTGGAATTAGATTCCAAGGCTTTTTTGTTTGTTGAAACCATTATATAATCATGAAATCACTCATCACATCATCCGATATGTAAAGACCTTCCCGAGTGAGGGAGAGCTTGCCGTTCTTTATTTTCATCAGCCCCCGGCTGATATGCGACTGGGCTTCCTGGAGCAGTCTGTCTGCCAGTTCTTTTCCGAATTCCTGCTCCATCTTCATGAGGTTTATTCCGTCGCTTGTTCGCAAGGCGGTTGTTATCAGATCGTTGTATCGGGTGAAAATATCTAGCTGTTCACTCTCAGAAGGCAGAATGCCATCACCGATGCTTCGAATATAAGTCTGGATATTTTCGATATTCCAGCTGCGCTGCTTCCTATTGTAGGAGTGGGCGGCTGCTCCTATTCCGATATATGGTATCTCGTGCCAGTAACTGCTGTTGTGGCGTGAACGGAAGCCCGGACGGGCAAAATTGCTGATTTCATAATGTTCGTAGCCTGCTCCAGTAAGCTGGTCTATCAGGATTTCATACATCTTGCGACTGGTTTCTTCATCTATTTCGCTAATCTTTCCCTGTTTCAGCATATGGTAGAGGGGCGTTCCCTCTTCGTACATCAGACTGTAGGCAGATATGTGTTCCACATCCAGCTGTATGGCGTGCCTGATATCGCTCATCCATTGGGAAAGAGATTCTTCGGGGAATCCGAACATCAGGTCGATACTGATATTGCGGATGCCGATGTTACGGAGTCGGGTGACGGCTTCTTCTACCTCTCCGGCATTATGACGGCGATGCAGAAAGCGTAAACGCTCGTTACAGAAGGTCTGTGCCCCCATGCTGATGCGGTTGATGGGGAGTTGCTTCAGTGTTTCACAGAAATCGCTGGTTACATCGTCCGGATTGCATTCCATCGTGATCTCCATATTCTCTGCCAGCGTATAGTTTTTTCTGATAGCAGAGAAAATCTGGTTGAGTTGGGAGCCGTTGAGCTGACTCGGGGTTCCACCGCCCAGATAGATGGTTTCGATAGTTTCATTGCTTCCGAGAGCGGCTTTTGCCGGGCGCATCTGCATCTCCCGGCAGAGAGCATCAGTGTAATCATCCCTTAACTTGAGGGAGGTGGTACTGTAAAAACCGCAGTAGATGCACCGGCTTTCACAAAAGGGGATATGTATGTATAGTCCTGCCATATTTCTGAACTTCTTTTTCTATATATAATAAGGTGTAAAGACAAAAACATGTCTAAACAAAGTGCAAAAGTACTAATATGTTTTAAAAAACAGAAGTTTTTTGCCCAAAACTTTTGGCAATGTGCGATTTTTTTTGTACTTTAGTAGCATGAAACAGAAAAACCGGTGGTTTGACTGTGGATTGCAACTAGCAAATTTAAGTATAACCCTTAAAAATCTATAAGCGTCATGAGAGTTTATCAGACAAATGAGATTAAAAACATTGCGCTGTTGGGCAGTGCGGGTAGCGGCAAGACTACACTTGCCGAGAGTATGTTATTTGAAGCAGGCGTTATCAAGCGTAAAGGCTCTGTAGAAGCGAAAAATACGGTGAGCGACTACTTCCCAGTTGAGTTGGAATACGGCTACTCTGTGTTCCCTACAGTTTTTCATGTAGAGTGGAACAACAAGAAGCTTAACATTATAGATTGCCCAGGTAGCGATGATTTCGTGGGAGGCGCCATTACTTCACTCAATGTTACCGATCAGGCAGTTATCCTTATTAATGGTCAGTATGGTCCAGAAGTAGGTACACAGAACAACTTCCGTTATACAGAGAAGTTGGGTAAACCTGTCATCTTCCTGGTAAACCAGCTCGACTCAGACAAGTGCGACTTTGATAATATCATAGCCACCATGAAGGACATTTACGGTTCTAAGTGTGTGCAGATACAATATCCTATCGAGACCGGTTCAGGCTTCAATGCTCTCATTGACGTCTTATTGATGAAAAAATATTCCTGGAAGCCTGAGGGCGGTGCTCCTATTATTGAAGATATTCCAGAAGAGGAAATGGAGAAAGCCATGGAACTTCATACGGCTCTTGTTGAGGCTGCAGCCGAGAACGATGAGGGACTGATGGAGAAGTTCTTCGAGAGCGAGAGTCTGACAGAAGATGAACTTCGCGAGGGCATCCGCAAGGGATTGGTTACCCGTAGCATCTTCCCTGTGTTCTGCGTTTGTGCAGGTAAGTCGATGGGCGTTCACCGCCTGATGGAGTTCCTGGGCAATGTGGTTCCTTTCGTAAGCGAGATGCCGAAACTGCATAATACACGTGGTGAGGAAATTACTCCAGACAGCAATGGTCCTGAGAGTGTTTACTTCTTCAAGACTGGTATGGAACCTCATATCGGTGAGGTTAGCTACTTCAAGGTGATGAGCGGCTCTATCAAGAATGGTGACGACCTGACTAATGCAGATCGTGGCTCCAAGGAGCGTATCGGACAGATTTATGCCTGTGCGGGTGCCAACCGTGTGCCTGTAGAGCAGTTGAATGCCGGTGATATTGGCTGTACCGTGAAGATGAAGGACGTGAAGACCGGCAATACCCTTAATGGTAAGGGGGCTGAGTGGCGTTTCGACTTCATTAAATATCCTAACCCTAAGTATTCACGTGCTATCAAGGCTGCCAATGTTCAGGATACTGAGAAGCTGATGGCTGCACTCCTGAAGATGCGTCAGGAAGACCCTACATGGATTGTAGACCAGAGCAAGGAATTGCGTCAGGTAATCGTAAGAGGACAGGGTGAGTTCCATCTCCGCACACTGAAGTGGCGTCTGGAAAACAACGAGAAACTCAATGTGACTTTCGAAGAGCCACGTATTCCATATCGTGAGACTATTACCAAGAAGGCTCGTGCCGACTACCGTCATAAAAAACAGAGTGGTGGATCCGGTCAGTTTGGTGAGGTTCATCTCATTGTTGAACCATACGCAGAAGGTATGCCTGATCCTACATCATTCACCTTCAACGGCCAGGAATTCAAGATGAATATCAAGAGCCGTGAAGAGGTTAGCTTGCCATGGGGTGGTAAACTGGTATTCCTCAACTCTGTGGTTGGTGGTGCCATTGATGCCCGCTTCATGCCAGCTATTCTGAAGGGTGTTATGGACTGTATGGAACATGGTCCGTTGACGGGCAGTTATGCACGTGATGTACGTGTCATTGTTTATGATGGTAAGATGCACCCAGTAGATAGTAATGAACTTTCGTTCATGCTTGCTGCCCGCCATGCGTTCAGCGATGCCTTCAAACAGGCTGGTCCGAAGATTCTGGAGCCTATCTATGATCTTGAGGTTTATGTGCCTGCTGATTTCATGGGTGATGTGATGAGTGATCTCCAGGGACGTCGTGCTCTCATTATGGGTATGGACAGCGAGGCCGGTTACCAGAAGTTGAGTGCCAAGATTCCTCTGAAGGAACTTGCCAGCTATTCCATCTCTCTGAGTTCATTGACAGGTGGACGTGCTTCATTCACTACCAAGTTTGCCAGCTACGAGTTGGTTCCTTCCGACATTCAGAGTAAGCTGATTGCGGATCATGAGGCTGAATTGGAGAAGGATGCTGAATAGTAATCGTTAGGTTAGAGAAAAATCTCTCTTATATAAATTAAAATTTTATGTTGATATGACCAATATGGGGAAGTGTGCATGTGATATGTATACTTCCTCTCTTTTTTTTATGGAAAATGAAAATTTAGTTTTGTATACGAAACTAAAAATACAGAAAAATGTTAAAAACTAGAAAGGATGAATAATTAATTAACGATTTTAAGTTAACTGATTAAGAAATTTCTTATCTTTGCCCCCATGAAGAAGAAAACGATTTGGACCATAGCCATTATCATGGGCTTTTCGTTCCTTGCGCTGCTGTACTTGCAGCTCAGTTACATCCAGGAGATGGTAAACATGAAGAAGGAACAGTTTGACGAGTCGGTCAACAGAGCCCTGTATCAAGCTTCAAGAAATTTGGAGCTTAATGAAACTCTGCGCTATCTCGAAAAGAATGTCAACGAGACAGAACGTAAGGCCAATAAAGATAAGAACAAGGGAACGGCAGTTTATTCAACTTTCGAGCTGAAGACAAATGCTACACATCCTGGCAATATGCCGAAGGCGATGATACTGCGTAGCGATAAGAATTCGCTGACAGAAACACAGAAGTCGCTTCAGGAAATCGTGAAGAACCGCTATGTCTATCAGAAAGCGTTGCTGGATGAGGTGGTATATTCTATCCTTTATTCGGCATCAGACAAGCCGCTGAAGGAGAGAATCAACTTCAAGCAGCTCGATCAGGACCTCAAGGCTGAGATGATGAATAATGGTATCAACATACCTTATCATTTCACCGTGACTACCCAGGATGGACGAGAGGTTTACCGCTGTCCTGACTATACGGACGAGGGTGAGGAATACAGCTACTCACAGGTACTCTTCCGCAACGACCCACAGTCGAAGATGGGTGTAGTAAGGGTGCATTTCCCGGATATGAACAGCTATATCTTCTCCAGTGTGCGCTTTATGATTCCTAGTGTCATCTTCACGCTGGTACTGCTGATCACCTTCATCTTTACCATTGTGGTTATCTTCAGACAAAAGAGATATACTGAGATAAAGAACGACTTCATCAATAATATGACCCACGAACTGAAGACGCCGATTGCCAGTATCAGTCTGGCAGCGCAGATGCTCAATGATACTTCGGTGGCAAAGAGTGAACAGATGCAGAAACATCTGGGTAACGTGATCAACGATGAATCGAAGCGTCTTCGTTTCCTGGTAGAAAAGGTATTGCAGATGAGTATGTTCGACCGCAAGAAGGCGGTGTTCAAGAAGAAAGAACTCGATCTGAACGAGATGGTTGAGAATATTGCCAATTCCTTCTCGCTCCGCGTTGAGCATACAGGTGGTAAGGTCTATACCGATATCGAAGCCATCGATTCGGGACTCTATGTTGACGAGGTACATTTCCAGAATGTCATCTTCAATCTGATGGACAATGCTGTGAAATACCGCAAGCCGGATGAGCCGCTTAACATTACGATGAAGACCTGGAATGATGAAGAGCATCTGTATCTCTCGATTACGGATACCGGTCTGGGTATGAAGAAGGAGAATCTGAAGAAGATATTCGACAAGTTCTACCGCGTACATACGGGCAATGTCCATGATGTGAAGGGATTCGGACTGGGATTGGCTTATGTCAAGAAGATAGTAGATCTTCATGATGGTGAAATTAAGGTAGATAGCGAATTGGGAAAGGGCACGACCTTTACCATCAAGTTGCCGGTGATTCACAGTTAAGACTTAAAGAAACAGAATAAAGAATTAAAAGAATATTAATAATTTTAAAGAATAAAGATATGGAAGAGAAAATTAAAATCTTGCTTTGCGAGGACGATGAAAATTTAGGTATGTTGCTTCGCGAATATTTGCAGGCAAAGGGATTTACCACAGTTCTGTGCCCTGATGGCGAGGTAGGTTATAAGGAATTCAATAAGAATAAGTTTGATATTGCAGTACTCGACGTGATGATGCCAAAGAAGGACGGCTTTACCCTGGCACAGGAAATTCGTCAGACCAATGCCGACCTCCCTATCATCTTCCTTACAGCCAAGACATTGAAGGAAGATATCCTTGAAGGTTTCAAGATTGGTGCTGATGATTATATCACCAAGCCATTCTCTATGGAAGAGCTGGTGTTCCGTGTAGAGGCTATTCTCCGCCGCGTACGTGGCAAAAAGAGCAAGGAGTCTACCATGTATCACATCGGTGACTTTACCTTTGATACCCAGAAGCAGCTTCTTACCATTGGTGACAAGCAGACCAAACTTACCACCAAGGAGAATGAACTTCTTGCTTTGCTCTGTGCTCACTCTAATGAAATTCTGCAGCGCGATTTTGCTCTGAAGACCATCTGGATTGATGACAATTACTTCAATGCACGCTCAATGGATGTTTATATCACCAAACTCCGTAAGCATTTGAAGGACGATCCTCAGATTGAAATCATCAATATTCATGGTAAGGGATACAAACTGATAGTTCCTAACGAAGATTAAATGATTCTGTAATTGGGAAAAGATTCCCAAAAATATAAAAAGGATAAGTCGATGACCGGCTTATCCTTTTTTTAATGAATATACAAATCCGGCTACTCCCGCCAGAATGAAAAAGAGGCCAGCGAAGAGTACGCTGTTTCCCTGAATGGAAAACGCAAAGCTGGCCACCATCAGCAGGATGCCTAAAACGATGAAAGCCATGCCCATAGATGGTAGGGTATGGAGCAGAGTAATCAGTTTCTTGTTCATTTTTGCCATATTCTTTACAATTTAGAGGTTGTTTTTATACTATTAACAATTATTTTGTGCAAAAGTACGAAAAATATTTGGTTAATTCAAGAAAAAGTCGTAATTTTGCACCGCAATTCGTGAA
>USSA01000060.1 GCA_900557255.1 uncultured Prevotella sp.
CCGCTTCTTGTACTACTTGTCTGTTTATGTAAAATCTTTCAAAGAACTCTTTCTTCGCAAGTTAGGCTGCGCCTCAACAATTGAAATTAATTTCATTGTATTCGACTTGCACTAACTTTCTTTAGTTGCTAAGAGAAGTTATATTTCTCAAAAGCGAGTGCAAAAGTACAAACATTTTCCGAAACCACCAAATATTTCCAAGAAAAAGTTTAGAAATTAACAGTATTTTAACACTTTCATCTTGTTTTGCACTTATTTTGATACCAAACACTTTATTATATACATACACGCGCTCATATCTGCGTGTGGGCACACAAGCATGCGCATATACATAAATGGTACCAGAAAACTATTCTGCCTCCAAATAGAGAACACGAGACGACCAGTCGTTCTTCTTACCCCAGTCTACCTCATGAACATACGGCATTTCCAAGCCATGTTCCATAAGATACTTACCAGAGTAAGATTTTCCCTTACAATCAAGAGGCTTGTTATCAATTACATCAAGTTCTTTTACCTTATACATCTTATTCTCATCCAAACCAGCCATCTTAACTCTTGGCAAATGAACATTATAGAAGTTCGCCAATTTCCACCAATAGAAGACAGCCTTGTTTTTTGCTTCACTAACATACATAATAGAAGATAAGCCCTGATTATCGTACGGAGAAACCAAACGATAAAGGTCGCCAAACTGAACAACAGGACGGATCTCCTTGTATTCAGAGATAGCCTTTCGGCAGAGAGCCTTTTCCTCATCCGTCATATTCTTTGGCTGAATTTCCATTCCAAGTCGTCCGCTCATAGCCACATCAATACGATACTTCAAAGAAGTAGTGCGGAATACGGTATGATTTGGCACAGCAGAGATATGACTTGCCATGGCGATGGCTGGGAAGAAATAGCTGGTTCCATACTGCATATAAATACGCTGCATAGCATCCGTATTATCACTTACCCAAAACTCATCAAAACCACGGAGCATGCCCCAGTTGGCACGACCACCGCCACTTGCGCAACATTGAATCACCACATCCTTATACTTAGCACGAATACGGTCAATAACCTTCGCAAATCCCTGATGATAAGCGATGTAGAGATGGCTCTGATCGGCTGCAGACAAGTATTGGCTACCATGATTCATAATAGGCATATTGGCGTCCCACTTGATGTAGGCTATATCTGGATATTTAGTAAGTAAATTGTCTACTACACCGAAAACAAAGTCTTGTACTTTTGGATTTGAGAGATCGAGCACCAGCTGGGTACCGCCACGGCCCAGAACAGCATCTCGCTTAGGGGCCTTGATTACCCAATCAGGATGCTTCTCATAGAGCATACTGGTAGTATTGGTCATTTCCGGTTCGATCCAGATACCAAACTTTACCTGGTTTTTCCTGGCATCGCTCAGCAAGCCTTCAATGCCATTAGGAAGTTTCTTGGTATCAACCACCCAGTCACCGAGTGCACAGTTATCAGTAACACGAGGATATTTGGTTCCGAACCATCCATCATCCATTACGAAGAGTTCACCACCCATACTATGGATATCAGCCATCATCTGGTCCATTCCCTTCTGGTTGATGTCGAAATAAACACCTTCCCAAGAGTTGAGCAAGATATCACGCTCCTTATCTCCATGTGCTAAGATATATTTGCGTCCCCATTTATGGAAGTTTCTACTTGCACCGCTCAAGCCCTGTGTTGAATAGGTCAAAGCGAGTGCAGGAGTTTTGAAAGTCTCACCTTTCTTAAGATGATATTCAGAGTTCTGTTCATTAATACCGGCAAAGAAATAATGATATTCGGTATCATCGGTAACCGTCTTCAGCTTATAGTTTCCGCTATAAACCAAGGCTGCACCAATAACATTACCCGCATTTTCCTGTCCTTTACCATCGAGCGAGAACATGACTTCAGCATGATCGGTATGCGAATTGCGGGTACCATCATTGTTTCGGATTACAAATTCTCCTGGCTGCAGTTTTTCATGACTCAACTGCCCCTCAGCAGCCCAAGTACCGGAAAGATGACTCATCCAAACATCTCCGCGACGGATAGGAAGCATAGCCGATGCGAAGGTAGTCAGGGTAACAGTACTCTTTTCACCATTCAGAATCTCGGTCCATGCCTCAATCATATCAACATCATTGTATGCACGATACTTCAAATCTACCTTTATATTATATACAGGATCTTTCAGATGAACGGTCGTAACAGAAGCATTTCCTTCGTTCTTCACATCACAGCCCGTAGCCACGAGTGCAGTCGAAAGATTGCCATCACTATGACGCATGGCAAGCGCCGCTTCAGCTGGAGTATTCAGTCCGTAAGCCGGATAAGCATCCATACGGCCATCAGTAGCGACCTTCAGATTCTGCAAATCGTTAGGATTCAACTTAGTACCGAAATAGAGATACTGGGCAGGCTTTCCATTCTCAACATCGAGAATGAGCGACATACCCTTTGTATTTACAGATACTTTTTCTGCCATCGCCGGAAGTGCGACAGTCATCAATATAAGTGCAATTGATTTTAACTTCATATTACCTTTCTAAGTTATTAGTTGCTTTTATAGTTTCTATTTTGTGAGAGATGATTTCTCATTTTCACATCGCAAAATTATAAAAAAATCCAATACACTCCAATACTTTTTTGATTTATTTTTCGGAGAAAGCAGAAAAGGACAAACAATCAGCAAATAAAGCAAAGAAAACACTCCCGAAATCGAAAGAATTCCTAAAAGATAGTCCACTTTAAAAAATTCTTAGTATCTTTGCAATGTTATAGCTGATAACGATTTAGGTATAGTGGCTTGAATGCCCTATTTCTCAAAATCAGCAGAATGTGTAACGAAAAGATATATAGAGATATGAAACTAAAGATACATTTCAGTCATAAAGAAGAACTTTGGAACTCATGGTCGCATGCAGGAGGTATCCTGATGGGCATTGTCGTGGGAGCCATCTTCTTATATTGGTGTTTTACGATGCATAACGGATGGGCTACGGCGGGAGTTATCCTCTATCTGTTCGGTATGCTGATGTCTTACATCGCCTCAACGGTTTACCATGCCGTTTCTGCCTGGAGTAAATGGAAGGAGCGACTGCGCAAATGGGACCATGCCGCCATCTACTGGCATATTGCCGGTTCTTACTCGCCAATCACGCTCATTGCGATGCGAGACCAGGGATATTGGGGATGGAGTCTTTTTATCTTTATCTGGGCTTGCGCCATTGCCGGAACCATCATGAGTTTTGCCAGACTCAAGGATCACAGCAACCTGGAGACCATCTGCTTTGTAGGCATGGGATTGTCGGTACTGGTTGCCTTTAAACCTTTGATAGACTCCGTATCCACCGCCACAGTCTGGTGGATTATTGCCGAAGGTGTCTGCTACATTACGGGCGCCGTATTCTACAGTATCAACAAGAAGAAATACATGCATTCCGTGTTCCATTTCTTCGTTTTAGCTGGTAGTATCTGCCACATCATTGCAGTTTGGGATATTCTCATGAAATATATCTAAACGACTTAATAAAAAGCATCAAGGCATCGGGAAGTTTTTGCTTTCCGATGCCTTTGTTTTTTATAAAGTTCTATATTACAAGACATTCATCCATATCATACTCTTCTTCTAATATAATAAGGTGGAATTGTTAACAATACGTTAAAGTATAAAAATAATTGCCCAAAAGTTTGGAACTTATCGCAGAAAAGCACACCTTTGCAGTGTTCTATTGAAGTAGTACACCAAAACATTAAAGATTATGATACAGATTAAAGACATTGATTTCAGATACCCAGGTAGCAAGCACCTTGTATTTAGAGATTTCTCTTTGGAACTCAAGGAGAACAACATTTATGGCTTGCTTGGCAAGAACGGTACAGGCAAGAGCACCCTGCTCTACCTCATCAGCGGATTGCTCCGCCAGCAACAAGGTACCATTCTCGTGGATGGCATTTCGGCACAAGATCGCAAAGCCGAGATGCTGAAGGACATCTTCATGGTGCCCGAAGAGTTTGAACTGCCCAACGTTTCCCTCGCCACCTACGTGAAGATGAACCAGGGGTTCTATCCTAACTTCTCGCAGGAAGTGCTGGACCGTTGCCTCAAGGATTTTGATTTACCACTCTCTCTCAAGTTGAACGAACTCTCGATGGGACAGAAGAAGAAGGTATTCATGAGTTTCGCACTCGCCACGGGTACCCGCTTTCTTCTGATGGACGAGCCAACCAATGGTCTCGACATCCCATCGAAGAGCCAGTTCCGTAAGGTCATCGCCAATAACATGACGGAAGACCGCACCCTCATCATCTCTACCCATCAGGTGCACGATGTAGAGTCGTTACTCGACCACATCATCATCATGAACCAGAGCCAGCTTCTGCTCGACGCATCTATTTCAAACATCTGCGAGAAATACACCTTCGAATATCGCAACCCACAGGAAATGGACGACACCGTGCTCTACGCCGAGCCAACCCTGCAGGGCAATGCCGCCATCTGCAAGCGTCAGGAGGGAAAACAGGAAACACAGATGAACCTGGAGTTGCTCTTCAATGCAGTAATTAATGGAAAATTAAACGATTAAAAATTAGACGATTATGAAAAAGAATTTCGATTTACATAGATTAAGCATGGTACTTCGTTGGGATATTCTCACCAACTGGCAGCGTCATCTTGGAGCTACAGCAGGTCTCACCCTCAGCATTTCCATCTATTGTGTATTGCGACTTTTTAGCATGAGATATTGGCTTAACTCAACCGATGTAGAACAGGCTGGTCATCAATACCAGGTAAGTGTTTGCATGTTCTTTTCTATAATAGCATTCATCGCGTTCTACATCTTGGCAAGTTGTATATTCAATAACATGAAGACTAAATTGCAAAGAGAGAGTTTCCTGATGCTTCCTGCTTGTAATCTAGAGAAGTTTGTGGCCCGATTACTCATGATGAGTATCGGTGTTTTGGTTCAACTTTTTGCAGCAGTAATCTTGGCCGATGTTATACAGTTCATCTTTAGTTTCATCATCACTCCAGATTTTCATATCAGCATCACCTGGGCTGTGCTCAGCCATATTATTCCCACAATTCACCCTTTCGACAACGACTGGCTGAAATGGATTACCCTCTATTCATTCATACTATTTTCCCATTCTTTCGCAACACTTGGCGGAACATTCTATCGCAAGTTGCCAGTATTGCTAACAGCTTGCACGGGCATTCTTCTTAGTATGATTTTGGGATACATAATCAACAAATTAGGAGAAGCTGGAGTTTTTGATTTCTTCAGTCATATTAACTTCAGCAATGGTTCCACAGCTGACTATTGTATAACAATTACAGCATTCTTTGTTTTCCTTGCTTTGGCTGCCTTCAACTATTGGGCATCCTACAAGCTCTTCACCCGTATGCAGGTTATCTGCAACAAGTGGATCAACATCTAAGAATTAAAATTTGAAGATTATGAATTTCAGTAATGATAAAGCAATATACGTACAGATAGCCGAGCGATTGAGCGATGAAATTCTGGCGGGCAAGTACAAGGAGGACGAGCGAATACCGAGCGTCAGGGAATACGCCGTACTGCTGGAGGTAAATGCCAACACAACCGTGAAGGCATACGACCTGCTTGCCACCGACGAGATTATCTACAACAAGCGAGGCCTGGGCTACTTTGTTTCCGCAGGAGCCAAGAAGCAGATTAAGAAAACCCGCAAAAAGGAGTTTATGAAAGAAAGACTTCCGGAACTCGCCCGACAAATGCAGCTTCTCGACATCTCCATCGATGAAGTGAAGGAAGAGTTGGAGAAGAATCTCAAAAAGATAAAGATATGATGACACTATTCATCCTCAAATATATATTTATAGCTTCTGTTTTTGCCTTATATATAATAAGGTGTATGTAATAACGTTTTAAAAAAAGAGTTACGCTTGCAACTTTCTGAAAGTTGCAAGCGTCTAATGGTTTAAATTGATATCCATAAAACGAAAGTAATATGTCATTAATTCATCTAAAAGACGTCAACAAGACCTATCAGGGTGCTCAGCCACTCCATGTGCTGAAGGGCATCGACCTCGACATCGAACGTGGCGAGTTCGTCAGCATCATGGGTGCTTCCGGCTCGGGAAAATCCACCTTATTAAATATATTGGGTATTCTCGACAACTACGATACGGGCGAATACCGACTCAACGATGTGCTCATCAAAGACCTCTCGGAAACCCGTGCTGCCGAATACCGCAACAAGATGATTGGCTTCATCTTCCAGTCGTTCAACCTCATCTCGTTCAAGACGGCGGTGGAAAACGTGGAGCTTCCACTCTTCTACCAGGGCGTGAGCCGCAAGAAGCGCCACGAACTGGCGATGGAATATCTCGAAAAACTGGGCTTGAAGCAATGGGCCAACCATTATCCTAACGAAATGTCGGGAGGACAGAAGCAGCGTGTAGCCATCGCCCGTGCCCTCATCACCAAACCCGAAATCATCCTTGCCGATGAGCCTACCGGAGCCCTCGACTCCAAAACGAGCGTGGAAGTGATGGACCTGCTGAAGGAACTGCACCAGAAAGAGGGAATGACTATCGTGGTGGTAACCCACGAAAGCGGTGTAGCCAACGAGACCGATAAGGTGATACACATCAAGGATGGACTCATCGGAAGCATCGAAGACAACAGAGACCATCATCTCGTATCGAAAGACTACGTAAAGTAAGTGAAGAACGAAGAGTGAAGAGTGAAGAATCCAATTGTCTTTCTCTGACATCTCTTCGGGGTTATTAATTTTTAAAACAATACACAATGCATATGAATTCTTCACTCTTCACTCTACACTCTTCACTCCTCTCAGAGGTTTGGAGCACGTCGAAGCGCAACAAGCTCCGCACTTCGCTTACGGGATTTGCCGTTGCCTGGGGAATCTTCATGCTGATATTCCTGCTGGGCGCCGGCAACGGACTGATTAATGCCCAGTTACAGCAAAGCACCCGATTCCTAGCCAACTCCATGCGAGTATTCCCGGGCGAAACCTCCAAGGCTTACAAGGGACTGAAGGAAGGAAGAAGCATCACGCTCAACGACAAGGACATCCTCATCAGCAACAAGACCTATGGTCAATACGTAGATGATGTGGGCGGAAGATTGGAACAATATAACGTGAACATCAACTATGGCGATAATTATGTGGCAAGCCAGTCATTGGTGGGTGTGGCTCCTACGCATCCCAAAATCGACAAGACGGAGCTGATAGCCGGACGATTCATCAACGAAATCGATATGAAGGAGCAGCGCAAGAATGTGGTGCTGAGCCGAAGCCAGGCCAAGGAACTCTGCAAAGACTACCGTTCGCTGGTGGGCAAGAACGTAAAGATCAGCAACCTCAACTTCCAGGTGGTGGGAATCTACAAGGATGATGAATCGCGCAATAATACCGAAGCCTTCATCGCCTACTCCACCATCAAGACCATCTACGCCAAGGGCGATGATGCGGGAAGTCTGGAGTTTACCATCAAGAACCTGAAGACCCAGGAGGACAATAAGCAGTTTGAAAAGAACTACCGCGCCAGCATCAACAACAACCATCAGGCAGCACCTGATGACGAGCGAACCATCTGGCTCTGGAACCGATACATGGACAATATCCAGATGAACCAGGGAATCGCCATCATGCAGACGGCCCTATGGATTGTGGGGCTGTTCACCCTGCTGAGCGGAATCGTGGGCGTAAGCAACATCATGCTCATCACCGTGAAGGAGCGAACCCGAGAGTTTGGCGTAAGAAAAGCCATCGGAGCCAAGCCTTGGTCGATACTGAAGCTCATCATTACCGAGAGCATCATCATTACCTCATTCTTCGGCTACATCGGAATGGTCTGCGGCGTGGCGGCAAACGAAATCATGGACGCAACCATCGGTCACACCACCGTAGATACAGGACTATTTAAAGCCGCCATGTTTGTGAACCCTACGGTGGGCCTCGGCACCTGCATCGGCGCAACCATCACCATTGTCATCGCAGGCACCATCGCCGGACTCATCCCAGCCATCAAGGCTGCAAGAATCCGACCGATAGAGGCGCTGAGAGCGGAGTAATGCAAAATGTTGAATGTTAAGTGTTGAATGTTGAATTCATTCTTGCTTACACCTTATTATATATATATAGAATAGGCTATGCGATTAGATTTAGATACATATAAAGAGATTCTCGACACCATCACGAGGAACAAAAGCCGCAGTCTGCTCACGGGCTTCGGCGTGTTCTGGGGCGTGTTTATGCTCATCGCCCTGATGGGTGGCGGACAGGGACTGAAGGAGATGCTGCAAAACAACTTCACAGGCTTTGCCACCAACACCGCTATCATCTGGGCGCAGAACACCACCAAACCTTACAAGGGATTCAACAAGGGACGTTCCTGGCAGATGGAAGAGAAAGACCTGGACAGATTGCGCCACCAGGTGCCCGAACTCGATGTTATCACCCCGCTGCTCTTCGGCGGCAACAAGTCGGTAGTGTTTGGCGACAAGAAATTCAGCGGCAGCACACAGGGCGTGAATCCTGACTACGCCAAAGTTTCTGCGCCACAGATGTTTTACGGCAGATACATCAACGAGATGGATGTGCGCCAGCAGCGCAAGGTTTGCGTCATCGGCAAACAGATTTACAAGAATCTCTTTCCTGGCGGCGGTGATCCGTGCGGCAAGAGCGTAAGAGTAGACTCTACCTATTATATGGTGATAGGCGTAGATTACCGCTCGGGCAACGGCGTGAACTTCGGCGGTCGTGCCGATGAAACCATCACCTTGCCCCAATCGGTTTTGCGCAGCGCTTATAACCGGGGTAAGGCAGTAGACATCATAGCCACCACCGGCAAACCGGGCGTAGTGATGAGCAGCATTGCCCAACGGATGAGAGAAACCGTGGCAAGAGCCCACAGCATCGACCCTACCGACGAAAAGGGCATTATGGTGTTCAATACCGAAGTTCTCTTCCAGATGCTCGACAACCTGTTCAAGGGCGTTAACTTCCTCATCTGGCTGGTAGGTATCGGCACCCTTCTCGCCGGCGCCATCGGAGTTTCCAACATCATGATGGTAACGGTGAAGGAGCGAACCACCGAGATAGGCATCCGCCGAGCCATCGGAGCCACGCCTAAGATGATTCTCTCTCAAATCATCTCCGAGAGTATTCTCCTCACCCTGGTAGCCGGCATGAGCGGTATCCTCTTCGGCGTTGCCATCCTGCAGATGCTGGAAGTAGGAAGTACCACGGATGGCATTCTTACCGCCCACTTCCAGGTAGATTTCTGGACGGCCATCTCTTCAGCCATCCTCATCTGCATTCTCGGCGGCCTAGCCGGACTCGCCCCTGCATGGCGAGCCATGAGCATCAAACCGGTAGATGCGATGAGAGACGAATAGGAGTGAAGAACGAAGAGTGAAGAGTGAAGAATTCACTTGTCCTCTAAATGATAACTCCTGACAAATAATAATATTAACGAAATAAGAATGAAAGACGAAAGTAAAGCAATTGAATTCTTCACTCTTCGTTCTTCACTCTTCACTTAAACTTACGATATGAAAAAGTATTCAAAGTTGATTGTTGCGGCGATAGTCGCCTTGATTTTCATCGGAACCTTCGTGTTCCTTTATGAGAAATCGCAGCCTAAGCCTGTGGAGTATACTGAGTTTACTCCTAAGATGGCTGATGTTTTGAAAACTACCGTCATCACGGGCAAGATTGAGCCTCGCAACGAGGTGAGCGTAAAGCCTCAGATTAGCGGTATCATCACCGAGATTTGCAAAGAAGCGGGTGATTATGTTCAGGCGGGCGAGGTAATCGCCAAGGTAAAGGTGATTCCGGATATGGGACAGCTCAGTTCGGCGCAGGCTCGTGTGCGCCTTGCCGAGATTAACCTGAAGCAGGCACAGGTGGATTATGGCCGCGAGGAACAGCTCTTCAAGAAACAGCTGGTCAGCGCCGATGAGTTTGATAAGGTAAAGCAGGCGATGAAACAGGCACGCGAGGAGGTTACCGCTGCCGAAGATGCTCTCCAGGTGGTGCGTGATGGTGTAAGCAAGAGCAATGCCAGCGCCTCTTCCACCCTCATCCGTTCTACCATCTCGGGCATTATCCTCGATATTCCGGTCAAGGTGGGTAACTCGGTGATTCTTGCCAACACTTTCAACGATGGTACTACCATCGCCAGTGTGGCCAACATGAACGACCTCATCTTCCGCGGCAATATAGATGAAACCGAAGTGGGAAGTCTCGTTACAGGAATGCCGATGAAGATTACCATCGGAGCCTTGCAGAACCTCAACTTCGAGGCTAACCTGGAGTATATCTCTCCTAAGGCTGTAGAAAACAATGGTGCCAACCAGTTTGAGGTAAAGGCAGCCATCCGTTCTACCAAGGGCGGCAAGATTCGTTCTGGTTACAGCGCCAATGCCGAGATTGTACTTGCCAAGGCTACCCATGTGCTCACCGTTCCGGAGAGTGCCATCGAGTTTAGCGGCGATTCTACCTTTGTATATATCATAAAAGGTAGCGGCGAGAAGAAGACTTATGAGCGCAAACAGGTAACTACCGGTTTGAGCGATGGAGTAAATATAGAAATCAAGAAAGGTCTGGGACTCAAAGACAGGGTTCGCGGTCCTCAGGTAATAGCAGAAAATAAGGATGATGACGAATAGTCATCATCCTTATTCTTTTTTATAGGCATCAGATAACTTAGATGTTATCCTTTTCGATATCCTTGAAGTAGCGGTAAGTACCCACCTTCAGTTCATCGCAGGCAATCTCATCACAAACGATGATGCCATGCTGGTGCTGCTGCAGAGCGCTGATGGTCCAAGCCTGGGTAACAGGGCCTTCGATGGCAGCCTGCAGGGCGCGGCCCTTGTTATGACCGTTGCAGAGAATCATTACCTCCCGGGCAGCCATCACGGTACCCACACCTACGGTCAGAGCCAGACTAGGTACCTTCTCAGGATCATTATCGAAGAAACGTGAGTTGGCAATCTTGGTATCTGTAGTGAGCGTCTTTACTCGTGTGCGGGAGGTAAGAGAAGAGAATGGCTCGTTGAAAGCGATATGGCCATCAGGACCGATACCACCGATAAAGAGGTCGATGCCACCCGCTTCTTCTATCATCTGCTCATAATGACGGCACTCCTCTTCCAGATTCTCGGCATTACCGTTCAGGATATGAATATTCTCCTTAGGGCAGTCGATATGATTGAAGAGATTGGCAGCCATGAAAGAGTGATAGCTCTCAGGATGAGATTCCGGCAAACCTACATATTCATCCATATTGAAGGTGATGACATGCTTGAACGAAACCTTGCCTTCTTTTACCGCCTTTACCAGGTTGGCATACATGCCCTGAGGTGAAGAACCGGTTGGCAAACCCAGAACAAAAGGACGTTCAGCAGTTGGTTGAAATCTGTTAATTGTTTCAATTACATGATCAGCTGCCCACTTTGACAGCTTCTCATAATCTTTTTCGATAATAACACGCATAATCTATTTCTTATTGTTTAGTTGTAAAATTCAGGAAACAAAAATAATAAAAATCTGTTTCATTACCGCTAAAAGATGGAAAAAATTATATTTTTTTACAGTTTGCGGTATCTACTTCTTCATAGCCCTCCTGCTCTACATATTCATCAAAACCGATGCTGATATCGGCGCCATTCTGCTCGAAGAGACGCAGTAATTTCTGCTGCATATCGGGTGCGATGAGGATGGCGCCGCGCTTCGCCTTGCAATAGGTGCTTTCGCTGATATAGGGCGAAAAGTGCCAGAAATGAGGCGTATTGGCAGAAGGTATCGTACCGAACATGCGGCGGAATCCGCGTGCCATGCGTATAATCTTCTTCTGAAGCCGATAGGCGCAGCCCTGCTCGTTGCAGGCTATCTGGTCCGGGTTCAGAATACTGAACACCTTCTCCGACTTGCACAACTTCTGATAACGCTCAAAACGAGCACAAAGGTGATGTACCGGGCATGTATCCTTGAGACATACCATATCAATAGAATGGATTGAAATTTGATTCATTTTCTTTATTTTTTAAGTTGGATAAATAATTTTTTCTACAAAAGATAGAGGAGCTGTTTTCGGCAAACAGGAAACTGGCAAACCACAGACAGCCAACTAGCCGCTATGAGAACAGTGGGCTGTTCTAGTCAGACAGCTATCGGAAAAGCCTGAGAAAGAATTTTAAGAGAGGAACTGCGAAAAACTCTTCACTCTTCACCTACCCCCCGGAAATGCCGATAAACAGAGGGGATTCGAGGGGTGAAGAGTTGTTTCTCACTCTTCACCCACTCTTCACCACTCTTCACCCATCTGCCGCTTAGCTATATTTTCAGATTCTTACAAGCAGATAGGCCTGACCCTTCTTGGTATGCTTCATCTTGCACCCCAGGAGTTTGAGCGACTGGCCTATGCGAATCTTGGTACTCAGATTGCTGATCAGCATCGGAAATCTTTCGTGCAGAACCTCGAAAACATCCGAACAGATGAGCCATTCGCCCGTTTCATTATCCTCAGGAACACGGAAGCAGCTCTTCAGCATCGATTCAAAATCATCTACCTTAAAAAAAGGAAGATTGCACTTCTGGATGCGATCCACCTCGGCATTGGTAAACCAGTAAGGCGTCTTCTTATGGCAAAGCTCATACATAACTTGTGCATAGAGCTGGTCATAAATGATGGGTGAACCGTTGTCGATATATTCACCTGCCGGAATGTGCAGACAGACGAAGCGGCGGCTACCCGTAGGGTCGCAGAGCGGATGCTCATCATTGGTGGTTGCCAGGAAGGAAGCATAACGTGAACGGTCATCCTGACACTTGCCGAAGATAGGGCGCCCGTTCACCTTCACCTTAGAAAGCATCTGCTTCAGCTTGCCCTGCTGCGATGGTCCCATATTCGCAAACTCATCTATGTTGACAAAGAGATTATGAGTGAGCGCCATCTCGGAGTCAAACTTATTGGCAAAGTTGATGTGGTCGAGGAAATACTGGCGCAGATGATCCGGCAGCAGGCGATAGGCAAAGGTACTCTTGCCGCAACCCTGCTTGCCGATAAGCACAGGAGTGGTTTCGTTGCCATGAAACATATCCATCTGCAACCAGTGGGCGACAGCCGAACGGAGCCAGGTGGCGCACCATCCCAACTGTTCACTTGTAAGCCCCGGAATCCTGCCAAAGAGTTCAGCCACATGGTTCTTTCCATCCCATTCCGGCAGGTTCTCGAGATATTCCCTGATAGGGTCAAACTCCGGAACCTCTTCAGAACGTACGAACTCCTCAATATCCTGTCGGGGCGACTTCTTACCTCCTACACCCAACCGTTTGGCGTGACGGACGATAGAATTGAAAGCCTCTGGAGTCAGCACCTTCCAGGTAGAGTCAGAAGATTCCTCCTCTTCCCCACCGGTTTCCGGTTCCTCTTCTACGGCCTCCTCAGTTTCGTCCTCATTCCTTGAGAGAGTGAAATACTCGGTTTTACCACTTAGCACATTTCTACGGAAGAGATAATACTCATCGAGAAAACTCTCAACAAGAGAGAGTGCAGAAATTTCGTTTGTCATCTTATCTGATGACGATAAAGCTGTAACTTTGTTCATATATTAATTTTTTTAGTTAATAATAATCATCTTTTAGCCCTTATATATAATAAGGTGAAGAGTGGTGAAGAGTGGGTGAAGAGTTGTCTCTATCTCTTCACCCCCCGAAACCCCTCTGTTTATGGGCATTTCCGGGCTTCAGGTGAAGAGTGAAGAGTTTCAGCTCATTTATGGCTCAGCATTTCGCCGCTCTTTCGTTTTCGATTGCAAAGTTAATACTTCCCTTCACCGATTCCAAATTTTCCCCGCCACCTTCCCGCTACTTTTCTGAAATCAGGGAAGAAACAAGGGGGCTACGGGGAAAAGTATGGGGAATTTCTTCAAAATCCTTGTCTTAATCTGGATAATTTGCTTCGAATTCGCTCATTTGTGTAGAGGATAATTTGCCTAAATAGTGACAACAATTAATATTTTGTAATTTGGGTGTATAACGTACTTTCGACTTCAATTTAGCTAATAGTCTAAATTGAAACCAATAAAAAAAGTACACAACAAAGTTTTCTAAAAGATCAAGGATTGAAAAACTATTTAAAGAATAGAACTTTTATCAAACGTGTTACACAAATTGAGACACCTTAGCCGTAATTTTGCAGCCGAAATAAAAAATAATTGTATTATGACATTAAAAGAATTACTAGACTCGCTTTCGTTTGACGAAATTGCACCTTTCCTCATAAGGCATTATACATACGATTATGCGCCAGGAGATTTGGTACCATATAAACAGCATTTCGATTATCTTCGCAGTCTTACGCCCACCAGTCAGGAGCTTATAGAAAACAAAAAAGTTCGAATATCCTTGGGCAAGCATAAACTGAACGCTTACCCTTTGGAAGGAGATGATTGGGAGGATAGCTTAGCAAAAGAAATTGTCTTGGACAAAGATGTGAAGGCAAGCCTCGCTGAAATCGCAGCCTGTTGCTTGTGGCATACGTCATTTTGGGGCTACTTGCCCTACCAGCGTGAAGAAACTGATCTGAGATTAATACGCACAGCAAAATTTTATAAGAACAAGTTTTCTGAGATTATCCCCTCAAAACGGGAAATGATGCAGATTCCTTCTTTCCGCAACAAGATAAGGAGCGATATGAAAAGTGTGCGTAAGAATCATCCCAAAAGGAATGGGGAAAAAAGAAAATTGTTCGGGTTCAAAAGAAAAAGACTCTGGCGTTTCTGGAAACGTGTTCTTATCAATCATGAATATGACAGGCGTATCAAGTACTGTTCTCCTTTCATTGAATATATATCAAAGGAAAGAAATGATGCCTACAGATATGGAATGCTTTATAGAGCCAACCATATTAACATCCTGCGACTTGAAAGCTATGCCTTTGATGCTTCTAAACGTTTTGACTATATCAAGGAACTCGTTGAAAAGTATGGCGCAATGAATGATATTACCCGATATGCCAACTGTATTATCTGTGTGAGTTTTTCTTCTGCACATCCTCTTCATGAGATGCTGGAAATACAGCATTTTTTTGTGGATCTGCTTCCTAAAATGTTTTGCCCCAGAGTAGATAATTCTCTCGGAGAAGAAATAAGAATAGATGTGGCTTATTACGAATAAAAAATGACTTCAAACAATATTTAAGAGTATAGAACGTTTTCCATATAAAAAGATTCAAAATATGACTGCATTGGAGAAATATATTTGAGCCCACTTTAAAAAGTAAGGCCTGTTTAAAATGTTTATATTTCACGAAAAT
>USSA01000061.1 GCA_900557255.1 uncultured Prevotella sp.
GTTCGGTCAGTACTGACTGATTACATCGAAACCAACCATTGCCGGAAGACACCCGAGCGTTTTGCTGTGCTTGACGCCGCATACAGCCTTGGAGGATTCTTCAGAACGGAAGACTTGGTGGAGGAGCTGGCGCAGCGCAATTTTCATGTAAGCCGCGGCACGCTATTCAATTCGCTTCGTCTCTTCGTCGAGCTGCGTCTTCTCATACGCCACCGCTTTCAGAACGGCACCCGTTATGAGGCGTGCTATAAGAACGAAAGCCATTGCCACCAGATCTGCACAGTATGCGGCAAGGCCATAGACGTGGACATACCAGGCATTTCAGACCTCCTGCAGGACGCCAAGATGCGCCGCTTCCGTAAAGACCGCTATGCGCTCTACATTTACGGAGTGTGCTCAGCCTGCCAGCTGAAGGAAAAGCGTAAGCGGGTGGCAATAAAGAACGAAAACAAAAAATAACCGAATCAAAACATTTGATTTTTTATGAATAAAGGAAAAGTAGATGTCCTCCTCGGTCTCCAATGGGGCGATGAGGGAAAGGGAAAGGTCGTAGACGTCCTTACTCCGAAGTATGATGTAATTGCTCGTTTTCAGGGAGGTCCTAACGCAGGACATACCTTGGAGTTCGAAGGCCAGAAGTACGTGTTGCGCAGCATCCCCTCTGGCATCTTCCAGGGTGGTAAGGTCAACATTATAGGTAACGGCGTGGTTCTCGCTCCGGACCTCTTCATGGCAGAGGCAAAGGATTTGGAGAAGAGCGGTCACGATCTCAAGGAGCGCCTCCACATCTCAAAGAAGGCACATCTTATCATGCCTACACATCGCGTGCTCGATGCAGCCATCGAGGCTTCAAAGGGAAAGAACAAGGTAGGTACTACTGGTAAGGGTATCGGTCCTACTTATACTGACAAGGTTAGCCGTACCGGTCTTCGCGTAGGCGATATCCTTGACAATTTCGAGGAGAAGTATGCTGCTCACAAGGCTGCTCATCTCAAAACCATCGCAAGTCTCGGTTATACCGACTTCGATATTACAGAGGTTGAGAAGACCTGGATGGAGGGCATCGAATACTTGAAGCAGTTCAAACTTATTGATAGCGAGGTCGAAATCAATAAGGTGCTCCGTTCTGGCAAGGATATCCTCTGCGAGGGTGCTCAGGGTACTATGCTCGATGTTGATTTCGGTTCTTATCCATTCGTTACTTCTTCTAATACCATCTGTGCAGGTGCTTGCACCGGTTTAGGTGTCGGTCCTAACCGTATCGGCAATGTTTATGGTATCATGAAGGCTTACTGTACACGTGTTGGTGCAGGTCCATTCCCTACAGAGCTCTTCGATGAGACAGGTGCCAAGATCCGTGAACTCGGTCATGAGTATGGTGCTGTTACTGGTCGTGAGCGTCGTTGTGGCTGGTGCGACCTCGTACAGCTCAAGTATTCTGTCATGGTGGACGGTGTTACTGAGCTTATCATGATGAAGAGTGATGTGCTCGATGGCTTCGATACCGTTAAGGCTTGCGTGGCATATAAGTTGAAGGATGGTTCTGTTACAACAGATTTCCCATACGAAATCGATGATGTTGAACCAGTTTACAAGGAATTCAAGGGCTGGAAGACAGATATGACTAAGTTCACATCTGAAGATCAGTTCCCACAGGAGTTCAAGGATTATATTGCTTTCATAGAAGAGTTCCTTGAGACTAAGATCGGTATCATTTCTATCGGTCCAGACCGTGCTCAGACTATTGTACGCAAGTAAATTATATAGTGTTTAATGTTTAGTGTTTAATGTTTACTTTGAGGGGTTTACATGGCGCTAGACATTAAACATTTAACATTCATATTAAACATTAATAAATGGCTCAGAAACCAAGTATACCAAAGGGCACGAGAGATTTTGGTCCTGTTGAGATGGCGAAACGCAACTACATCTTCAACACCATCAAGGAAGTGTATGCTCTTTATGGATTCCAGCAGATTGAGACCCCTGCCATGGAAACCCTTCAGACTTTGATGGGCAAGTATGGTGAAGAGGGTGATAAACTGCTTTTTAAGATATTGAATTCAGGCGACTATATGAATAAGGTGAGCGATGAGGATATTCATTCTCTCGGATCACTCAAATTAGCTGCGAAACTTTGTGAGAAGGGTCTTCGTTATGACTTGACCGTTCCTTTCGCACGTTACGTAGTGCAGCACCGCGAGGAGTTGCAGATGCCTTTTAAACGTTATCAGATTCAGCCAGTATGGCGTGCAGACCGCCCTCAGAAGGGACGTTACCGTGAGTTCTATCAGTGTGATGCTGATGTGGTTGGCTCTGATTCTCTCCTGAACGAGGTCGAGTTGATGCAGATTGTTGATACCGTGTTCACCAAGTTTGGTGTTCGTGTATGCATCAAGATTAATAACCGCAAGATTCTTACCGGTATTGCAGAGGTTATCGGCGAGGCTGAGAAGATTGTAGATATCACAGTAGCCATCGATAAGCTTGATAAAATCGGACTTGACAATGTAAACGAAGAGTTGCGTAATGACGGCATTTCTGAAGAGGCTATTGAGAAGTTGCAGCCAATCATCTCATTGTCAGGAACAAATGATGAGAAACTTGAAGTGATAGCGAAGGTTCTCGAAGGTTCAGAAGTTGGTTTAAAGGGTGTAGAGGAAACCAAGTTTATCCTCGATACCTTGAAGACTCTTGGCTTGAACAACGAGATAGAACTGGATCTCACCCTGGCTCGTGGCTTGAACTATTACACAGGTGCAATCTTCGAGGTGAAGGCGCTTGATACTCCAATGGGAAGTATTACAGGTGGTGGGCGTTACGATAACCTTACCGGCATTTTCGGTTTGCCAGGTTTGAGCGGTGTTGGTATCAGTTTTGGTGCTGACCGTATTTATGATGTGTTAGGTGCGCTCGACCTTTATCCGAAGGAGGCAGTAAATGCTACTCAGGTACTGTTTATCAACTTCGGTGAAAAGGAGACAGCTTACTGCCTGCCTATAGTAAGTGCAGCTCGTGCAGCCGGTATCCGTACCGAAATCTTCCCTGATAAGGCGAAGATGAAGAAGCAGATGAGCTATGCCAATGCCAAGAATATTCCGTTTGTGGTGCTTGCAGGTGAGAATGAGATGGCTCAGGGCAAGGTTACGCTTAAGAATATGGAAACTGGCGAACAAACCTTGGTTACTGCCGAGGAATTGATAGCCAAAGTAAATAAATAATACTCTCTTTCTCGTCCTCTCGTGCTCGTATATGTGAATATGCAGTGCGGCAGGGCGAGAGCTTTTTATGTGTTAGCGTGTATGCCTAACTATAATTTTAGTAAATTCTAAAAACTACAGACAAATGAAAAAAATAAAAGCTATTTTATGTGTATTCATACTGTCGTTACTGATGACATCCAGCACAAAGACAACAACGATTTTTGTAATAGGTGATTCTACTGCTGCCGAGAAAGGTGGTTTTAGAAATAATCCAGAGCGAGGATGGGGGATGGTATTGCAAGGCTTTTTTGATGACAAGGTGATTGTTGACAATCATGCTGTTAATGGTCGTTCTTCTTTGAGCTTTATCAATGAAGGAAGATGGAAAAAGGTTTTGGATAGAATAAAGCCAGGTGATTATGTGTTTATCCAGTTTGGGCATAACGATGAAAAGTCAATGCCTGACCGTCATACTGATCCGGGATCTACTTTTGATGCAAACCTTGCCAGATATGTAAATGAGACCCGTGCCAAGGGTGGCATTCCTGTATTATTCAATGCGGTGGTTCGTCGCTGCTATTATTCTGCAGAATTGAAGAATGATGATGACGAGAAGCTTCGCAATAAAGTATATGATGGAAAGGAACAGATTAATAGCGATACGCTTATCGACACCCACGGAGCTTATGTGATAGCTCCCCGCAATGTAGCAAAGCAGCTGAATGTTCCGTTTGTTGATGCTACCAGGATTACCCACGATATAGAAACGGGCATGGGTATTGAAGGCAGCCGCAAATTACATATGTGGTTTATGCCTGGCGAGAATCCGCAGGTTCCTAAGGGTAAGAAAGATAATACCCATTATAATGTATATGGTGCACGTGTGGTTGCCGGTGCGCTTGCTGATGCTGTAGCTGAGCAGGTGCCAGCGCTGAAGTCTCATGTCTGCCATTATGATTATGTAGTCTCTGCAGAAGGTCGAGGCAATTTCATGGATTTGCAGAAGGCTGTAGATGCGGTTCCTGTAGGCAAGAAGGCTGTTATCCGTATTTTGGGTGGTGAATGGAAGAAGCCAATCATCGCAAAAGACAAGAAGATTAAGTTTGTAAAGTCATTTGGTGCTAAAATCAAATAGTAACAGGCTTTTTTAAAACTCCCGATATCTTTGAAATTACATGGCGATGTAGAAGTCTGTGCGTCGTGACATAGATCAAAATGCATCGCCATGTAGTAAACCTATACATAAAAGGGGTACTTTCACAAGCACCCCTTTTCATATTATACAAAAACATTATGAATTATTTCTATTAGCGAACAAGATTTTAATTTCTATCTTTGTCTCAATTATCTAAAAGTTTCAAACGTTCACCAGAATTGCTTTTGGCAAGGGGCAATTCCTACTCGTAGGATAACCTCAGTTCTGATGTTTATCATTTACGGTTGCAAAGGTACGAAGATTTTTATAATTGTACAATACCTAAAAATGGGGGTTTTGATGAATACCTAGAAATGAGGAATGATAATGGAGGAGAGTAGATATGAAAAAAGGAAGTCCTTGTTGAAGAACTTCCTTTTTTATGAGGTGTCTAGCGGAGTCGAACCGCTCTACACGGTTTTGCAGACCGTTACCTAACCGCTCGGTTAAGACACCTTGTGTAGAACAATCATTTCTGATTTGCGAGTGCAAAGGTACTACTTTTTATTGGTTCTACCAAATTTTTATGCAACTTTTTTAATTAAAACAATCACTTTCTTTGTATCTTGCTCATAATGAACGGGTTCTGAAATGCTTTAATTTTTGTCTGGTTTCCTCGCTGCATGACAATAAAAGTAGTTTTAGCAGCTCTTTTATGAGAACTGCTCTTGTTCTTTCCGCTGAGTAGCCTCTTTCTTTTTATTCTTTTGGCATTTCTCAACGAACGGGCAACCTGAACATTGATAGTTTTTACACTCTCGTGCTTGTTTGATGGAGCGGTAGATACAAATGGCGGCATACGTGATGCATGCCGCCAATATGATTGCTATGATGATATACTGTATCATAAGCATAGGTAAATTAACATAATACTAACCTACGGCGTTATAACCATTGGTTGAGTTTTTGCGCATGATGTCGCGGATGTTCATCTCCTTGAAACCCTCTGCGCGTTTCTGCTCTTCAAGCTCTTTCTCTTCCTCGATGTCCTTTTCTGAACGGGTGAAAGTGAAAGCCTTGTACTTAAATTCTGCAATCGCCCAACCTACGAGGCCCACAGCGATTAATGCAACAAATCCAATTAATGCGTTCATTTCTCTTTATATTATAATAATGTATAAACTGAATTAATAATCATCGTCGGCTACGTCTTCTGCATCATCAAGACCGAGGTTCTCCGGGTCTTCGAAGGTAGTACGGTAGCTTTCCTCAGTAAGCTTGTCGTCATCGAATGCATCGTCATCCTCATCTGGATCGTTGTAGTGATCCTCGATTTCTGGTGCATCCTCGTCTTCATCCTCGTCTGGGTCGAGCAGGTCGTCGTTGCGTTTCAAATCATTCTCATCTTCGAATCTCATGCGAACCTTTTCTACCTTTGGCTTCTCCTTGGCAAAGATAGCTTCTACCCAAGAACCTTTTGGCACTACGAGCACTTCGTAGTCATCAGCGAGCTTTTTCTCGTACAGACCTCCTGGCTTTTTCAGGCGGTCAGCAGGAAGAGTAGTTGTGCTGATGTCGAAATTACTTTCGATGATGTCCTGGATGCTCTGAGGCAGACTCTCCCAGCCACCACCAAAGTTGCGCTCCAAGAGTTCGATGAGCTTATTGGCGGTGATGTGACTTACATTTTCGTAAGTAAGATCAGTAACACGCATGATAGGACGCTTTTTGATGGCATACTTTTCTTTCTTGTCGTTGATACGGAAAGTGCCAATCTTAAAGCCGCGTGCCATCAGTTTGTCAATCACTTCAGGACGGTCTACCGTCACTGGTTCCATTTCGAATGCGCTGCGGATCACTGCGATATACTTGTTCTGGTAATCCTTGAGGTCAGCATCCTTTTCTGCTGCTTCCCAAAGACGGAACACATCGTTCTCCTGCAATTCCCAAATGCTACTTTTAGTAACATTCTTCAGTGTTAATATTTTATCTTTATTCATCTTCAATTGTGTTTGTGTGTGCAAAAGTAAGTACTTCTTTTTATATATCCAAATTTTCTTGCCGTTTTTTTGTGTTTTTGGTCACTTTTTTATTTGGAATTCGATTTTTTTCATTACCTTTGCACGTACTATGAGTGAACCGTTAGCTGAAAGAATGAGACCTCACACGCTTGCTGACTATGTAGGACAGCAGCATTTGGTAGGTGAGGGGGCCGTGCTGCGCAAGATGATTGATGCAGGGCGCATATCCTCTTTTATCCTCTGGGGACCCCCTGGAGTGGGCAAGACTACCCTTGCTCAAATCGTGGCACAAACCATCAAGGTGCCGTTCTTCACCCTCTCTGCGGTGACCAGTGGCGTAAAGGATGTCCGCGAGGTGATAGAAAGAGCAAAAAGTGGTAGATTCTTTAATTCGGCTTCTCCTATATTGTTTATTGATGAAATTCATCGTTTCTCCAAGAGTCAGCAGGATTCGCTTTTGGGTGCGGTAGAGAAGGGTATTGTTACACTGATAGGTGCTACCACCGAGAATCCTTCATTCGAGGTGATTCGGCCGCTGTTGTCCAGATGTCAGCTCTATGTGCTCAAACCGCTCGAAAAGGCTGATCTTGAAGGGCTTCTGCATCGTGCCATTACGCAGGATGTAGAACTCAGAGAAAAGAATATTAAACTGGAAGAGACGGGCGCGCTGCTGCGATATAGTGGTGGAGATGCCCGAAAACTGCTCAATATTCTGGAACTGGTGGTAGAATCTGCCGGATCTTCAGAGATTGTGATTACCGACAAGATGGTAGAAGAGCAGTTGCAGCAGAATCCGCTGGCTTACGATAAACAGGGTGAGATGCATTATGATATTATCTCAGCCTTTATCAAGAGTATTCGCGGAAGCGATCCCGATGCTGCGCTTTATTGGATGGCGAGGATGATAGAAGGAGGAGAAGACCCGCAGTTTATAGCCCGTAGGGTTGTGATTAGTGCCTCTGAGGATGTGGGACTTGCCAATCCGAATGCACTCCTGCTTGCCAATGCAGCCTTCGATACGGTGATGAAGATAGGGTGGCCCGAAGCGCGTATCGCCCTTGCTGAGGCTGTGGTGTATCTTGCCACGAGTCCGAAGAGCAACAGTGCTTATCTGGGCATTAATGATGCGCTGGCTACTGTACGGCAAACAGGTAATCTGCCTGTTCCGCTGCACATCCGCAATGCTCCTACCAAACTGATGAAAGATTTGGGCTATCATGACGGATATAAGTATCCTCACGATTATCCTGGACATTTCACTGAGCAGCAGTATCTGCCAGACGAACTGAAGGATGCCCGCTTCTGGCATGCGCAGCATTCGCCTTCCGAGGAGCGCCTCTACAACTGGATGGTTACCTGCTGGGGAGAAAGATTCAAGAATTAGTGATTTAGAATAGATATATAGATAATTAGAAATTGATATTTAGAGCAACTAACTGATACGAGAAAATGATGATACATGGCGATCCTGAATTCGTGCTCACGCTTCATAGCGTGATAGAATTCATCGGTACATTTGCTTTTGCCCTTTCGGGCATTCGTCTGGCAGCAAGTAAGCACTATGATTGGCTGGGCGGTTTTGTTTGTGGTGTGGCTGTAGCCATAGGTGGTGGAACCATACGAGATGTGATGCTTGGTGTGCGTCCGTTTTGGATGTTGAGCCCTATCTACCTGATTTGTACGCTGTTTGCGCAGTTGGTAGTGATTGCTTGCCACCGCTATCTCAAGCGTCTTGACAATACCTGGTTTCTGTTTGATACCTTGGGCTTGGCGCTTTTCAATATTGCGGGCATCCAGAAGTCGCTCGAATGTGGTTTCTCTTTTTGGGTAGCCATCATCATGGGCTGTATTACGGGTGCTGCAGGCGGTGTTATCCGCGATGTGCTTCTTAATGAAGAGCCGGTCATCTTCCGAAAGGAGATTTATGCGATGGCTTGTGTCGCCGGTGGTTTGGCTTATTGGGGATTGAGCTATCTGGGTGTGAGCCTCTATATTACGGTGATTGTAGCTTTCAGTGTGGTCTGTGCCATCCGATTGCTGGCTGTAAGATACCATATTTCACTCCCGAAGCTGAGGGATGAAGAACAAACTGTAGAATGAAAAGGAAGAAATGAAATTGATAAATAACAGATAACAGATGAAAAGACTGAAAGCGATTTTGATGCTCGTTGTTGCAATGATGCTGATGTCGTCGGCAACAATGAAGGCTCAGAACAAACGAGAGTTTCGTGGAGCCTGGATACAGTGTGTTAACGGACAGTATCTGGGCAAGAGTACGCAGCAGATCCAGGCGATGCTTACCAGACAGCTTGATGAACTACAGAAGGATGGCGTGAATGCGATAATCTTTCAGGTTCGAGCCGAGTGTGATGCTTTGTATAAGAGTGATTTAGAGCCTTGGAGCAAGTTTCTTACGGGAGTGCAGGGAAAGGCTCCTTCTCCTTATTGGGATCCGTTGCAGTGGATGATAGAGCAGTGTCATAATCGTGGCATGGAGCTTCATGCCTGGATTAATCCTTATCGTGCCAAGCATAGCGTAACTTCCTATGAGCAGGTTTCGCCGAAGAATATCGTGAAGAGGCGTCCTGATCTCTGTTTTCAGTATGGCAAGCTGACGCTGTTGAACCCTGGGTTGCAGGCTGCAGCCGACTATATTTGCGAGGTGGCTGTGGACATTGTAAGCCGATATGATGTTGATGGATTCCATATTGATGATTATTTCTATCCATATCCAGAGGCTGGACGTCAGATTCCTGATCAGCAGCTCTTCCGCCAGCAGTCGCGCGGCATGCGAAACATAGGTGATTGGCGCCGTGATAACGTGAGCCGGTTTGTAAAGCAGCTCAGCGAATCCATTCATGCCATTAAGCCTTGGGTCAAGTTTGGTGTTTCTCCATTCGGCATCTACCGCAACAAGCGTACCGATCCTAATGGTTCAGAAACTTTCGGCCTCCAGAATTATGATGATCTTTATGCAGATGTATTGCTTTGGGTGAATAATGGTTGGATAGACTATTGTGTGCCTCAGATTTATTGGGAGATAGGCAATCGTGCTGCCGATTACAAGACGCTCATAACCTGGTGGAATAAGCATGCTGGCAACCGCCCATTATATATAGGTGAAGATATTGAGCGTACAGCCAAGTTTGCTGACCCAGTCAATCCGCACAGTCATCAGTTGCCTGCCAAGCACCGTTTGCATCAGCAGATGAATAATGTGAAGGGCACTGTGCTCTGGTATGCGCAGACTGCTGCCGATAATGTAGGTAATATCGGACATACACTCCGCAACAATTATTGGAAGTATCCAGCATTGCCACCTTCTATGCCTTTCCTTGATAATAAGGCGCCAAAGGGGGTAAAGGGTCTCAAGCTGATGTGGACCGAGAAAGGTCCGCTGCTGGTATGGAAGGCTCCTAAGGCTAGCAAGAAAAAGTGGGGCGATCAGGTGAACCGTTTTGCTATCTACCGTTTTGAGAAAGGTGCTAAGGTAAATCTCAATGATGTTTCTGCACTCCAGGCAGTAACTTATGATAATTTCTATCGCATCCCTTATGTGAGTGGCAAGAAATATGTGTATGTAGTAACTGCTCTCGACCGTGTAGGAAACGAAAGTAAAGGTAAGAAAAAGAAAATTTCTTTCTAGATTGGTTAGATGATATAAACGGAAAGACCGTTTAAAACAGAAAAACCGTTGTACTCGATAGGAGAGAGTGCAACGGTTTTAATTTTGTTGGGATGGGGGAGCGGGTAGTCCTTTCATCCTGTATTTTTTTTATTCTTTCAGCAGGTCGTTCAGGAAGTTATCCAGATCGTTGTCCAGATTCTCCATCAAGTCACCACCTACGATGATTGTATCATCGTCAGCAAGATAGAGCTCGCCAATATGCTCTTTATCCTCATCTTCGAGCACAAAGCTGTATGGCTTGAGAATGCCGAGATGATCTATGATATCAGCCTGTTTGCGCAATACATCGCGAAGCAGCTTTGCTACCTCGTCGTAGAAGTCTTCATCCTTGTTTTCTATCCATTGCTCAACAACGCAGCGGGTAATCTCGTTGTCATCGTCGTCAAAGGCTAGGAGTTCGCCACTATCTTGCGAAACCCTTACGTGGATGTCGGTCATTTGAGAAGTCTCGTCGTCAGATTCTGGCGCTGGGAACTTTTGAGCCACTTTTCTGATAAAGCGCTCTACTTGCATGATTGTTTGCTCTAATGTTTCCATATCAATTCTTTAATAATCAATGCAAAGATACATAAAAAATTGATATCACCAAAAGAAGTTGCTAAAAAAAAGCATTTTTGCTTTTAATTTGTTTTCAAATACCCCGATTTTTAGGGCATAGATAACGTTTACGCTCCTTTTTCATATTTTCTTTTCGATTTTGTTTGCCATTTCTAAATAATGTAGTATCTTTGCACTTGAATTGCAAAAATGCAATCTCAACATTACAAATGAATAATAAAATAAAACATTCTGGCATCGTAGAGAGCGTAGAAGAAGGTTGTGTGTGCATTCGCATTGTACAGTCGTCAGCCTGCAGCGCTTGCAAGGTGGCTGCTCATTGTACTGCATCTGAATCGAAAGAGAAGATGATTGAGGTTTCTACCTCAGAGGCGTCTCTCTACCACAAAGGCGATAGCGTAGTGGTGACGGCTGATTCGGCTGTAGGCTTCAGAGCCAGTTTTTATGGCTATCTCTTGCCGCTGATACTGATGGTGATCGCTTTGGTGGGTGTACTGAAAGCTACTCACTCAGAGGGAGCCGCTGCGCTCTCGGCATTGGGCATTCTCATTCCATACTACGTGGTGCTCTACTTATTCAGAAACAAACTTAAAAACAAACTGAGCTTCTCTATAGAATCATAGGGTACGTGATGTGCTTCTGTGGCTTCTGCGATGAGCCTTTATTTTAAAACAAAGAAAAAATAACAAAACAAAACACAAAAAATTATGAATTTTATTTTGATTGCTGTCTTGGTTCTCGGAGCAATCGCGCTGATTGCAGCGCTGGTTCTCTTCGGAGTATCTAAGAAGTTTGCCGTCGAAGAAGACCCTCGCTTGGGCCAGGTAGGAGAGATTCTGCCAGGTGCCAACTGTGGTGGTTGCGGTTTTGCCGGATGTTCCGGTATGGCTGCAGCTCTGGTGAAGGGTGCTGATGCCGGTTCTATCGATGGACTGATGTGTCCGGTAGGTGGTGCCGACGTGATGGGCAAGGTAGCCGACCTTTTAGGTATGGCAGTAGCCAATACCGAGCCAAAGGTGGCTGTGGTTCGTTGTAATGGTACTTGCGAGAATCGTCCTCGCATTGCCGAGTATGATGGTTTGCACACTTGTGCAGCTATGAATTCATGTGGCGCTGGCGAAACAGGCTGCGGATTCGGCTGTCTGGGTTGTGGCGATTGCGTGGCAGCCTGCCAGTTTGGCGCAATCTCTATCAATCCTGAAACTGGCATTCCTGAGGTTGATGAAGAGAAGTGTACGGGTTGTGGTGCTTGCGCCAACGCTTGTCCACGTCATATCATCGAGCTCCGCAAGAAGGGTCCTAAGGGCCGTAGAGTTTACGTTCAGTGCGTAAACCACGACAAGGGCGCTGTTGCCAAGAAGGCTTGTAGCGTTGCTTGCATCGGATGCGGTAAGTGTCAGAAGGTCTGCAAGTTTGATGCTATCACCATTGAAAACAATGTGGCTTATGTTGACTTCAATAAGTGCCGCATGTGTACCAAGTGTGTTGACGAATGCCCAACAGGTGCTCTCGTAAAAGTAAATTTCCCAGTTAAGAAGAAGGAGGAATAATCATGAATTTGAGAACTTTTAGAATTGGTGGAGTTCATCCAGAAGAGAATAAGATTACTGCCGAGATGGCTACTCAGGTAGCTCCTCTTCCTAAGCAGGCTATTTTCCCACTTGGTCAGCACATCGGTGCTCCTGCCAAGCCTGTAGTTGCCAAGGGCGACAAGGTGAAGGTGGGTACACTCATTGCTGAGGCTGGTGGCTTTGTGAGTGCTCCTATTTACAGTTCCGTATCAGGAACTGTGTTCAAGGTAGATACATCTATTGATGCTACCGGTTATCGCAAGCCTTGCATCATTATTAATGTAGAAGGCGATGAGTGGGAGGAGAGTATCGACCGCTCTGATAAACTCGAGACGCTTGAGGCTCATACTGAGCTTACTCCAGAGGAAATCGTAAACCGCATCAAGGTGGCAGGTGTCACTGGTATGGGTGGTGCCGGTTTTCCTACCTTTATCAAGCTTTGTCCTCCTCCAGGAGCCAAGGCTGAGTGCGTCATCATCAACGGTGTAGAGTGTGAGCCTTATATCACAGCCGACTATCGCCTGATGATGGAGCATGCCGATGAGATTCTCGTTGGCTTGAACCTTCTGATGAAGGCGGCTAAGGTAGAGAAGGGCTATATCGGTATCGAGGATAACAAACCTGCTGCCATCAAACTCTTCGAGGAAAAGACAGCTAATGACGCTCGTATCGAGATTGTACCTCTGGCTAAGAAGTACCCTCAGGGAGGTGAGAAGCAGCTGGTAGATGCCGTTATCCGCCGCCAGGTTCCTGCTCCTCCAGCTATCCCTGTCAACGTTGGAGCAATAGTTCAGAATGTAGGTACTGCCTTCGCTGTTTATCAGGCAGTTATGAAGAATAAGCCTCTCTTCGAGCGCTATACTACCGTAACCGGTAAGCAGGTGAAGAACCCGGGCAACTTCCTCGTACGTATGGGTACTCCATTCTCTCAGATGATTGAGAATTGCGGAGGTTTGCCAGAGGGCGACAACAAGGTATTGGCTGGTGGTCCGATGATGGGTAAGGCTGTAATCAGCCTCGATGTACCGGTAACCAAGGGTACCAACTCAATCACCGTATTGACCGATGCTGATGCTCATCGCAAGAAGGCTCAGCCATGTATCCGCTGTGCCAAGTGTGTGGATGCCTGCCCAATGGGCCTGGAGCCATACTTGCTCGCTACCCTGAGCGTAGTGAAGGATTATGAGCGCCTGGAGGCAGAAGAGGTAACATCCTGCATTGCCTGCGGTTCATGCCAGTTCACCTGTCCTTCACATCGTCCTATCCTCGATAACATCATCAACGGTAAGGCAGCGGTAATGGGCATCATCAGAGCTCGCAACGCCAAGAAGTAAGCGTTCACGTCAAGAATGAATTTCATTTAAGAAAGAATTTAAAAGATAAAATGGGAAAATTAATCGTTTCATTATCGCCACACGCTCATGGAAATGAGAGCGTAGAGAAGAACATGTACGGAGTGATTATCGCTCTCGTGCCTGCCATCCTCGCTTCTTTCTATTTCTTCGGCTTGGGTTCAGCAGTCGTACTGCTCACCTCTGTGGCAGCCTGCGTCTTCTTTGAGTGGGCAATTACAAAATATCTCCTGAAGGAGGAGACCAGCTTGCTCGATGGTTCTGCCATCATCACCGGTCTCTTGCTCGGCATGAACTTGCCAAGTAACCTTCCTCTCTGGATCATCATCATCGGTGCCCTGTTCGCCATCGGTGTAGGTAAGATGAGCTTCGGCGGTTTGGGTAACAATCCTTTCAATCCTGCTTTGGTAGGTCGTTGCTTCCTGCTCGTCAGCTTCCCTGCCCAGATGACTTCATGGCCTATAGCCGGACAGATGCTCAGCTATACAGATGCAACAACCGGTGCTACTCCGCTGGCTATCATGAAGACAGCCATCAAGACGGGCGATGCTTCTGTTCTCAACCAGTTGCCTGATGCGCTGAGCCTGCTCTTCGGTGCCACTGGCGATACCTTCGGTGCCGGTACTACCGGTGAGGTTTGTGCATTCGCCCTCTTGCTCGGTTTGGCTTACATGCTCTGGAAGAAAATCATCACCTGGCATATTCCTGTGTCTATCCTGGCTACCGTGTTTATCTTTGCAGGTATCATGCACTTGGCAGATCCGGAAAAATATGTTTCTCCGATATTGCAGTTGCTCTCCGGTGGTCTGATGCTGGGTGCTGTCTTTATGGCAACCGACTATGCAACGAGCCCCAAGACCTGTCTTGCGGTCGTGATATACGGCGTGGGACTCGGCTTTTTGACGGTCGTGTTTAGAAAATTCGGCACTATGAACGAAGGCGTGTCGTTTGCGATATTGCTTATGAACGTTCTTACGCCGCTTCTTGAAAAAATCACGCCGAGAGCGTTCGGCGCACCGAAGAAAAACAATCTTGCAAAACTTATGAAACACAAGCGCAAAGACGTCGCTTTGGAAGGGGGGCAAAAATGACTGACGAAAAGATGCTCCGAGAAGACGAAGTTATGCAAAACGAAAATATCGTCGCAGACGAAAACGCCGAAACGATTGCAAAAGAAAGCGTCGAAAAGACAGAAAACGCAGTCGATACGAGCGTTGAAACCGACGATAAGAAAGGCAAAAAAGACAAGAAAGAAAAGAGAAAAATGAGCGAAGTTGCAAAATGCTCGCTCGTGCTCGTGATAATCGCCGTCGTGGCGGGACTTTTGCTCGGTATAGTCAACTGGGCAACGTACGTAGACCCCGACAATACGATTATGGAAAAATGCAAAGCGTATTCGTGGGGAGACGGCAAAACCGTGACCGATGTCGTCAAGGACGAACGACTCGCGTCCTACGACTATGACAAAAACAACTACGTCGTGTCTTGTTTCGTGGCAAAGAGCGGAGAAGAAATTCTCGGATATTGCTACTACACGGTGGGCGGCGGCGCAAAAGACGGCTCGTTGTCGTCACTTGTGTTCATCGGCGCGGACGGCATAATCGAAGACGTGCAGGTGTACGAGCAGGGCGAAACGGCAGGCTATTTCGACAGAGTGGAAAAGGCAAACAAGCAAAAATATATCGGCATCGATTGCAAAACGATTGAAAGGCTCGAACTCGTCAAATCTGGCAACGCTTCGCTTGACGGACAGATAGACGCGGTGAGTCAGGCAACTTATACGTCCACCGGTTATCACAAT
>USSA01000062.1 GCA_900557255.1 uncultured Prevotella sp.
TGAAGGTATAAACGCCATAACCTTCGCGCTTACCTTTCATATAAGAGCCTTCGTATGTATCACCGTTCTTATAGATGGTAGTACCCTTTCCCTGTGGTTTTCCGCTCACCATTTCGCCTTTAAACTGGCCGCCATCACGGGTGATGCACGAGCCTAGCGAAATCTTCTGGGCAGAGGCATCAACCGATGCCATTGCCAGAGCCAAGGCAAGGAAAAAACACCTGCTCCGACAGGAAAATCCGGTATGTTGTTCGTTATTGTATTTCATATTTTACAGTTATAGTCTTTCTTATCAAACTCCAAAGTTATAGGTTTTTCCTCAAATAACCAAATAGATTAAACAAATTTAAGGTAAAATCGTGAAAATATTTTTTTATCCGAAAAAATCTTCCGTTTAATACAATAAAAATACACAAATTACGTTTTTACGGAAATCGAAAATAAAATCACTAAAACAGTAAGATTATGATATTAAATTGCGCCATCATAGATGAAGATCCGGAAGCGTTACAACTCCTGGAACAGTATATAGAAAAGACTCCGACCCTGCATCTGATCGGAGCCTACAAAAGTGCGATAGATGCAGTAGACGGCATCCGTCACAACCATCTCGACGTACTCTTTCTCGCCATCCACATGCAGCAGATCAGCGGTCTGGAATTTGCAAAGGTTGTACCGAAGAACGTGAAGATTGTCTTCACCACCGCATTCAAGGAGTATGCCATCGAGGCCTACAAAGTGAATGCATTCGACTATCTGCTCAAACCCATCAGCTACGATGACTTTATGGGATCATGCCAGAAAGTCTTCGAAAGCTACATGCAGGACGATAACTACAACCCTATCAAGCGCGACGGTTTTCTGGTGGTAAAACGAGATTACAAATGCGTAAGAATCCCGATAGATGATATTCTGTTTGTTGACTGCGACAAAGACTACATCCGTTTCCATCTTGAGGGCAGGCCTAACATCAGAACCCTGGGCAACCTCAAACAGTTGGAAGAAAGGCTACCAAGAGAGAAATTCAAGCGTGTACACCGTTCGTTCCTTGCCAACATGACAAAGTTTGATACGGTAGACCAGCAGCACATTACCTATGGCGACCAGAGCATTCCGATATCAGAAACCTACTTTGAATTTATCAAGAACTATCTGGAAGACCATTCTCTATGATAGTCTTCCAGATAGTTTTATCCTACCTTTCTTACAATATCTGCAAGGGTGATGATACTAGGATAGAAGCTCCATGTGCCAACAGAAAATCGTGATCTCTGAATCCCCAAAGAACAGAGATACAAGGCATTCCGCTGTTCTTTGCAGTCATCACATCCACGTCGCTGTCGCCGATATATACCGCCCTGTCTCTATCCGCATGCAGTTGGCGCAAGGCTTCGTTTACGGTATCAGGAGCCGGTTTTTTCTTGATATTCTCCCGCTCTCCTATCGCCACATCCACCAGATCACCGAAGAAATGGCGGCAGATTTCTTGGGTAGCAGCATAAAACTTGTTGCTAACCACCGCAATGTTCTTTCCCCTGTTCTTCAGTTCCTCCAACATCTCCATCACGTCCGGATAAGGTTTCGTGTTATCCATATTGTGCACCATATAATGTTGGCGGAAATCCTGCAGAGTTTTCTCAAACTTCTCATTCTCCAATCCTCCCGGTACGGCACGTTCCATCAGTTTCTTCACTCCGTTTCCTACAAACATGCGCACCTCCTCCAGCGTACGTTCAGGCATCCCGTTCAGTTTCAGCGCATAATTGCAGCTTGCAGCCAGGTCGTGGAGAGAAGAAATCAGCGTACCGTCGAGGTCGAAGATATAGGTATCGAAATTAAACTGGGCATGAGCCGGAACCCTCTTGATGCGGAAATCACCGCCATGAAGCACATAAACATCCTGATGATACACACGTATTTCGCCCTGCGGAGCACCCTGTCCTCCAGCCGGTTCATTACCCGTAATACCAAAGGTTCTGTTCTCCCCGAATTCCCATCTCTTCAGTTTCTGGGTCTTGGCATCAATCACCACATATTTATATTCTATCGGCGCATCAATAGCCTGCACATTCACCGATATTTCCCAGTCCTTGCCATGATTGTTCTGCATCTGCAGGAAATGAGCAGGATTCCATTTGCCCAGCGTAGGATGATTTCCCAACAGCGCCACAGCCTCACCCTCATAGAGTTTCGGGGCATGAATCTTGAAGATGATAGTACGGTCGAAGAGAGGCAGACGCGCTGGTTTTACATCAGTAAATTTTACCTGCTGCTGCAATACGAAGGCATCTTTTTCCACATAAGGATTACCCTCCTCCAGCCAATAGTCCTGGAAATAGAAATTCTTGCTCTCATCAAAAACATATTGGCGGGCAGAAGCCAGCGATTCCCTGCGCAGCACCTTTCCCTCAGCATCTTTCACGCAGTAGCAGTAAGCCACAGCTACGAAAGGGTGATGGCGGTTCTGCCTTGACGCCATTTCCACCTCCCAGTGATACCCGTCGCGGGTGTTCATCGGCAAGTCCATCGTATCTTGATATCCATCAGCGGCGGCAAAAGTTAATTCTACATGCAGGGCATGACCCCACTTGGCTGCATACGATATCGAAAATTTCATTTTCATAATCCTTTTATAATTAATGTGCCCGAAAGCACCGATACACATGTTGATTCTCAATGTCAAGTGCAAAGGTAACAAAAAAGCAGACACAACGGATAAAGAAAGATGACAATTAACCTATTTTAAATTTCTATACTTTGCTATTTCCTATTTTTACTGTACTTTTGCACCCGAAAAATAACAAACAAGAAGAATATGAAAAAGAAAAAATCATTTTCTAAGCTCTATCTGTATGGTGCTATAGGCTGCATCGCAGTCATCGCCATCGTAGGCTACATCTACTGTTTCTCTTCCTTCTCGAAGAGCAGCAAGACCGAGTATGTTTACATCGACAGCGATGATAACATTGACTCTGTATACAACAAGCTCCGCCCATTTGCCAAGAGCATTCCGTTCCAGGCATTCAAGACCCTGACCCTCCATTCCGGCTATGCCGATCATATCCGCACAGGTAGATACGCCATTGCTCCAGGCGACGGTGCCCTCAAGACATGGCGCCACATGAAGAACGGTTTGCAGGAACCGGTAAGCCTCACCATCCCATCGGTACGCACGCTCGACAAACTCTCTGATGAGATTGGCAAGAAGATGATGTTTGGCAGCAACGACCTCTACCATGCCCTGCGCGACGAGAGCGTCTGTCAGAAATACGGTTACGATACTGCCACCATCGCCTGCATGTTCGTACCTAACACCTACGATCTCTACTGGAACATCTCAGTAGATAAATTTCTGGAGCGCATGAAGAAAGAAAGCGACAAGTTCTGGAACTTTGAGCGCACCGAAAAGGCAAAGGCTATGAAGTTGACACCGATTGAGATCATCACCCTTGCCAGCATCGTGGACGAAGAAACAGCCAACAACGGCGAAAAACCGATGATAGCCGGCATGTATTATAACCGTCTGATGCTTCGCAATGCCGAATATCCAGAGGGAATGCCATTGCAGGCCGATCCTACCATTAAATATGCCTGGCAGCGATTCGACCTCAAGCGCATCTACAACAACCTCCTGTCTATCAAGAGCCCGTATAATACCTACAAGAACCCAGGTTTGCCACCGGGTCCTATCCGTATTCCGAGCGTAGCAGGTATCGATGCCGTCCTCAACCATGTGCATCACGATTACCTCTACATGTGTGCCAAGGAGGATTTTAGCGGCACTCATAATTTTGCCCGCACTTACGATGAGCACCTGCAGAATGCAGCCAAATATTCCAAGGCACTCAACGAAAGAGGTATCAAGTAAGATAAGGAAACAAGAAAGGTAAAAATGAGTCAGAAAACTTGCAAAGCGTTAGTGATTTTACAAGTTTTCTGACTTTTTATTTGGCAGTCTAACAAAATAGTTGTAAATTTGCAGCCGGAAACTTACCAATTTAAAATAAGGAATAAATACATGAACAGAACGATTATTACAGTAGTGGGCAAGGATACCGTTGGTATCATCGCCAAGGTATGTACCTATTTGGCAGAGAACAGTATCAACATCTTGGATATCTCTCAGACCATCGTACAGGAGTATTTCAACATGATGATGATCGTAGACATGAGCAAGATGCAGAAAACTTTCGAGGAAGTAGCCGATGAACTCACCAATGTTGGTAAGGCTATGGGCGTGCAGATCAAATGCCAGCGCGAGGAAATTTTCAATATGATGCACAGAATTTAAAAAGCAAACAATATGATCAATATATCTGAGGTTATCGAAACCAATAAGATGATAGAGCAGGAGAATTTCGATGTGCGTACCATCACCATGGGTATCAACCTTTTGGATTGCGCATCTACTGATCTCGATGAGCTCTGTCAGAACATTCATAATAAGATTACACGTCTGGCAAAGAACCTGGTGAAGACCGGCGAAGAAATCTCCAAGGAGTTTGGTGTGCCTATCGTCAACAAGCGTATCTCCATCACTCCTATCTCGCTGGTAGGCGGTTCTGCCTGCAAGACTACCGACGATTACGTGAAGATTGCCAAGACCCTCGACCAGTGTGCCAAGGAACTCGGCATCAACTTCCTGGGCGGCTATTCTGCCATCGTAAGCAAGGGTATGAGCAAGAGCGATGAGCTCCTTATCCGTTCTATCCCTCAGGCGATGGCACAAACCGATTTCGTCTGCAGTTCTGTCAATGTGGGTTCTACCAAGACCGGTATCAACATGGATGCCGTCCGACTGATGGGCGAAATCGTAAAGGATACAGCCGAGGCAACCAAGGACAGAGGTTCTCTGGGTTGCGCCAAGCTCGTTGTTCTCTGCAATGCGCCAGACGACAATCCGTTCATGGCAGGTGCCTTCCACGGTGTTTCAGAGGCCGATGCGGTAGTGAGTGTCGGTGTCAGCGGTCCTGGCGTTGTAAAGTATGCATTGGAGAAGGTAAAGGGCGAGAGCTTCGAGGTTCTTTGCGAAACCATCAAGCGCACCGCCTTCAAGATTACCCGTGTAGGTCAGTTGGTAGCTAAGGAGGCTTCACGCCGTCTGAACGTACCTTTCGGCATCATCGACCTTTCATTGGCTCCTACCCCAGCTATCGGTGATAGTGTAGCCGATATTCTCGAGCTCATCGGTCTTGAGCATGCCGGTGCTCCTGGTACCACAGCAGCTCTTGCACTCCTGAACGACCAGGTTAAGAAGGGCGGCATCATGGCTTCTTCTTATGTAGGTGGTTTGAGCGGTGCCTTCATCCCTGTCAGCGAAGACCAGGGTATGATCAACGCTGTAGAGGCTGGTGCGCTGACCATCGAGAAGCTTGAGGCGATGACTTGTGTCTGCTCAGTAGGCTTGGATATGATTGCCATCCCTGGCGATACTCCAGCCACCACCATTTCCGGTGTCATTGCCGACGAGGCTGCCATCGGTATGGTTAACCAGAAGACTACTGCCGTGCGTATCATCCCAGTTGTGGGCATGAAGGTAGGCGACAATGTAGATTTTGGCGGTTTGCTCGGTCATGCTCCAATCATGCCGGTAAACCCATTCAGTTGCGAGGCATTCGTAAACCGTGCCGGTCGTATTCCGGCTCCAATCCACAGTTTCAAGAATTAAACTGTTTTGATTCAAAATACCAATCCCCCATCCTGCATTCTCAAGCGGGCTGGGGGATTTTTTCATTGTATAATCACTTATCTATCTTCTAAAGAGGTTCATCATGGCAAAACATAGACGGATAGATACTCAGAAAAATCAACTACAGATATTTAAATCCAATCCTTAAATAAGCGGAAGCTCCCCCAAAAGTCAAAAGAATCGGGAAAAATAATAAAGGGTGAGACTTCTCCCACCCTTTATCTGATATTATAAAAAAATTGTCTAAAGTAAATTACAAACGTTTAAAGTTTTTTCATCTCTTCTTTCCATGCAGAATAAGCCTCGAGATAAGCAGAACGGTTAGCCTCATCAGGATCTATGACTGCAAGTTTCTTCAATGAAGCAAAAGCCTCATTATGATCCTTATAGATACCGGCACCAATACCAGCACCCTTAGCAGCACCTGCACTACCATCTGTCTCATAAAGTTCGATAGTAGCACCACTCACACCCGCCAAGGTATCTCGGAACAACGGACTGAGGAACATATTAGCCTTACCTGCATGAATATTCTTGATATCCATACCCATCTGCTGCATGATTTCCATTCCATAGCAGAAACTGAAGACGATACCCTCTTGTGCTGCACGAACAACATGAGCACGATTATGCTTATTAAAGCTGATGCCACGAATAGAACACCCAACTTCCTTATTCTCTAATACACGCTCAGCTCCATTACCAAATGGGATAATCTTAACACCATCACTACCTATTGGCACAGAAGCTGCAAGATCATTCATATCCGCATAGCTTACATCTGGAGTGAAATTTCGATGAACCCACGCATTCAAGATACCAGTTCCATTGATACACAACAATACACCAAGACGGTCAAGGTCTGTAGTATAATTAGCATGAGCAAAAGTATTGACACGGCTCTTTGGGTCATAGTTAACATCACCCAATACACCATATACAACTCCTGATGTACCTGCAGTACTTGCAATTTCACCCGGATTGAACACATTCAGACTCACAGCATTATTTGGCTGGTCACCCGCACGATAAGATATTGGTGTACCTTCTTTCAGACCAAGTTCTTCAGCTGCCGCTTTACTTACTACACTCTGTACAGAGAATGTAGGAACAATATCAGCCAGAATGCTTTCATCGAAGCCAAAGTAATCAAGCAGGAATTTAGCAGGCTTTTTCTGGTTGAAGTCCCACATCATACCTTCAGAAAGACCACTGATAGTAGTCTTAACTTCACCTGAAAGTTTCATTGCCAGATAATCACCAGGAAGCATAATCTTATCAATCTTATCAAACAGTTCCGGTTCATTATCCTTTACCCAAGCAAGTTTAGATGCAGTAAAGTTTCCAGGAGAATTGAGCAGATTACGCAAGCAGAAGTCCTCACCTAAATCATGAAAAGCCTTTTCGCCATAAGGTACGGCACGAGAGTCGCACCAGATGATACTAGGACGCAAAACTTGCTGATTCTTATCAACACAAACCAAGCCATGCATCTGGTACGAGATACCAATAGCAAGGATATCTTCACCCTTGGCACCAGATTCTGCCATGATTTTCCTGAGCGCCAGCTTAGCATTATCCCACCACATCTGAGGATCCTGCTCTGCCCAACCGGTCTTTACAGCCATAATGGGTGCTTCATGATCCGGATAGAATGCAGCAGCTACGATTTCTCCATTGTCAACATCAGTAAGCGAAGCCTTTACAGAACTGGAGCCTACGTCAAAACCTAATAAATATCTACTAGCCATAGTTTATTCGTTTATATGTTTACTGTTTAACTTTTATCAGTTTTTATAAAGTCTACATATATTATACGAACATACTACAACATTCCCCTCATAAAAAAAATAATTTAGAACATATTCTCATCAAAAAGACTTTGAGGAGCACTATCGTCAGCCTTGTCCTCCTCTTCATTACTATTTTCTAATACAGAAGAAGAAAAATTGAGCATCAGTTGCTGTACGGCCTTTGAATCAAAATTAACATGATATACACCATACCCCTTACCTTTTTCGATAAGCGATTGTGGGTCTTTAGCGCATCTGGTGAGATATTGCGTAACATAGCTATGAACATCCTTGTAATTCAGAGGTGTAAAAATCGAATTACAGGAATTATATACATGGCGAGCTATTTTTTCTACTTTCAACCCTTTTGCACCCGCAGCCAAAAGAACATTGAATATCTCCTGATCAAGTTTCATATAATAATCATAACATTCGTCCTCTTTCAAGAGAGAAGACACAAAAAGAAAAAACCGCGGTTACTCACTTACAAGCAACCGCGGCTCTTTGAAAAATAAACCTTATTTAAGCGAGAGCAACCTTGTTGTCCTCATCCTTAATCTTACCCTCTTTGAAGAGCCAACCGATACCAAGGATTACATCCTCTGTACTGATCTTAGCAGCCTTAGCAATTTCTGCTACTGTGAGAGCCTTTTCTGAAGCTGCCAATGCCTGATATACATCACCAGCTCTAAAACCTGCGTTCTCTGCGTTCAAGTAAAGAACGTCCTTCTTTGCTGCAGGAGCCTTCTTTGCTACTGGAGCCTTCTTTGCTGCTGGCTTCTTTGCAGCAGTCTTAGTTGTCGCTTTCTTTTCTACCATGTTTTAAGAATTTTATGATTCTATTGAGCCTCATTTCGTCAGCTCAACCTTAATATCTGCTGCAAATTTATAACTTTTATTTCGAAATAGTGTTAGAAAAATAGAAAAAACTACTACTTATAAACAAAAGTGCTGCATTTCTTGATTTACGTCAAGAAGCGCAGCACTTTATTTACTAAAAATCAATTACTTATTATAAATCATTGAATTTTTCTCAAGGCATTTTACGCATACTCTTTTATGGAGTGAATACCTTCGTTTCTCTATTTTCATTCAGCCTTCAAATCAAGTTTGATTTCCAATTCATCCAACTGCTTAGGGTCAAGTTCAGAAGGAGCATCGAGCATAACATCTCGACCGGAGTTGTTCTTTGGGAAGGCAATACAATCGCGAATACTGTCGAGACCAGCCATAATACTGACGAAACGGTCCAAACCGAAAGCAAGACCTGCGTGAGGTGGTGCGCCATACTTGAAAGCGTTCATCAAGAAACCGAACTGGGCCTCAGCACGTTCTGGAGTAAAGCCGAGAACCTCGAACATCTTCTCCTGCAACTGAGTATCATGGATACGGAGAGAACCTCCACCTACTTCGATACCATTGCAAACAAAGTCGTATGCCTTGGCACGAACCTGCTCAGGATGCTCATCGAGCAATGGGATATCATCAGGATTTGGCATAGTGAAAGGATGATGAGTTGCCATCAGGCGCTGTTCCTCATCGCTCCACTCAAAGAGAGGGAAGTCGATAATCCAAAGACACTTGAATACGTTCTTATCACGAAGACCAAGACGGTCACCCATTTCCAAACGCAAAGAGCAAAGCTGAATGCGTGTCTTGTTAGCATTATCACCGCTCAAAATCAAAACAAGGTCACCATCCTTGGCTCCCATTACGGTCTTGATTTCAGCATGTTCCTCTGGAGAATAGAACTTATCTATGCTACTCTTCACGGTACCATCAGCATTATACTTGATATATACCAATCCTTTGGCACCGACCTGAGGACGCTTAACAAAATCAGTCAATTCGTTCAACTGCTTACGGCTATAATCAGCGCAGCCTGGAACACAGATACCGCCAATATACTTAGCCTCATCGAATACAGAGAAATTACCCTTACCTGTGAAAGCATCTTTCAACTCAACAAATTCCATACCGAAGCGCAAGTCTGGCTTATCACTACCGAAACGGCGCATAGCATCGTGCCAGGTCATCTGCTCCAACTTAGGAAGTTCTACACCACGAATCTCCTTAAACAAATGGCGAGCCATTTCCTCGAAAAGGTTGATGACATCATCCTGATCAACAAAACTCATTTCACAGTCAACCTGTGTAAACTCTGGCTGACGGTCAGCACGAAGATCCTCATCACGGAAGCACTTGGCAATCTGGAAATAGCGGTCGAAGCCAGCAACCATCAAGAGCTGCTTTAAAGTCTGAGGACTCTGTGGAAGAGCGTAGAACTGACCTGGATTCATACGGGAAGGAACAACAAAGTCGCGTGCTCCCTCTGGTGTACTACCAATAAGAATTGGAGTTTCAACCTCCATGAAGTTCTGTGCATCGAGGAAGTTACGAATCAAGATGCACATACGATGACGCAACTCCAGATTTTTGCGCACTGCAGGACGACGCAAATCAAGATAACGATACTTCATACGGATATCATCACCACCATCAGTATTATCTTCGATAGTGAAAGGAGGGGTCTGACTCTGAGAGAGGACATTGAGTTCCTTCACCAGGATTTCGATGTCACCAGTATCCATTTTAGGATTCTTGCTCTGTCGTTCACTTACCACACCCTTTATTTGAATGCAGAATTCACGACCTAGCTTGTTAGCAGCATCACACAAGTCTTTGTTATCAGCCTCGTTGAAGACCAACTGTGTGATACCATAACGGTCGCGCAAATCGACGAATGTCATACCACCCATCTTTCTTGAGCGCTGTACCCAACCGGCAAGTGTCACTTCCTTGCCGGCATCAGAGAGACGTAACTCTCCACACGTATTACTTCTGTACATACCTTTTTATATTATATTATTATTTTCCAAAGTGCAAAAGTACAACAAATAACGGAAAGGACAAAATAAAATCGCGAAAATATTATTAAAAATATCTTCGCGACCCTATTAATGTGATCAAAAGTCACATAAATACATATTAAATAGTTTTATCTCTACTTTTTTAGAGATTTATTTCTTCATCCGTCTGAATGCCTGCCGATGGAACCGTTCCTCTGCCTTGATGACACTGAACACCTTATTAGGTGGCAAGATGGTCATAAATCTAGAATGATACTCTTGCTGCAACTGTTTCAGCTGAATATCCAACTCATCCTGTCTTCTGATTGCTTCGGCACATGCCTCATTATCATTCGGATTCACATGACGGAATCGGCGCATTTCATCGAATATCATACGCATTTTCTTACCCATCTGTCTATATACCGGGAAGAATTTAGCAGCTTCTCTCGGCGTAAGACAGGCATTAGTCGTAATAAACTGTTCTAGTTCAGCCTGAAACCTTTTAGGATCAAATCCATCATGATGTTTTCTACCCTGAGGCTGTGAAGCAAGTGAAACCAGGCTAATCATCAGTATAGCTAAAAGCGCAAGAAACCTATGTTGCATTATCTTTCTCATACCTTATCTTTTTTAAATCTTTATCTGTAGACAAAAAGAAATACCAACCATTAATTTTCTGCAATCAGCGATGCATAGATAGTTTCATTATCCATCATCGTATAATCGGCCATCTCATTAAAAGTAGCATCCTCATTATTATTCACAGCAACTTTCTGAACCATATGGTCCACATGTGCCATAGCAGGCTTACTGCTTCCCGTATATTTCAGCGCCAATACCGAACCACCTCCCATCACAGCCAAAACAGCAACAGCCGCCGCAATCTTTCGAATCGGCATACGCTGCCATAAGCTAGGCTGCATGTGAATGATGCGGGGTTCCTGCTCCGGCAAATTTGCCATCACCCTATCCGTCAGCTGGTCGAAATAACCAGCCGGCACCTGGAAATGGTTTTTCTTACCAAAACGGCTATTCAATATATTGTCTTCTTTTAACATATTCCTCATTCCTTTCTTTTATACTTTATTAAATAGACGAAAACTAACCGAAAAGGTTTAATCCTCACGATTGAAAAAATCGGTTATTTTTTTCACAGCAAGATGATAGGATGCCTTCAAAGCTCCTTCACTTGTTGACAGCACCTTGCTCATCTCTGAATATTTCATATTATCATAATATTTTAGAGTGAAAACTGTGCGCTGAACATCAGGCAGTAGGGCTACAGCCTCTTGCAGTTCTGCCTGAATCTGGTCACCATCAAAATAGTCATCGGCAAGAAGACGTGAAGCCAAGCCCGGCTCGTCTTCGGTACTGACATTTACCATCTGCTTCTTGCGTCTCAAGAAATCAAGCGCTTCGTTAATTGCTATACGGTAAAGCCATGTTGAGAGCGAAGACTTTCCCTGAAACGAATCCAGATTGGTCCAAGCCTTAACAAAGGCATTCTGCAACACATCATCAGCATCATCATGATCTAAAACTATATGGCGAACCTTCCAATACAACGGCTCGCTATACTGACTTACCAGTACAGCAAAGCCTTCGCGTTGGGTCTTAGAATCCCTAATCATCGCCAAGAGTTCTTTATCGTTTATCATTGCTTTTACAAATGTGTTGTTTATAGATATTTTCTCAACATATCGAATATTACCGCATCAAATCCATACACATCAGAATATTCAGCTATTCTGCCTCCTGCTAACGGATAGAGTGTATAATAGGTTATGAAGAGAGGAACTTGAGGATTAACCTTTACGTTATTCACAACAAGTTTTTTATTGGCCAGCGAATCTGCTGTCATCGAATAGTATATCTTTTCCTTCAGTTTCTCGTTTTTGTCAGCCAATAGGAAGACAGCGAAATCGTATGGTTTTTCTATTCTGATACATCCATGCGATACTCCTCTATCCTCTTGTCCAAACACGCCCTTACTGTTAGTATCATGCAGGAAGACCGAGAAATTATTATCAAAACGGAAGATGATTCTTCCCAGAGCATTCCCCTTTCCGCCCCGCTGGGCGATGCCATAAGCACCAGAAATAAGCATAGATCGAGTTACTCTGTTTAAGTCAACCTCCTTACCTGTTGCCACTTCCCTTACATAGTAGTTACGCGCGCGAAAGTAGCCATGATTCCCCACCCGGTGTATCATATCATGGAGAACGATACTACGGGGAACAAACCATTGAGGATTCAACTCCATACGTTTGATATGACTGTTCAATATCGGGGTTTTGGTTTTACTGGCTCCACAACCTATGCGCATCGAGAGCGTATCCTGATGATCAATAGCCATCAGATGGAACGATGGTATATTGACAACCACATATTTTTCGTGTTGCCAGGGATTATCATACTGTCTCCAGCGGCAACGTTCCATGTTGCAGAGAATTTTGATTCTCATCGCCTTGCCCAGTCCTCCAGCCTTCAATTTCTCCAGTAGTTGATAATAGAAAGGATTCTTAGGCTGTACTTCTTTCAGGAAGGAAGCCACCGAGTCGCATCTAACCATTTGCATAGCCTTCTGATAGAACGCATCATCTGCATGAGCCATTTTTACATCAAACAGACCTCTGAACCTAACGGGTCTCTTGCTACTATCATAAGGATTGGGAGCAAGAGTATCTAAACGATTGAAAACAAAACTAGGATTCATAAATCCAAAATTCTGCCCCATCGTATATCTGAAGTAAGCTTTGGTCAAGCGATACTCCAGTCGGGCTATCACTTGATTAATCTGATTATCAGCTGAATCTAGATTTAAATCTCGTAACCTGTCAATATCTCGGGCAATAGCATCCACATAGAACCGACGTTTATCAAATCCCATATCCGCTACAGTACGCAGGCAAGTCACCAGGGAGTCAGCCTGACTATTTACCCCATGACGTGTAATCCAAAGCAGATTACCTTCATTCTGATAATAGCGACGGGTATGCAAATCAGCAGCATGTCGGTCTTTATCATTTCGCATGATGCTGTCTATCAGATTCCTTACCGCCCTCGAATTGATAGCATAGGCAGAAGAACGTAAGTCCTGATAATCATCTAACGATAATTGGAAATTGCTGTTTGGCACCCTGTCGTGGCAAGAACAGAACATCAAACAGCAAGAAATAATAAGTAACGAAAAATGAAAGAGCTTCACTTTCTGATTAAAGTTAAACGGCATTCTAAGGCCTCTATAGTACTATTAATGCTTTACGCAAATTTTGCGCGTAAAGGTATTCCCCACCTTTACAATATAGATACCATCAGCCAATGGCAAGTTTACGCGCTTGTCATTACCTTCTATGCGGAAGGTCTTGATAGTAACACCTGCCACATTATATATTCTCACCACTTGCCCGCTAGCGCCGGTGATATGCATCACGCCCCCAGCATAATTCAAGTTGATATCTGCCACATCAAGGTCTGCCCATTCTATGTTTCCCTGGTTGGCCATAGCATCCGAAGGAACAGAAAGTGCTAACATTGCAATTGTTAATATTGAAAGTAAAGTCTGTTTCATATATTTTCAAGTTTCGTTAAACCAATAGTTCTTTCTGCAAAGATATATAAAAAAAAGGAAACTTACCGTCTTCCCGACGATAAGTTTCCCAAAAATTAGCTTTTTTAACCTTTCAGAGGAAAAAAGAAGCCAATTCACATTATTTTCTAAAACAACCAACACTTTACATGATGCCATCAGCGCGAAGTTTCTGCTGCCATTTCCAAGCAGAAGCCAACACATCTTCAAGCTTAGCCTCAGCCTTCCAGCCGAGTACCTTGTTCGCCTTGGTGCAATCACCCCAAATTTTCTCAATATCGCCCTCTCTTCGTGGACCATACTTCCAATTCAGTTTCACACCTGTAGCTTTTTCAAAAGTCTCAACAATCTCGAGTGTTGAGTTTCCGTTACCTGTACCGATATTGAAATATTCGATAGGCTCAGTCTCCTTATCAAGAACACGTGCCATAGCAGCTACATGTGCCTTAGCCAAGTCTACAACATAAATATAGTCGCGGATACAGGTTCCATCAGGAGTATCATAATCATTACCAAAGATAGTGAGTTCCTTGCGGATACCCATAGCTGTCTGAGTAACGTATGGAATCAGATTGTTTGGCACACCATTTGGCAACTCACCAATCTCAGCAGAAGGATGTGCACCTATAGGATTGAAATATCTCAATACAATGCTCTTGATGGCTGCACCACTATGGATATAATCAGCTATGATCTGCTCATTAATCTCCTTAGTATTGCCATAAGGTGAAGTAGCCTTCTGATGTGGAGCCTCTTCTGTTACAGGCAAATTCTCAGGCTTCGGCTGACCATAAACGGTACAAGAAGAAGAGAAGATGATACCCTTTACTTGATACTTTGGCATAAGTTCCAGGAGATTGATGAGCGATACGATATTGTTGCGATAATACAACAATGGTTTCTGTACGCTCTCGCCTACTGCCTTGCTTGCAGCAAAGTGAATGATACCCTTAATATCAGGATATTTCTGGAATACAGCCTCGGTAGCAGCCTTGTCGCGCAAGTCAACCTGTTCAAAAGCAGGGCGGATACCTGTAATCTTCTCGATACCATCGAGTACTTCAATCTTTGAGTTTGAGAGATCATCTACGATAACAACATTGTAGCCTGCCTGCTGCAACTCTACTGTAGTATGGCTACCTATGAAGCCTGTACCACCAGTAACAAGAATAGTTTGTTTCATAATCAAATATAGTTAGTTTGAAGAATTATTATATTTCTTCTGCAAAAGTACTGCAAAAATCTGAAAAAACAGAAAGATTTTTCAAAAATATACTTTTTTCCTTTGTTTTATCTATTATTTATACTATCTTTGCAGAAGATAAGCTGCACTCGGCAATTTGAAAGCAAGCTTTCATTGCG
>USSA01000063.1 GCA_900557255.1 uncultured Prevotella sp.
CCAATATCGACCGCATCAAGAAAGCCCTCATCGACAAGGAATTGATCACCTTGGAAAAGGATGGAGTTTTCATCGCCGACTGTGTGTTCGAGCTTTGGTTTAAGAAGGAAATGATGTAAAATAGTACAGAATATAATCCCAAATGGCACCCAAAGGGTAGTAGCCTTGAAATTGGTAAACGTATTCTGGTCGATGTTGATAGGGAGAACGGTATAAGTATATACGTTGTTCAAATTGTTGCAATTGTTGAAAGCCATGTCACCGATACGCTCCAATGTGCTAGGAACTCTTACTTCCTGTAGTTTACTACAACCATCGAAAGTGCTCTCTGCAATGGTGGTTAAGCCTGGGAGACTGATACTCTCTAGATTTGAGCAAGACTGGAATGCATTCAGAAATTCAAAGAATGTAAAGCATGAAAGCTTAAGAAAAACACTTATTTAGAGGATTTCTGGCAAAAAAAATACATAAAATTTGCATATTCCATCAAAAAGTTGTTACTTTGCACTCCATAATAAAGAATGTATTTATTAATTTAACAGAGAGAGATATGCACAAAAACATCATCCGTTCTTGGCATCTGCTATGCATAGTAGGATGCTTGATGATAACTTTGTCTAACCCAGTTGCAGTATTGGCACAAACGGGAGAGATAAAATTATCTGTTTCCTTCAAGGAGAAAACTCTTTCGTCTATTTTGGACTACATCACCAAGAATAGCGATTATTCCATCAATTACACCAATGAGGTAAGGAACTATCCCGACAAGATGGTTGTCTCATTCGATGAAGCTACAGTAGAAAAAGCCGTTCAAGACTTGTTGAGCAAGACACCATTTACCTACAGCGTGAATGGTAAGTCTATCCGTGTATTCCGCTTGGACACCGGCCAAAAAGGTTCATTTTTCATAAAGGGTGTAGTAAAGGATACCGAAGGTGAGTTCATCCCTAACGCAACCATAAGGATAAAAGGTTCGCGAGAAGGTACCATCGCCGACACTGAGGGTAAGTTTACCTTATCTACCAATGTTTCTAACGGCGAGCTCATCGTGTCTGCCATCGGATATGCGCCCATGACCGTGAAATATAACAACGGCCGCCCAGTTAACGTCATCCTCAAGGAAGAGGGCAACCAACTTGGCGAGGTAGCAGTCATCGCATACGGTAGCCGTACTCGCCGTGATATGTTAGGCTCAGTCTCTTCCTTGAAGGGTGAAGCTCTCAAAGACGTACCAAGTTCCTCAATCGAAACCTTATTGCAAGGCAAGATGGCAGGTGTCGATGTATCCAACCTCTCAGGTCAGCCTGGCGGAAACGGCTCCAAGATTGTCATTCGAGGCTTTAGTTCCCTTAATCAGCAAGGTGTCAACGACGGTTCTCCGTTGTTTGTCGTTGATGGTGTCCCTGTCCAATCTTCTTCTACCTATACAGGAGGTATCAACCCACTTTCTTCTCTTGACCCTTCCAACATCGAGTCGGTCGAGGTTTTGAAGGATGCCACTTCCGCATCACTTTATGGCTCTCGTGCAGGTAATGGCGTCATCCTCATCACTACCAAGAAAGGTAAGAGTGGTAAGGTTGAATTTAACGCCAACGTATCCCAGTCTTTCTCTTGGCTCCCTGCCACCCCAACCCAGTTGCGTGGTAATGGTGAGCGCTTGATGAACCTTCTCTTGGCAAAGAACCAACGTGTCGGCGAATATGACTGGACGACCGATAAGGTTATCTTCCCGAATAATTACAAGGACACATGGGGATGGGATCCAAACAGTTATGGTGCTTACGACTACCTTTGGAATAAGGGTAACATCACCACAGACGATTCCAACAAGATTCCTTCGTTAGCACAGGATTCCCTCAATACTTTCTATAATAACAGCACCAACTGGTGGAAGTATGCTTTTCGTGTCGGCCAGGTGACCAAGGCCGACCTTTCCATCTCCGGGGGCAACGACAATGTACGCTACATGGTAGCCGCAGGTATCTACAACGAGAAAGGTATCATGATCAACTCCAGTTTCTTGCGAGCCAACCTCATGTCCAATCTTGACTTCAAGATTACCCCAAAGGTAGATGCCTATACTCGCATCAACTTATCTTACACTGACCAAAAAGCAGCTACCACAGGCAAGGTACAAGGTCTCACTATTGATCCGAAGCTACAATCCACCCTCTTGCCAGGAAAAGGAAGCATCGCCGAAAAGACCGCTATGCAATCCTTGAGAGGAATCAATGGAGTGAACTCCAACTACAATATTCGATTGAGCGGTGGACTCAACTATAACATCATCAAGGGGTTGAAGCTCTCGCTCTCGGCAGCTATCGACCACTACAACACTCGTCTCAATACCTTTACGCCAGACTATCTGACCTACAAGAAATTATCCAAGTCAGAAGGACAGAACATCGGCATGACGATGATTCAGAGCGAGAACTATCTCACCTATAAGTTCGACCTCAAGGAAAAGCACTTCTTCGAGTTGATGGGCGGTTTCTCCTACAACCGTGACCAGCTCAACACTGTTGGCGGTTCTGCCTATGGCGGCCCTACCAACCAAATCCACTATGTAGGTGAGGAATGGCCATCATTACGCCAAGACGAATATGGCACCTATGAGGCATTGCAAACGTACAACAGCAACCAGGAAGTACAAGAGATGATGAGTCTCTTCGGTCGCTTGGCATACAACTACAAGCACAAGTACCTTGCAGAATTTTCCCTTCGTTCCGACGGTTCTTCTGTCTTCGGTAGCAACGTGAGATGGGGAACATTCCCTGCTGTGGGCTTGGGCTGGACATTCAGTGACGAACCATTCATGAAAAATCTCTGGTGGCTCAGCTTCGGTAAGTTCCGTGCATCTTGGGGACGCTCTGGTCAGAAGTTCAACGAGGCTTACCTTGCGTTGGGAACCATGAGTACCAGCAACACATTCTTAGGTAATTCAGGTTTGATACCAGGACTTCTCGCAAACAACCAGCTCACTTGGGAGAAAAACGACCAATATGACTTAGGTCTCGACCTTCAGCTCTTCAACTATCGCTTGCAAGTGAAGTTGGATTACTACTACAAATACTCCCATGCCTTGCTGATGCAGACCTCAACCCCAGGAAACTTCTTCTTGGCAGACAAGATGTGGAACAACTCTTCCGCCATATCCAACGAGGGTATTGAGTTTGAGATTTCCGCAGATATCATCAAGCGAAAGAACTGGCAGTGGACACTGGGCTTCAACATCTCTCACGACCGCAACCTCTTCCGCAAGTCATACGGAAGTGAGGACTTGAGCGACAAGGTATTGGGCCGCCCAGTCTATGGCATCTACACCTATCACGACGAGGGCATCGTACAGGATGACTCCCAGATACCATATTATTACAACGCATCAGGTAAGCTCGTACCATTGAGCTTCAATAACAGCGAGAACTATCAGTTGCGTGTGGGTGGTCGTAAAATCAAGGACTTCAATCAGGATGGAACCATCAACAACAACGACAAGTACTATGCAGGCAGTACCTTGCCAAGTGCCTTCGGGGGTATCAGCAACCGTATTTCGTACAAGAACTGGACACTCGACATGATGATGAGCTATACCATTCGACGCAAAATGATGAACATGGTGAAGAACTCTGCATTCAACTTCACCAAGACCTTCGGCACCATCATGGCAGATCCAAGCAAGGTAACCTTCTGGCAGAAGCCTGGCGATGAGACCGACTATCCATCCTTGGAGTTCGCAGACCAAGGCTACATAGGACAGTTTGATGGCGACATCGACTCCAATATCGAGAATGTCAACTATCTGCGTCTCAAGTCCATTACCTTATCTTATGAGATGCCTGCCAAGTGGTTTAAAAACAAAATCAAGGGACTGAGCCTATATGTCACAGGTCAAAACCTCTTCTTGTGGACCAACTACTCAGGTACAGACCCTGAAGTCGTTGATCCTTACACAGGCAAGGATACGGGTCAGCAGTACCCATTGAACCGTTCAGTAACATTTGGCTTTAACTTAAAATTTTAACAAGACATGAAGAAGAAACTATTTATAGCCGCCATCTGTGCGGTAGGATTGGTGTCATGCGACTTGGAGCAGATTCCAGAGAACCAAGTCACCTTCAACAATGCATTCAAATCAGAAAATGAGTTGAATGCCACTACATCCTCCATACTATTCTTCGAGAACGCCTTCTTAGGCAAAAACGATGCCTTCATCGCAGCAGGTGCCAAGGCTGACAATCTCGGTTGGAACAATGAACTACGTGATTGGAACCCACGCTATGCCAAAGACCAAGATGGTCAGTGGACTGGTCTCTACAACGTTATCTATGAGTCAAACTTACTCCTTGACAACATTGGCAAGACAAAAGGTTTGTCGGAAGAACGCTATAATTTCCACAAAGGACAAGCCTACTTTGCCATGGGACTTTCCTATTTTTTCTTGGCACAACGATACGGCGACTGCGTGATCACCAAGAATTCCACCGACATCGTGATGTATGGTCGATCTCCGATGATAGACGTACTCAACAAAGCTATCAGCAGTGCAGAGGCTGCTTTCAGCATCTTGCCAACATACGACAAACTAAGAGGTTTGAACAACACTTCCATCACGAGCCGTCAATATGCCTCCAAAGGCAACAGTGCCGCTCTTCTGGCTCAGATTTACGCTTGGAAAGGTAGTGTAGAAGAACTTTACGGTTTACAAGGCAACCCTAAGGAAGACTATCAGAAAGCCATCGACTACGCCACTCTCTTGATAGAAGGTAAAGTGGGCAACTATAGCTTATGCTCTTCTCCTGAAGAACTCTGCCGCAAGCTTTCCCATCCAGAAGAGACAAATCCAGAAGCTATCTTCACCTTGACATTCGACAAGGCACGTTCTGAGGATAGTCAAACACCAAACGACGTGGCAACAGCCTACCTCAGCTGGCCAGTAAAAGAGACAGCACAGATGGGTAACATTCCATACGACAACTATCTTCAACTCTACCCTTCTACCGTCGAGGAAATGTACCCAGACCCATCCGACCAACGTAAGCAAGCCTTCTTCTACGACATCGACAACCCTGTGGAGGTAGATGGTATCCAATATGCCATCCCTTACAAGTTCCGGGAGTGTATCTACACCCAAAACGAGTTCTCAGAGACAGGCAAAGACTTTCGTTCACTGAATGCGGACTACGTGTATTGGCGACTTGCTGACATTATCCTGCTCCGTGCAGAATGTTACAACAAGTTAGGACAGACAGACCTTGCCATCGCAGACCTCAACACCATCCGTAATCGTGCCGGTGCGGAAGCTTATCCATCCATCTATGATGACGGCGACCTCAAGAAAGCCATCTTCAAGGAACGTGAAAAGGAGTTATTTGGCGAGAACGATGAGCGTTACTATGACATCATCCGCAACAACTACATTTTGGAGGAATTACACGGCAAGTTCCAGACCTTGACCGCTAACGACATCCAGAATGGTGCCCTCTTCCTTCCAATTCCAAGCAACGCTTATTCTGATCGTGACGGAAAGGTAACAAACACTATGATACGCCAGACCATCTACTGGATGCGCTACATGTAAATCATCTTAAAATAAAGAAAACAAGAAAATGAAAAAGATATTTCTCCTAATAGTAGTAGTGGTAGCAACCTTAGGGTTCACCACCTCCTGCACCAAGTATAACTTCGCCGACACTGGTACATCCGTCGGCTATCACGATTGCACCATGTGGGACTATTTCAAGCAAGATTCCTACAACTGGGACTCTCTCGTAATCATGGCAGAGCACGCTGGTCTCCAAGAGATATTTATGGGCACCAGTTCCTATGGCAAAAACTTGACAGTGTTTGGCATGACCAACCACAGCATTCGCCGTTATCTGTTGCAGAATGGTTATGAACAGATAGCAGATGTACCCGTAGAGGACTGTCGTAACTTCATCCTTTCCTCCATCATCAAGGGCAATCAAGTTATCCAACTCGACGACTTTATACCTGGCATTGCCTCAACAGATCCGAGTACAGTGATCGGACAAGGTGGTAAGACATACACGATGCTCTCTGGAAAACAGCTTTGGATTTACACCTATCGCGAACCATACGGAGGTGTGCCACAGGCTGGCCCTAAGAAAATCTATCTTGCCTCCGAAGCTGCAGGAAAAACCAGCGAGGTTGCTTCCTGCAACATTATGACTCAGACAGGAGTCGTACACGCTTTAAGTTATGATTTCACTCCAACAGATTTTTAACAAAATGAAAAGATTATATAGTAAAATCAGTTTCGTGGCAATCACCCTCATCTCACTAATATCACTATCGAGTTGCCATAATATGCCTGTAGGCTATCTCAAGGCTGAAAACGCAGGATATGAACCAGATACCTTGGTTGCCTATCAGGAAGTAGATGAATATGCCCCTCAAGTAACCGACAATTCTCCTTGGACTTCGTATGCTATCCAAGGCGTAGCAGGTACAGTGCCTATCACCTACGAGTTTTACGACGTAGAAGCTACAGAGGGAGGTGATGCCGCTGCTTTCCGTCAAGCCATCCAGGAAGGAACCATCCGTCTTCAAGGTAGTTTGATTCAAGTATTCTATGCTGCCTCCAAGAACTTACCTGTAGGTAGATATAGCATCAGCTTGAAAGTGCAGAACGAGGATCACTCTGCCCTTCTTCCACACATCTTCACAGTCATCATCAAGAAGAACGAGTTCGGAGATTGGGACAATGGTTCCTATGGAGACGAAGACACCAACTATACATCATTAAGAACTAAATAGAAGAAAAGATATGATGAAAAATATTAGTATATTGCTCTTTGCAGCAATTCTCTCTCTCTTCAACCTTGAGCCTTGCATGGCTCAAGGCAAGAGTAAAGAAGATGTACCAACAGATGCCACCACACAAAGTGGCATTCGTTTTTTCCAAGGCTCTTTCCAGCAAGCCCTCAACGAGGCTAAGAAGCAGCATAAGCCTTTGTTTGTTGATTTCTATGCCCAATGGTGCGGGCCTTGCAAACGCATGGCAAAGACCATTTTCACTCAAGACTCCATCGGAAAGTACTTCAACGAGAAATTCATCAGCATACAGATTGATGCCGAAAAGCCAGAGAATGTTGCCATTGCCAAACAATACAAGATTGAGGCATTTCCTACCTTGGCATTCATCGCCAATGACGGAAAGGCAATCTCCATATCTGTAGGTGCGATGGGAGCAAGGGAATTGTTGGAAGCTGGCAAAACCGCCGCGGGCGATGTCATCGGATTTAAGGAACTCTACGAACAATACCGTGCCAACCCTTCCGACTTGGACATCCAACAGAAGGTACTACAACAAGCCCCTAAGTTTCTTATGGCACAAGAAGGCATGGATGCCGAGAAATGGGTAGTCAGAATCAGAAAGATGTTCAGTGCCTATATCCAAGCCAAGTTAGGTCCAAGTCTCATCAACCGTACAGACTATCTCATCATCACACAATTAGGTGGCGACGACATCGAACAGCAACAAAAGATAGCTGACTTCATCAACACCAATCTTCCAGCTTGGCAGAAAAATGTCGGCGATGCTGCTGCCTATTATGTCATTGAGTATAATGACAAGCGCATCGAGGACCTTGCCAAGGAAGGAAATCTAAGCTACAAGGACTATGTGGCTAAGATTTCCGGGGAGTACAAGCCTTCCTATTCCGTTATTTCCTTCGTTGGTAATTTCGACCCAGCCAAGTCGTCTGCCAAATATGCCGATGCCATCTATGTCATCTACAAGGACAAGGATATCAAGAAGTACTTGGAGCTGATGGACGAATACTTCAAGTTGATGGGTGAGAACGCCACACCGGCCGACTATGGTAAGGCTGCACAGAATCTTTATTACGCAGCTGGCAAGAAACTCGCTCCTGCCGACCACGAGATTGCCATCAATTGGGTGGAAAAAGCATTGACAGGTGAAACATCCGTCGTTGACCGCATCAACTACCTCGTCATGATTGGCGACAGCTACACGGCGATAAAAAAGTATGAGGATGCTACCAAATACTATCGCCAAGGTTACGTGGAGTCGCTTCAACTCAACAATATGACACAAGTACAGGCTATGATTCAGGCTACTATTGCCCGCAAGTTAGCTACACTTGAACTCTTACAGAAATAAACGGTTTGAAAAGATAAACAGAATGAAAAGATCTATCTATACTCTTGCATTACAGATGGTAATTACCATCTGTATGCTATTCGTACCGATTTGCAGTCAGGCACAAATCAACGGTTTAGTACAAGGTAAACTCCCTAACGGACTCACCTATTATATATTGCGTGACCCAAGCAACGCTGGAGAGGTAAACTTTTATTTGTACCAAAATGTGGGTGCTATCTTGGAGACAAACAAGCAATATGGTTTGGCACATTTCTTGGAACACATGGCGTTCAATGCCACCGAACACTTTCCTCATGGAGTCATGACTTACCTCCGTGACCACAGTTTGGTATTCAATGCCCAAACAGGCATTAACGAGACCCGATTTCAAGTCAACAATGTACCTGTAGCAGACAGTGAAGTGACGGCATCTATGATGTTGTTGCTCAAAGATTGGTGCAATGGCATCAAGATACTACCCAAGGATGTGGAAAAGGAAGCAAACATCATCTCGGAGGAATGGAGACAAAGTCGCAACGTCAACAAGCGCTTGACGGAAGCCATCGCTCCTTACATCTACAATCACAGTGATTATGCCACCCATAACGTCATCGGTTCAGAAAAACAGATTCATAGTTACACAGCCAAGGACATCAAGACTTTCTACCAGCAGTGGTATCGCCCAGAGTTGCAGTGTGTCGCCATTATCGGTGATATCGAGCCTACAGAATACGAGAAAGAAGTAAAACGTATCTTCGGGGCAATTCCTGCCTCCAAGAAACCTATAACGAGGGAGAATGCACTCGTCCCAGAAAATGACACACCCCTCTACTACCGTTTCATTGACAAGGAGAACACTTCGAATTCCATCGGTATTTACCAACGTAACCTTGCTATAACAGACCCTACGAAACGTGATGTAGTGGGCGACCAACTCAAGGCTCGCCTCTTCCAACGCTTAGCTTCCCAGGAATTGGCTATGCTGCGCAATGATGCAAAGGAAGAATTCATCACAGCCACCGTCAGTTACTCACCATTGGTGCGTCAATATGACCAGAACGCCTGGGACTTCGTACCATATGCTGGCAAGGAACAAGCAGCCCTCAAACAAATCCTTGCTATTCGTGAGCGTATCTATCGCCAAGGATTCGATAGCGAAGAGTTTGAGCAAGCCAAGGAAGCCCTCTACAATGAGATGAAACCTCTGATGGAATCTGATAACCTGGGAACTCCCGACAACTGGATGGATGTTTTCAAACAGAACTATCTGTATGGTATGCCGCTGGAATCCTTCCATCAACAGATCAGACGTTCCGTGGAGAGTTTAGTAGATATGGAGGTAGGAGATCTAAATGCTTGGGTTCGTTCCTGGATGAACGACAAAAACCTCAGTTTCATTACCTATTCAGCCAATCCATCCGACATGAACGTGCCATTAGCACAGTTCCAAAAGATTTTGGCTGAAGTAAAGGAAGACCCCATATTGGCTTTCGACAAACCTGCATCCATCAGTCAACTCATTGACTACAAAATTACACCAGGAAAGATTAACAAGAGTACACTCATTAAGGACTTGAATGTAACCGAATGGACCCTTAGCAATGGTGCCAAAGTACTCTACAAATACCTGCCTGATGCAAGAAAGACAATATACTTTGTCGGTTCTGCGATGGGTGGTAACTCATTGGTTACCTCAAAGGATCTCCCCTCAGAGAAAGCAATGCAGTCGCTCATTATGCAATCTGGTCTATACAAGTACAGCCGTAATCAACTCTACGAATGGCTACAGAATAAAGACATCCAACTTTCACTCTCCATCAATGACTACACCGATGGTGTAGGTGGAAATACGACTGTGGCACATGCAGAAGACTTCTTCCAGTACCTCCACTTAGTGTTGACTAAACAGAATTTCAATCCAGCTGTTTTTAATAAGTTTGTGGAGAAAAGCAAGTACCTCTATTCCAATAGGAGCAAGACGGGCATGAGTGCCGTACAAGATTCCATCAACACCATCTTATACCCACCGTCAGAAGACAACCCACGTGAAGACCTGGCATTTTATAATCGTATGAGACTTCAAGATCTACCACGTCTCTTTAATGACCGTTTCGGCAATGCCGCCTATTTCACCTTCTGCTTAGTAGGTGCTTTGCCAGAACAAGAAGCACGCCAGATAATAGAGAAGTATGTGGCTTCCTTGCCTGGGACGCCAGGAGTAGCACCACGTCAGTACAAGTTAAAGAACATCTCTTCACCAAAACGTGAAATAACTTGTGAGTTGGAAGCAGATTTGGAAGGCGACTTAGGAGAAATAGAATTATCTTTCACCAACGACAAACCACTTTCTGCCAAGGAACAAATTGCCCTCAATGTGGTGAAAGATCTGGTACAAGCTCGCCTCTTCGATGAACTTCGCGAGAAAGAAGGTGGAGTATATTCCATTGCCGTAGATGCCGACTACCAACAAGTACCTCGTTTCATGGAAGAGTTGAAGATTCATTTCACAACTGAACGTGAGAAAGCTACCAGGATGAAACAACGTGCTTATGAAATCTTGGCTGAGATTCGTACAAATGCTTTCACGGAAGAAAACTTCAAGAAAGTGTATATACCATTAGTCATTGAGCAAGAGGCACAACAGAAAGCTGAGAGAGAGACAACGGAAAGCACAGAAGAGACTGATCCAATGCTTTGGATTGCCATACTCAATGCTTACGTTGAGGGACAGAAAGACAAACCAGAGGTAATTAACTTTAGGGACATAACACGACAAGATGTAGCAGATGTCCTTGACAAGCTCATGAAGGGAGCAAAGAAACGAGACATCACCGTTAAGTCAAGGCTAGAGCAACTATCCGATTTCTAAAGTCTATTTTTTTGTTTAAAAGTTCCACTACCAATAACTTGTAGGGGAAATTAGGGGACATTCTCCTCTAATTTCCCCTAATTTTTCAATTTAGAGTTTTTTCCAAATAGACACTCATGAAAAAGTTGTGCAAGACTATGTGAAGTTTCATGCTACATATCGTCTTTAAGGAAACTTTGTTATTTCTCAAACTGAAATTGTTCCAGTTTCAATCCATGCTTGGTCAAAGCCTCTATTTGAGGAACCAATGTGGTAAAGTGAGCAGACTCCATGTGAGTTTTCAGCACCTTAGCATTCTGCCAAGTCTCACATATCATCATCACGCCATCACGAGTACCACTAACGAAATAATCATAGGCAATGTTGCCTTCGTCATCCAATGACTTTTCCACTAACTCCTGACACAGGGCATTAAGTTGCTCCATATCCACTCCTTCTTTCACTTCAAAAAATACATTCAGTCTTATCATGTCTGTAATATTTAAATTTATACTTTCAAATACTGTCGGTGCAAAAGTACTGAATAATACTGAAAGTCATCTATTTTTAAATGATTTTTTAATATCTTTTGCCTCATATAAACAAAAAGCCCAGCGAAAGAGCAACAATATGACAAATTTAGAACCTAAAGCCAAAGAACATTCTCGGTCGCCATTTGTTTCGCATGAGTTGGAGATGTTCTTCATCGTCTGCCACCGAGAAATTATAAACCGCTGTGGCACCAGCAAACTTGTTGCACCACGAGTAGATGTCGGCACATCTTCCTATCACACTGCTAACTTTTATTTCTTATAGTACAAAAAGTCTTCCTTAAAAGTGTATTTTGATAAAGCATATCAAACAAACAGAATGTTTTTCCATAACCAATCGACCTTTACTACATCCCCACTTACTCTTCCATATCGAAAAAAATATAATTTTTATTCAATACAACGATTATATTGAATATTTTTATTACCTTTGCGATGTAGAAAAGGAAGAGCCGGCAGGCTCCTAACCACATACCGGTGAAGAGTGGTGAAGAGTGGGTGAAGAGTGAACAAAAACTCTTCACCACGCCAAATGCCTTGTTTATAGGCATTTACAAAGAAAAGGTGAAGAGTGAAGAGTTTCTGGCTCTTCGCCGTAATAAAAAATATAAGGAATAATGGACATTAAAGGTATTTATCATGCTGACGCCAATCGCTATAGCGATGCAGAAGCGCTCTACAAGAGATGCGGCAAGAGTGGTATCTTGCTGCCTAAAATAAGTTTGGGATTCTGGCACAACTTCGGAGAGGTAGATCCTTACGAAAGAAGTCGTGCCATCACTCACTATGCCTTCGACCATGGTATCACCCACTTCGACCTGGCTAACAACTATGGACCTCCATACGGAAGTGCAGAGGAAACGATGGGCAGACTGATGAAAGATGATTTCAAACCCTATCGCGATGAACTCTTTATCTCAACCAAAGCAGGTTATGATATGTGGGAAGGTCCTTACGGCAACTGGGGTTCCCGTAAGTATCTGATGGCCAGCCTGAATCAGAGTCTCAAGAGAATGAATCTCGAGTATGTTGACCTCTTCTACAGCCACCGCTACGATCCGAACACACCGCTCGAAGAAACCCTTCAAGCCATGGTAGACATCGTGAAGCAAGGCAAAGCTCTTTATCTCGGCATCAGCCGCTGGCCACTGGAAGCCCTGAAGTTTGCTGATCAATATCTGAAGGAGCGCGACTGTCCGCTGCTCATTTTTCAGGACAGACTCAACATGCTCGACCATGCGCCACAAGAGAATGGAACCTTAGATTATTGCGCAGAAAACGGCATCGGTTTCATCTCGTTCTCGCCTCTGGCACAGGGACTTCTCACCGACCGATATCTCAACGGAATACCGGCAGACAGCCGTATGGCAAAAGAGCATTTTCTGAAACACTCTGCTCTAACTCCAGAACTGCTGGAACAGCTCAAGAAATGGAACGCAGAAGCAGGAGAAAGAGACGAAACACTCGCCGAAATGGCACTTGCCTGGATATTGCAGCAGAAAGGTGTAACCAGCGTATTGGTAGGAGCCAGCTCTACCGCCCAGCTGGAAAAGAACATGAAGTGTGTGCATGCTAAGACATTAAATTCATAAAAAACTTGCATTTTATTTTGTTATGTGCCAAAATAAATGTAATTTTGCACCTTGAATAGGGTTACACCTTATTATATTTAAGAAAAGAAACATAATTATTAGATAAAACAATGGAATACAACTTCAGAGAAATCGAGAAGAAATGGCACCAGAAATGGGTCGAGAACAAGACCTACAAGGTGACAGAGGATGAAAACAAGAAGAAATTCTATGTGCTCAACATGTTCCCTTATCCATCAGGAGCTGGTTTGCACGTAGGTCACCCACTTGGTTATATCGCTAGCGATATCTATGCACGCTACAAGCGTTTGAACGGATTCAACGTACTGAACCCTATGGGTTACGATGCTTACGGATTGCCTGCAGAGCAGTATGCTATCCAGACAGGTCAGCACCCAGAGGTTACTACCGTAGCTAACATCAACCGTTATCGTGAGCAGCTCGACAAAATCGGCTTCTCTTTCGACTGGGACCGCGAGGTTCGTACTTGCGACCCTAAGTATTACCATTGGACTCAGTGGGCTTTCCAGAAGATGTTCAACTCATTCTTCTGCAACAGCTGCCAGAAGGCTCAGCCTATCGAAAAGCTCATCAAGCGCTTCGAGGAGAAGGGTTCTGCTGACTTGAACGTGGCTCAGAACGAGCAGATTGACTTCACAGCCGAGGAGTGGAACAGCTACGACGACGTGAAGAAGCAGCAGATCCTGATGAACTACCGCATCGCTTACCTCGGCGAAACCATGGTAAACTGGTGCCCAGGCTTGGGTACTGTGCTTGCCAACGACGAGGTAGTAAACGGCGTAAGTGAACGTGGCGGTTATCCTGTCATCCAGAAGAAGATGCAGCAGTGGTGCTTGAGAACATCTGCTTACTCTCAGCGTCTGCTCGACGGTTTGGAGACCATCCAGTGGAGCGACAGTATCAAGGAAACCCAGAAAAACTGGATTGGCCGTTCTGAGGGTACAGAGGTAGTATTCTCTGTAAAGGACAGCGACGTGAAGTTTACCATCTTCACCACACGTGCCGATACTATGTTTGGTGTAACCTTCATGGTTCTGGCTCCAGAGAGCGAATATGTTCAGCAGGTAACTACTGCCGAGCAGAAGGAAGAGGTAGAGAAGTATCTGGACTACGTGAAGAAGCGTACCGAGTTGGACCGTATGGCTAACCACAGCGTAACCGGTGTATTCTCAGGAAGTTATGCCATCAATCCATTCACTGGCGAGGCAATCCCTGTATGGATTTCAGAATATGTATTGGCTGGATATGGTACAGGTGCCATCATGGCTGTGCCAGCTCACGATAGCCGTGACTACGCATTTGCCAAGCACTTCAACCTGCCTATCATTCCTCTTATCGAGGGTGCTGATGTTTCAGAGGAGAGCTTCGACGCCAAGGAAGGTATCGTAACCAACTCACCTGTAGCAGGCAAGAGCAGCATGGATGGCTTCTCTCTGAACGGACTCACCGTGAAGGAGGCTATCGCAGCTACCAAGAAATTTGTTACCGAGAAGGGCATCGGCCGAGTAAAGGTAAACTATCGTCTCCGCGACGCCATCTTCTCACGTCAGCGCTACTGGGGTGAGCCATTCCCTGTATATTACAAGGATGGAATGCCACAGATGGTTCCAGAGGAGTGCCTGCCACTCGAATTGCCAGAGATTGAGACCTATAAGCCAACAGAGACTGGCGAGCCACCATTGGGCAGAGCCAAGAAGTGGGCTTGGGATGCCGAGAAGAAAGAGGTGGTTGACAAGAGCCTCGTAGATAACAAGACCATATTTCCACTGGAGCTCAACACCATGCCAGGTTTCGCAGGTTCGTCTGCTTACTACCTGCGCTACATGGATCCTCACAACGATGAGGCACTCGTAGGCAAGAAGGCTGATGAGTACTGGCAGAATGTAGACCTCTACGTAGGCGGTTGCGAGCATGCTACCGGTCACTTGATTTACTCTCGTTTCTGGAACAAGTTCC
>USSA01000064.1 GCA_900557255.1 uncultured Prevotella sp.
TCGTTGCCATTCTCGCCATCAAGTTTTTCATCAATTATGTCACCAAGTACGGTTTTGCAGCTTTCGGCTGGTACCGTATCGTAGTAGGACTTATCATTATCATCTGCGGCCTTTGCGGTGTAGATATGCAGATGGTTGACTAAACATAAACTATGGATTTCAGAAAAGGAGAAATTATTGCCATCGACAAGCCTTATCGCATGTCGAGTTTCGGAGCCCTGGCACATGTTCGCTATCTGCTCAGCAAGAAGCTCGGTTTTAAGGTGAAGATAGGACATGCCGGTACGCTCGATCCCCTTGCTACTGGCGTGCTGGTGCTCTGTACCGGCAAATGTACCAAGCAGATAGAACAGCTGCAGACCCATACCAAGGAGTATACAGCTACCCTGCAGCTCGGTGCTACCACCGCCAGCTATGATATGGAACACAGCGTGAATCATACCTATCCTACGGAGCATATCACCCGCCAGCTGGTGGAGGAAACGCTCAAGCAGTTTGTAGGCGAGATTCTGCAGGTTCCGCCTACCTACAGTGCCGTAAAGGTGAATGGCGACCGAGCTTATGCCCTACGCCGTGCAGGCGAAGAGGTACAGCTCAAGCCGAAGACCGTGCGTGTAGACGAGATAGAACTCACCGATTATAACGATGAGCAGAAGACCGCCAGCATCCGTGTGGTTTGTGGCAAAGGAACCTATATCCGTTCCCTCGCCCGTGATATCGGCAGAGCTCTGGATAGCGGTGCCTATCTTACCGCCCTCCGCCGTACCAAGGCAGGAAGTTTCGCAGTAGAAAACTGCATCAGTTTTGAACATTTCCAGGAATGGCTTGATGAGCAGCCTCTCGAAGACAGCCTTCAGCCATCCAAGTAATAAAAAATATAACATGAAGCTATCACAATTTAACTTTAAGTTGCCAAAAGATCAGGTGGCACTTTATCCACATAAGGCAAAGCACGTGGTAAAAACGGCTAGTGGTGAACGTACATTCGAGATTACTCGTCGCGATGAGTCCCGACTCATGGTTCTCCACAAGAAGTCAGAAACCATCGAGATGTACAAGAAAGATGAAAACGGCAAGGATATGGTTGATGCCGATGGCAATCCAATATTCCTGCAGTTCAAGGATATCGTGAATTACTTCGAAGAGGGCGATACCTTCATCTTCAACAATACCAAGGTTTTCCCAGCCCGTCTTTATGGTACCAAGGAGAAGACCGATGCCAAGATTGAGGTGTTCCTGCTCCGTGAGCTCAATCCTGAGATGCGCCTTTGGGACGTATTGGTAGAGCCTGCCCGCAAGATCCGTATCGGCAACAAGCTTTTCTTCGATGATGTCAACGAGATGGTTGCCGAGGTTATCGACAATACCACCAGCCGTGGCCGTACCCTCCGTTTCCTCTATGATGAGGATGGCAGTCATGATGTCTTCAAGCGTTCGCTCTTCGCTCTGGGCGAGGCTCCGCTTCCTCGCTACGTTATCGATGCACGTGAGGATCATCACGCTACTGAGGATGATATGGACGATTTCCAGTGTGTTTTCGCTGAGGTAGAGGGTGCTGTAACTGCTCCTGCTACCGGTCTTCACTTCTCTCGCGAGCTGATGAAGCGTATGGAAATCAACGGTATCAACGAGGCTTATATCACCCTGCACTGCGGTCTGGGCAACTTCCACGATATTGAGGTGGAGGACCTTACCAAGCACAAGATGGATTCTGAGCAGATGATGATTAGCCAGGAGGCATGCGATCTGGTTAACAAGACCAAGCTTGCCGGCCATCGCGTCTGCGCTATCGGTACCAGTGTGATGAAGGCAACAGAAACGGCTGTAGGTACCGATGGTATGATGAAGGCTTTCGATGGATGGACCAACAAGTTCATCTTCCCTCCATACGATTTCGGTCTTGCTGACTGTGCCGTAGCCAACTTCTATCATCCAGAGTCAACCCTGATGATGAGTACTGCAGCCTTTGGCGGTTACGACCTGGTTTACGAGGCATACAAGATGGCTGTGAAGAACGGTTATATGTTTGGCTGCTATGGTGATTCTTTGTTGATGCTTCCAGATTAAACAGCGGTATAAATAGTTTTTATACACATAGAAGTTGTTGATATTCTGGGTTTTAGCTTAGTTATCCACAATTTTATAAAAGTGTGAATAAGTATGTATCAGGTATATTTAAGTCTCGGTACGAATTTGGGCAACCGAAAGCGCAACATTCGCGAGGTAATAGAAAAGATAGGAGAGCAGATTGGTGTGGTAGAGCGCCAGTCTGCTCTTTACGAAACCAAGCCTTGGGGTTATTCATCGCCCAACGACTACATCAATGCCTGTGTGCTGGTTCTCACCACGATGGCACCGCGCCAGGTGCTGGAGGCTACGCAGCGCATAGAGCGCGAAATGGGGCGCACCATGAAGTCGGTGGATGGCGAATACCAGGACCGCATCATCGACATTGATATCCTGATGATAGATGACTTGGTGATAGATGAGCCCGATTTCAAGGTTCCCCATCCGTTGATGGAGGAGCGTGAATTCGTGATGAAACCTTTGAAGGAAATACTCAGGTAATTTATTATAATTCAGGCAGAAGGAGAAAACTTTCTGCCTTTTTTAATTGCTTTTGCTTACTTTAACTCGTTTCATAAGTGTTTTTTGCAGTTTTTTTATTATTTTTGCACCCGAAATTAAAGTTAGCAGTAATATGGCTTAATTATTAAGCAGTAAAATAACAAAAATATTCAGCGGAAAATAAAAGTAAGAAAAAAGATATTTGTATATCAGGAGGTATAAGTGAATATGAAAGTAAATAAGTTTATGGCTGTAGCCATTCTGATGTGCCTTTGTATCCAATCAATGCAAGCACAGCAGATAGGCTTCAAGACTAATATGCTTTATTGGGCTACTACCACCCCTAATATGGGAATAGAAATGGAAGTAGGCAAGAAGCATACAGCTCAGGTATTCCTGGGCTTGAATCCCTGGAAGCAGGGTGGAGGAGATCAGTCTAGGCTCCGACACTGGTTGGTGATGCCGGAATATCGCTACTGGTTCAACCGAAGCTTTGATGGATGGTTTGTGGGTGCCCATGCCTTGGGCGGTCAGTATAACGTGGGCGGCGTGAAGTTTCCTTTCGGATTGTTGAAAGGATTGCGCAACCATCGCTATGAAGGTTGGTATGCCGGAGGCGGCATCACAGCCGGAAAACAATGGAATCTTTCAAAGCACTGGAACTTTGAGGCTTCGCTCGGATTGGGCTATGTCCATACCAAATACGATAAATTCGAATGTGGTACCTGTGGTGCAAAACTCAACTCTGCCCATAAGAATTATGTGGGACCCACCAAGGTGGCTCTCTCCCTCATCTATTTAATCCCTGGCAAGGCTGAAGAGAAGCGCGAAAACGATGCTCCTCGGATCATCGAGACCATTCAGCAGCCTAAGCAGAATGTACTGAAGCCGGTGCTTCAGTTGCAGGCTGTCGTAGCCGAAGCTCCGAAGATTCGCCATTTGGATAAGCGAGCCTATATCGACTTCCCGGTGAACAGGATAGAATTGCGTGCCGACTATCGCCGCAATCCGGAACAGTTGGATAGCATCATCACTACCATCAAGGCATTGAAGGCGGATAAGAACCTGCAGGTGATGGCAATCAATATCCATGGTTTTGCTTCGCCGGAAGGCACGTATCTGCACAACGATTACTTGGCAAAGAACCGTGCCCGCACTTTGGCGGAGTATGTTCGCAAGATGGTGCAGCTGCCCGACAGCATCTTTACGGTATCATCCACTGCCGAGGATTGGGATGGTTTGCGTGAATATATCCAGCAGAGCGATTTGGAGAAGAAGCTGCAGATTTTAGCGATAGCGCAGGATGAAATCCTGACTCCAGATGCCCGAAATGCGAAAATGAAGAAACTATATCCGGCGCAATATCGCACCCTGCTCACCCTCTGTTATCCGGCTCTCCGCCATAGCGACTACCACATTACATATAAGATTAAGCCATTTGATGTGGAGGAGGCAAAGCAGATTATGAAGACCAAGCCGCAGCTGTTGTCGCTCAACGAGTTGTTCATGGTAGCCCAGACCTACAAGGTGGGTTCCAGGGAGTTCAACGAGGTGATGGAGTTGGCTGTGCGCATGTATCCGGAGGATGAAACGGCAAACTTGAATGCTGCTATTATCCGCCTGAACAACGGAGATGCCGAGGCTGCCAAGCCATATCTTGATAGAGCCGGCGAATCAAAGGAAGCCGATGCCGCAAGAAAGGCGTATGAAATGATGAAGATTCAATAAAGCGGTAAATGATTCAATCATGCGATAACATTGAATATAGGAATAAAAATGCTATAAATTACGATAAAATAGATATTGCGAGAAATATAAATAGATATAGCGAAATATAAATTAAAAAAATAATAAGTACAATTTAAACTATAAGATTATGAAGAAATTCAGAGTGCTTTCATCTGTGCTGGCATCAGCGTTGATGATGACGGTGATGTCTTGCTCAAGCAGCGATGACTTGAATGGTGGCGGTCCAGATAATGCTAACGATAAGTCTTATCTCGCCATCAGAATAAATAATGTAGGTTCTGCTTCCGGTTCCCGTGCAGAAAGTGATTATGAAGCAGGTACGACAGATGAGAACTATATTGAGAGTGTAAGATTCTATTTCTTCCATGCTGATGGAACTCCTTATATGCTGAAGAATGCTGGTCAGTCTACCGGTAAAAACTGGCTGGAGAAGAACCGTGATTTGAATACAGACAATAAGGAAAATCCAAATGTGTCTATGATTTCCAATCCTCTTTTGGTTATCGAGGGCAATACCGGAGCTTCACCAGCCGTGATGATTGCAGTCATCAATCCAAATTCATTGGATGGAGATAAGCTCGGAGATGGTGCCAAGACTTTGGATGATGTGAAGCGTTCTGCTGTCTTCTCTCAGTTCTATACCACTGGCAACAAGAACTTTGTGATGAGCAATTCTGTTTTTGTAGCCAATGGTGTGGAGAAATGTGCTTCTGTCGTCACAGGACATGTTGCTACCACAGCAGATGAGGCCAAGAAAAAACCTGTAGAGATGTTCGTTGAGCGAGTAGTGGCTAAGGTTCAGCCTACTATCAATGCTAATTACACTGCTACTGATGGCAGAAGATGGACTAAGATTGATGGCAAGGATGCCATGAAGGTGGGTGTTTATGGTACCAATGATATCTATGCCGTAGTTGATGGATGGGGTGTTGCCGATGAAGATGGCAAGGCCGAGCTGGTAAAGCAGGTAAATACTACATGGAATGATGAAAATCTGGGTATCGACGTATGGACTTCTTCTGACTACAATCGTTGTTTCTGGACTTCTTCCGTACCTTTTGCCGCTGGTGGTGCAGATGGTAATAAACCGGTTAATCATACTTACAATGATTATGCTGCCCGCAAGTTAACAGACTGTGCCTACACCTTGCCAAATGCGCCAACTTCTGTAAATGCAGACCCTTATGCCAGCACTTTGACCAAGATGGTGCTTGCCACTCATCTGGTTTACAAGGATGGAGCGGATTACAAGCCTGCAGAAATCTGCCAGTATCGTGGTCAGGAATACCTGCATGTCGATGATGTGAAGAAAGAAGTTGCCAACAGCTTTGCCGATTACTATATCAGTAAGGGCAATACCCGTACCAAGTTGCAGCCATCTGATATCAACTTCACTACCGCGTCTACTGGTATTAAGGATTATCAGGTAGTGGCCACCTTGCGTACGTTGGCTGGAGGCGAGTCTTTGCAGAAGAAAACGGGAACCACAGAAGATGCATCTTCATACACAGATGTAACCCGGGAAGCTCTCCAGGCCGAGATGAACAAAGAGCCAGCTCAGATCCGCAAGGATGGTATGGCATATTACTTCATCCCTATCCGCCACTTGGGTACCGACTCAACGAAGGTGGGCTACTACGGCATCGTGCGCAACCACGTGTATCGCATCAACATTCAGAATATGTACGGATTTGGTACACCGGTATTTGACCCTTCTAAGGTCATTGACCCAACCATTCCATCTAACGATGCTACTTACCTTGCAGCCCGCATCAACGTGCTTTCTTGGCGTGTTGTAAAGTATGACGCAGATTTGGATAAGACAAAATAATGAAGATACAGACTCGTACCCTTACATGGGGCACTTTCTTATCTTGGTTGTTGCTGCCACTGAGCCTGACCCTCGTGTCATGTTCCTGGTGGCACGACGACCAGGAAGGGTGTGAGGCTACCAGGCGTGTTCGTTTTGTTTACGATATGAACATGCTCTATGCCGATGCTTTTGCTCATGAGGTGAAAACCGTCACGCTTCATGCCTTTGATTCGGAGGGAAAACTGGTCTATTCCAAGACTGCTCCAACTTCAGAGATTCTATCCGAAGAGGGAATGAATGTGGATGATATGCCATCAGGGGTATATGATCTTCAGGTTTGGGCTGAAGGTGAAGAACGCCATTCCAATTCCTATATATATAAAGGTGAAGATGGAAAGGAGAGCTGGGGGAAGGCCAGCATGGGAGATTTCCAGGTTCTCGTGAATCGAGATGATAACCATCAGGTAAACCACGACCTTACTCCGCTGTTTCATGGCATCCTGCGAAATGCCGACCTCACTGCTGTTTTTGGCGAAACCAAAACAGTAACCGTCAGACTCACCAAGGATACCAACCATTTCAAGATCATATTGCAGCATCTTTCTGGAAAGAGCCTGAGGGCAGAAGATTTCGATTTTGTCATTACGGATAACAATGGTTATCTGGATTACGACAACAGTCTCCTGCCGGATGACGAACTTGCCTATTCAGCATGGAGCAAGTATGAAGGCTTGGCTGGTGTGAACGGCGATACGGGCGAGCAGACCTCTGTCTCTGCAGCATTGGCAGAGTTGACCACCTGCCGACTCGTGAAAGGCCATCAGATGCGCCTGCATGTATATGAGCATTCCACAGGCAGAAGCATCATCAATATCCCGCTGATAGATTATGCCTTGCTGGTAAAGGGAAATTATCAGAGCAGGATGGACGATCAGGAATATCTTGACCGCCAGGATTCATACAGTCTCGTATTCTTCCTCGACGGGAAGGCTAACTGGCTGGCTACAACCATCTATATCAATTCGTGGCGGGTGGTATTGAGTAATTCCGATTTCGGACCTTCAAAATGATGAATATCAATAAGATCTTTCAATATCTGCTTGCCCTGGCAGGTGTAATTACCTGCATGGCATGCAGCGATTCTGCCGACCGTGTGTCGGATGACGGCTATGTAAGGGTGGTATTCCAGCTATATATGCCATCCTCTACGGTGGTGACCCGTGCAGGGGAAAGCGATTGGGAATATGCCATCGACAAAAGCCGATTGCATGTGGTTTTCTATAGTCAGGATGGCCGTGCCATCGGCGGGGTGGAGCATCTGGTGCTTCTGCCTACCCAGAAGGAGAATGAATATCAGGTTACCGGATCCATCAAGCTGGATAAGTTGCAGATGACTAACAGCGGCTTTTCTGGAAAGGTGATGGTTTATGCCAACATCAATGACGTGGACGAGCAGGCCGATTTCTCGGAAGATACTCTGAACCGCCTGACCTTCACCTATCAGCCTACCACGCCCCATTTCATTCCGATGTGGGGTGTGAAGCAGCTTGAAAACATTCCTTTCGAGGCAGGAAAGCAGTATGACATCAAGACCATCAATCTGCTCCGTGCAGAAGCCAAGATTCATGTTTCGCTTCGCCAGGATATGATAGATGGGGGTTATACGCTCACGCAGGTAAAACTCCTGGGGCATCAGCAGCAGGGCTATTGTCTGCCGCCGTTTGCCAGTGTTTCCCATTTGGAAGATGCCAACCGGCTTTCTGATGCGGATATGGGGCATTTTCATGAAGCCGCTCCTTCGCTGGAACCTGTTGATATGTTGCAGGGGGATGTCTATGTTCCTGAATATCGGAATAGCGGAGAGGGGACGCCTGCCGTCATCAGGTTGCGGCTTAGAGACCGGTTTGGAAAGGAATCAGATTATCAGCTCAAGTTTGTGGATTATGATGCCAGTGGAGCTCCAACCTCCCAGGCAGTAGATATCCTCAGAAATCATTACTATCAGTTTCAGTTATATAAAGGCGACAATGATATCCTGCATGTTAATTTGAATGTGCGAAAGTGGTATTACACTGAGCACGACCATATTATTATGTAAGAAATATCGTCTTAAGTGTTATAATGTAAATTCATGAAGAAATTATTATCATATATTTGTTGGGTACTTGCCGTCTTCTGTTTGATGGGATGCGGTTCCGATGGCGGTGCGGAAATGATTCCGGAACTGCCTGCGGCTGAATGCGTTTCCGTGAAACTGCAGTTGGGCGTTTCTGAAAGCAGGGAGGCTACCCGAGCGGGATATAGTGATAGCTTGAATTCTTCGGGAGAATGGATGAAAAACTGGTTTGTGGTAATCGCCAGCAACCATCAGATAGACACTATCATCACCAATCATCCTTATGGTTCGGGCGAACAGGAACGTGCCTTGGACGATTGCTGGGTGAGACTGAAGCCGGGCAAGCATGTGTTCTATTCCTTTGCCAATATCCAGCCTTCAGAATTAGGCTTGGAGGGAAAGAAAAAGGGAGATGAATTGCCGGATGACTTTGAACAGTATAAGTATCATGTAGAGATACCGAAACTCGCTTTTGCCGACCACTGGACTGACTTCGGGGATGATTCCCAATCGTTTTTCAAAAATGGCATTCCTATGAGCAACCGCCAGGAGATAGATATCGATAACAATACCCGATCCATCAACCTGGAAGTAATCAGAATGGTGGCGAAAGTGGAGCTTAGCATCACCAATACCTCCAGTCATCCCATTACCATCAAGAAAGTGGTTCTCTCCGATCAGACTCCCAATTCTATGGAGAACCTGATGCTTTTCCCTGCTGCTGATGAGGTTGATAACCAGGGAGTAGCCCATGTGGGTAAACCGAACCTCTGTACGCAGCAGAAGCAGGTGGTTACCTACGAGGGACTGAACAACGGGGAAGGCTATACCGTGAGTGCCCATGGCGGCAAGCAGTATATCCGCTTCTATGTGAACGAAAGTGAGGCCACTGACGAGAATAAATATTTCGTACTCCAGTTGCATACGGATGATGGCAACGGAGGGGAACTGACCCGCCGCTATGCGATGCTCAACTGGCGACAGATGTGCCGCAACGATTTCCGCCTGATTCCCATCCAGTTGGACGATTATGCCATCGAGTGGCAGGTAAAGGCGTTTTCTCCTATCGGCGTGCTGCCGCAGGTAGAAGAGGATAACAACAATCTCACGGTTACCTTCGGCTATTACGGCGAGTTCCATATCATCCCGAAAATCAGGAAGATAAGCAACCAGCAGCTGGTAGATTCCTGGAACATCAGCAACCAGCAGTTTACGGAAGTGGTTTCCACGCCAGCCGGCGATGCAGGAACCTGCATCTTTGATGCCAAACCTTATTGGAATGAGGCAGCCAAGCGTATTGAAGGCGAGATGGGCAACCGGTCGGGCACCTCAGTCTATCAGCTGAGAATGACGCTGGATGTGAATGGCGACAGGCTGACTCTGTTACGTAAAGTGAGATTTGTGATGAATTCGGTTAATTTAAAATAGAATGAAAGGAAACGGTTTATTTTCAAAATATATCTTGTTCATCCTGGGCATCATCTCTTTGATGCCTGGGATGGCTTATTCCCAGACCTTTAAGCATTATCAGGGCATCGCCAATAAAGCTGGCGATTACGAGGTGATAGATGCCGCCTATGACTGTCTCCGACAGAAAACGCATGTGTATGATTATTATATTGCCCTGCCTAGCGGCGGTAGCAAGGATTTGTCTTTGCCATTTTCCGACTATTCTGGCAATGGTGCAGATTTGGAACCTAGAGGATATTTCAGATGGTATAATTACGATACAGATAAGGCTTCTGCTCAGCTGAAGGCTTATTCTGCCAGCACCCTGCTGCAGCGCATGAAAGATACTCATGGAATAGATAAAGGTTTGATAGCCTATAATCTTTCATCCAGGCCAAATCGTAATTTGGTGGGTGCCGTTTATACACGTCCTGCAGATGCTTCCTGGAGCGGTGAGACCATCGCCTGCGATGTGAGCCGATACGTGGATGGCTGCAACGGAACAAGCTTCGAGCATGAGCCAACTCTTTCTATCCGATATATCTTCCATATCATGCCGGCAGAAAAGATGGCGGATGATATCAAGCTGAAACTCCTGGAAACGGGAAGAGACAGAGATTACACTTATGAAGATGGAAAGGGCGTTTCGGCGGGATTGAAAGACGGAGGCGCCTCTATGACACTCCGCCTCAACCAGAATGATGTGACCAACTATTATTTCCATCCAATGAATAATATCAATACGCATCATGTCTTTGCAGAGGATGAGAAGTATAAAATTAAGGAATCTGATTTCAGTACTGAGGTTGTTCAGGCAACTCAAGTGCAGTGGCGTGTTTATAATTCCGATAAAACCCAGTTTGTCTGGTGGACTCATAAAGGAGGTAGTTTTGCGCCCCGTTTCTTTGATTTGAGCTTGAATATACTGAATAATACGGGCACTAATGCATGGCGTGACCTGAATGGTAGAGGAGTCAGCAGCAAGCAGACCTTTAAGTATGGCGACCGTATCTATGTGGTGGCAATAGCCATTTCCGGCAGCGGACAGATGTGCCCTATCGCCAATTTCACCTGCCAGCTATTCAACCAGTATCCAATGACTGCGGACGAACTGAAGACGTCTGGTCAGAATACCCGCTTGAATTCCTATCTGGAAGATCATTATCGCCCTGTTAACATCGTTTCTTTTGATGATGCAGATGAAGAGCAGACTCTCCTGGCTCCTACAAGCCCGGATGATAATCAGGACCGCCTGCCTTCTAAATGGAGCAAGCGAAGCTATGGCTTTGTCTATCGTGAATTGATGAATTCCGCTCCGGCAGGCAATATGTATGTAAATCCCAAGCATTCACCGCTGCATGGAGAATATGGACTCTATAAGTCGGCAAATATAAGGGGAAAGTCAGGATGGGGAAACTCTGGTACAGATAGCTATCTGTGGTGGCCTACTGCCCAGCTCTACGACCGCACTTACGAAAATACGAATGGTACGCAATATGGTCATTTTCTCTATATAGATGCCGCTGATGAGAGCCGGCAGATTGCCGAAGCTGATTTCAAGGCCGACCTCTGTGTGGGTTCGCAGGTGATTTTCAGTGCTGCCATTGCCGATATGACAATCGGTGCAGAGCGCCCGCAGCTGATGTTCAAGCTCTATGGCGTGAATTACGATGAGAACAACCAGGAAACGGAGCGCAGGCTGCTCCACTCGTTCTCTTCCGGCAATTTCTCGGGCAATCGCCAGGGGGGTGATGGCTACAATGTTGGCAAATGGTATCAGGTTTACGGAAAGATGGTGCTGCAGAAGGAGAGCGGCGTGAATAACTTCACCGACTTCAAACTGGTGGTGGATAACATGTGCAAATCTACCGATGGTGCCGACTATGCCTTCGATGATCTCCGCATCTACACCAAAGCATCCAAGGTGGATATCATCCAGAGCTCGCCTATCTGTCCTGGCAAGAATACTGCAAAGGATGCTTCTCTTTCCACCACCATCCTCCTAAAATTGAGGGCTTTGCAGGAAACCATGGCGGCGCTTGCCGACAATACAGAAAAGAAACTCTATTTCCGCTTCGTGGATGCCGAGGGTAATCCGGCAGAGAACGTGAACTATGGAACGACAGAAAATCCTAACTACCAGTGGGGAACCACCACTATATATAATTATGTGGATGAAACCAAAACGGTGGATGGAAAGCCGATGTACGAGAAAATCAACGACGAGTGGAACGTGGTGCTTGCCAACAGATACTTCAATCTGCAGTCGAACCAGACTTACTATGTAAGTTTTGCCTTTGATGAGGAAGGGATAACGGATAAGACCCAGCTTAAGTGGGGAAAGCCTTCGGATGTGTGCTCACTCTATAGCACCAACTTCCAGATGGTGCAGCAGAAGGTGCTGGTTACCGATGCCAACGGAAGCATCACCACCACCGTCACCATTCCTTGCGATGACAACGCTACCCCGGAATATAACATCAAGGCGCAGTTGCAGACCGTAGACCAGAATAATGGAGGTAGTATCCAGCTGAATGGTGTGCTCTACAATTGGTATGTAGACGATGCCACGACGCCGATACTGCAAAACAGCGCCGAGTTCAAGAACGTGCCGCTGGGTGTGGGCGTTCATACCATCCGTGTGATTCCTGCCACCAGTTCTTCTACCATCACCCAGGGTGGAGTAGATTATCAGATCTGTCTCGATGAGATGTCGTTCAAGCTTCGTGTCGTGAAGAACGGACCGCAGTTGAATCTGGGTCTTCCCGACGTGGCATATCCTAATAATTATGCCCGCACGGTGCGCATCGGATTGCCTCAGGTGGCTCTGCTGGCAGAGCAGGAAGCCAAGGGCAAGGGCGGATATATTAGTGTGCCTATCAGCGGCGAGAACCTGGTGGCGGCTAATTCCACCCGTCTCTATTTCGTGAAGGCTGGCGGAAAAGATCAGCTGGATCCTTCGCAGTATACCAACGTGATGTATCTTTCGGATACCAACGACCCTGCCTATAATAACAGGATAAGGGAGAGCCTGACGCTGGCTACGCTTCAGGATAATTATATCATGAGTAAATCCAGCCAGCTGAAGCTGAAGTTTACGCCGCAGGCGGGGGATGCATCTTCTGCGTCAAAGAATGTGCAGTTGCATGAGGGATATTGGTACGAAGGCGTATTGATATTCCGTGAGGATGGCTCCCAGGGAACCACGGTACTCTGCTCGGGCGAGGTATACATCCGCTTTGCGGTGGTACCGGAATACGCTACCTGGAATCCTACTGCCAACAGCAGGATGAGTGCGGCATGGAACAATGATGAAAACTGGCGCCGCTCTGGCCATGGCGAGCTCTATAAGGGGGCTGATGAATATGCTGATTACAGCAGCGGCGGATACGTGCCGATGAAGTTTACCAAGGTAACGATTCCAGATTTGAGCGGACTGTATTTCCCTTCCCTGGGCTATATCGCCTATCAGAAATCCACGGGCATCGCCACCCGTCTGAGCAATGCCAAGGGCGATGCGGCAACGGCGAATATCCAGTATGACATGCTTGCCCGGTGGGATGCCAATACCGAAAGCCACGGGTTGAATGCCGAAGGCAATCTGGAGTGTGAACCGTTCTATGGCAACACCTGCGACCAGATTTACTTCAAGCCAGGAGGCGAACTGCTCAACCAGTGCTATCTCATCTACAACAAGGCGTGGGTGGAGAAGCAGATGAAGCCAAACATCTGGTATGCGCTCACTTCGCCTTTGCTGGATACCTATGCGGGCGACATCTATGTGCCGGCAGCATCGGGGATACAGGAGTCGGAGGCATTCAAGCCAATCACGTTCTCCACTTCGGTAAACAATCGCATTACCAGTCCTGTTTATCAGCGAAGCTGGGATGATGCTTCTGCCGAGGAAGTAACCTTGGGCGGCAGCTACGATGCCTACGACTATGCAGGCACCGGCATTACATTCGAGAATCAGAAACTCAATGCGCTTTCAGCCCACTGGAGCCACGTATATAATAAGGTGGACAGGAAATATAAGCCGCTGGAGGGCGTGGCTATCAGGATGGGAGATAAATATATGGTGGGTGCATCCGAAGTGTTGCTCCGATTGCCGAAGGCAGATACGCAATACGCCTATGTCTCGGCTTCTCAGCAGCAGAGTTCGCTTTCGGTAAATGTGGATAAGCAGAATGCCCATCGCCTGGTAGTGAATGCCGATGCTCAGGAGAATGCTTTGGGCAAGATGAGTTATTCGCTGGTACAGTTGCAGGATGGCAACAATTATTATCTGGTGGGCAATCCTTATATGGCTACGCTCAGCATGTACAAGTTCCTGAAGGCGAATCCGTCGATCTCTTCCAGCTTCTATGTTTACGAGGATGGCGTGCTGAGGCTTTATGATAAGCTCGATATGTCGACCACCACGTATGAGTCGAAGAACGATGTGAAGATTTCGCCGATGCAGTCGTTCTTTGTCCGTCTGAAGGATGGAGAGAGTGCATCGCAGCTCAACTTCACTTCTGCGATGACGGTAGATAGAGAAGTGTTTGGCGGTGTGAAGACGACATCGGATGAGGAGCAGAATCTCACGACGCTTACCCTTACGGCTGCTGCATCGGGTTATCGCAGCCGTTCGAAGATTGTGATTGATTCCGCTGCCTCTGAGAATTATGATGAGACTGAAGATGGCCAGCTGCTCTATGATGCCCAACTCCAGGATGTACCGGTGGTCTATACGGTGGCTGGTGATGAGGCTGTGGCGCTGAATACCTTGCCGGATGTAGATTGGCTGCCACTGGGCGTGGTAGGCAAATCCTCTTCTGTTAGATTGAAAATTGATGGCATCTCTCGTCTTTCTTCTCCTCTCTATCTCTACGATGCTGCCACCCGGAAGTATCAGGAGATAAAGGATGGCGAGGAAGTGAAGGTAATGGCGAACGAGCACGGCAGATACTTTCTTACCCAGACTCGCGGTACCACGGGCATCGAAGATGCCGAGGTGGGCGAGAGTGACGTGAAGATCTATTCTCCAGCCCGGGGATTGATCGCCGTATCCAAGGTTGGGGGACCTCTATTAAATAAGGTGGAGGTTTACACCCTCGATGGAAAACTGGTGGCAGCGAAAAAGGCTGCAGGTGCTGTTTCTGTCAGCATCCCGGTTTCCTCTTCGTCCCAGACTGTCTACATTATCAGAGTATCCTTGATGGATACGCAGACTGTAATAACAAAAAAGCTTTCTCTCCGTTGAGAGAAAGCTTTTTTGTGTTAAACTGAGAAAAAAGAAAAATCCCATCGTTCGCAAGAGCGATGGGATTCTGTTCTGTTAAGCAATGTGTCTGCCTAAGCTGATTACTTACGAA
>USSA01000065.1 GCA_900557255.1 uncultured Prevotella sp.
TTAAAGAGGTGAGGAACAAATTCCTTGAAGCAGCGGCGCCAGGTGAGCCACTCATGATGAGTGCCTGGTGATACGTAAACATCGAGCTTGATGCCCAGCTCCTTCAACTGCTGTGCCATCTTCTCGGTACCGAAGTTCTCTTCCGAACCGCAGCCCATAAACATATAATGAATGTTCTTGTTGTATTTCTCTGCATCGGCAAAAACTCCATTGAAACAGGTCTTTACATCCACGCCAAAGAGTGCACCGCTAAAGGTTCCAAGGGCAGAAAACTTGTCCATGTGAGGCAATACCGTGTTGAATGTCTGGCAACCGCCCCATGACAATCCAGCCATCGCACGATGCTCGCGGTCGGTATAAGTGCGGAATGTCTTGTCAACCATCGGAATCAGATCCTTGATAATCACATCATAGAAAGAAGCTCCATAGTGGCTGCGCTCTTCATCTACATTCTTGCCTGGACGGGCAACGAAAGGCTTTTTTACATCGCCACTCTCCATGACCACAATCATAGGCTCAGCCTTGCCTTCTGCTATCAGGTTGTCCATGATGTGCTGCATCATTCCCTGCTTGCTCCAGCCCGTTTCGTCTTCGCCCATGCCATGCTGCAGATAGAGCACAGGATAGCGCTTGGTGGTGTTGGTTTCATATTCGGCAGGGGTGTAAACCATGGCACGGCGGAACTGCTTCTGAGAGCCTGCATAGTAAGATACTGAGCGAACCTGACCGTGGGCTACGCCCTGCTGAGAACGATAGTAGTTGCCTTCTGCTCCTTCTGGAACTTCCAGACCGCCTGCTTCACGGCAGCAGCCGAAGTAGGTTTCGCTGGCAGGGTCAACTACCTGCACGCCATCTACATTCAGAAAATAGTAGTGGAATCCTACTACCAGCGGATCGCTCACGCCGTACCAGTCGCCATCCAAATCCTTTTTCATCTCATATTGTTTGCCGCAGATGTCTAAGATTACTTTCTTTGCCTCAGGAGCATGGAGCTTTACATAAGCTCTGCGGTCCTTATCTACACGCGGATAGTTGCTGTCTGGAATGATTCCCTGCAGGGCGAGCATCATGTTTGCATAGCGCTTGCCCATGGTGCGGTAGCTTTCTGCAATGAAGTGTAGACCGTCGCCACGCTGCGGACAGCCCTTTGAAGAAATGACGTGGGCTGTAGGAATGTTCTTGGCAATATCATCAACGATGGCGATATGTGCCCAGCATTTTCCGCCCATATCCTTCTGTACGGTTTCGCCTACGAGCAGAGGTACGTCTTCTGCCTTCAGATTCAAATCCTTCAAGATGTCGTTATAAACAGTCTTTACACGGTTAGGCCAGTTGGCATCGCCGTTGTTGGTTTCGCCCTGATGCAGGAGGATGCCCTTGATAACACCCTGCTTCTTGGCTATTTTTGCCAGTTCTATCAGTCGGCCGTATGGATTTCCGTTGTACTGGGATGCAAAGTTCTTCATCCAGTCGGGTTGTTTCTTGAGATAAGCCTTATAGGTACGCTTATCGAAGAGGTCGATGCTGGCTCCGCCCACGGCCACGGTGATGGTTCCCACCTTGATGCTGTCTGGCAGGTTATCCACCATCTTTCTTCCGAAATAGTCAACAGGAGTCAGTCCTGTAGAGGGTCTTGCCTGTGGCGGCACAGCGGTGTGCCATTGTCCCTTCTTCCATCCCGCCTTTTCATCATCCACGGCATACATAGCCTGGAATCTCGGGTTTACGCCCGTTCGGTCGATGTCTTCGATAGCCGCATTTCCTTCCATGTTCGACTGTCCGAAGCAGAGATAAATCTGAAAATTAGGATCAGGCTTTTCCTGAACCTTACTGCCCGTTTTCTGTGCCATCATAGGTAGGCACGCCATCGCGAGCATCGATGCTAAGATTGATAATCTATTCATAGTTTATATTTAATTAAATTATTAGATTGATTTTCATCTTCTGTTCTGTTTGCAAAGTTATGAAAAGATTTCCATACGTGCTTTGTCTCATATATCAATAACTTTTCCCTTTGTTATATAATAAGGTGATTCTTTTTTCTCAGGTCTCAGAATATGTTTCATTTTGTTTCTTTTGGGGTAGATGTTATATGTGATAAAGTATTTGTTACTTGAGGTAAAATGCGTTTTAATGTTTTTATCTATTTTTGCGACATGTTTCAGCATCCTTAATGAAATTTTTGAGAATTTAGGATGTATATATAATAATGTAATATTAAACAACTGACTAGTAAGTAAAACTATTAATCTATTTTTAAGATGAAGAATTTAAAAATGATTGAAAAGCCGTTTGTTTTGCTATTCCTGCTCTGTTTGCTTCCTTTGGGAGCTTCGGCTCAGAGCATAGTAAAAGGTATAGTGACTGATCCAAGTGGAGAACCTGTGATTGGTGCTACTGTTAAAGTAAATGGTAGCAAGCTGGGTGTTGTTACCGACTTGGACGGTAAGTTTAGCATTGATGCTGCACCTGATGCAACATTGACAATTACCTATGTGGGTATGGAGCCTAAGACCGTGAAAGCTGAGGCTGGTAAAACCCTTTCCATTACCTTGAAGGATGATTCTAAAGTTCTTAATGATGTCGTTGTCATCGGTTATGGCGTTCAGAAGAAGAGCGACCTGACTGGTGCAGTTGCATCTATCAAGAGCGATGACATTAAGGGTTTGTCAGCTACCGATGCCGGTGCTGCCCTCCAGGGTAAGGCTGCCGGTGTGCAGATTATCAACTCGGGTGGTCCGGGTGAGGCTGCCGATATCCGTATCCGTGGTTATTCTTCCAATAGTGGTAATATCGGTCCGTTGCTCATTGTCGATGGTCTGAAGGTGGATAACATCCAGTACCTGGATCCATCTATGATCGAGAGCATGGAGGTATTGAAGGATGCCGCTTCTGCTGCCATCTATGGTGCGCAGGCGGGTAATGGTGTCGTTATCATTACTACCAAGACGGGTGCTGCCAATGGCGGTAAGGCTCAGATTTCTTACAGCAGCAAGTTCACCATCCAGTCGTTGGGAAAGAGGGCTGAAATCTTTGATGCTCCTGAGTATATTGAGTATCATAAGTACTTGGGTGATATTGATGATGCCTTGCTCCAGAAAAACGGTTATAATGGACAGAATACCAACTGGTATGACGAGGTGTTTGAGAATTCCTTGGCTCACCAGCATAGTCTCACCGTGCAGGCAAGCAATGGCAAGGGCCGTTTCCTCGCCAGCTTGAATATCCTGAACAATGATGGTATCGTTAAAGGTAGCAAGGATACTTATAAGCGTTTCACTGGTCAGATCAATGCCGATTATGATGTTTACAAGTGGTTGAACATTACTACCAATACATCTTTTGAAAAGTGGAAGACCAAAGGCGTGACCAAGGGTTATGGTTCATTGCTGAACTCTGTGGTTTCTATCGATCCTTTGACTCCAGCTTATATCAGTAATGTGGAGGATTTGGCTCCTGGCATGAAGGCAAAGGTAGAAGCCGGTGGCCCAGTTCCAAGAGATCCAAGCCATAACAATGACTACTATGGTACTTCTAAATATGTAGAAGATGCTACTGGTAACCCTCTCTATCAGCGCGACCGTCATGATACATGGAATTCTGGTATCAATGTACGTGGTACCGTTGCTGCCAATATCAAGCCATTCAAGGGCTTTACATTTACTTCTCGCTTAGGTTATCGTATCACTCAGAGTAACTATCATAACTACGAGACTCCATATTGGTTAACATCTATGGCACATAGTGAAAACTATACCATTGAAGCGAATACCAATAATGGTTTGTACTATCAGTGGGAGAACTTTGCCAACTATTTGACAACAATCGGCAAGCACACTATTGGCGCCATGGCAGGTATGTCGTTTACCAAGAATCATTGGGATAACAGTTCCATCAGTTCTACAGGGGGTAACATACTCACATCTTATGAGCCAAACTTCCATTACATCAACTACTTGTTGGCTGATGCAACCAAGAATGTAGGTAACGCTCCTTCAGATGCCACAGAGTTATCTTACTTTGGCCGTGTATCTTACAGCTATGACAACCGTTACTTCATGCAGGTTAACTTCCGTCGTGATGCTTTCGATACATCAAAACTTTCAAAGAAGGCACGTTGGGGTAACTTCCCATCAGTTTCAGCAGGATGGGCTATCAGCAATGAGAAGTTCTTCAAGGACAATATAAGCCGTGATGCCATTTCTTTCTTGAAACTTCGTGGTTCTTGGGGTCAGAATGGTAACGTCAATATCTTGAGCGATTATCGTTATGCTTCTACCATAGCTCTTAATCAGAGTTTCTATCAGTATAATCCTTCTCTCGGAGATGGTAAGCTGACTTTAGGTTCTAAGCCTTCCGGACTTGCTAACCCAGACTTGAAGTGGGAAACTTCAGAGCAGGTTGACCTTGGACTTGATGCGCGATTCCTTAACGACCGTTTGACTTTGGGCTTAGACTGGTATCGTAAGACAACCAAGGACCTCTTGATTGAAATCACTCCTATTCCAGAGATTGGTGTAAACAAGAGAGTTGTTAATACAGGTAAGGTACTTAACTCTGGTCTTGATTTCGAGTTGGGTTGGAGAGATCACATCAAGGACTTTAAGTATAGTGTGACCGTAAATGGTTCAACTCTGAAGAATGAGGTGAAGGAGGTTTCTAACCTTGTAAGCCGTTTGACCGAAGTAGGTATCGATGGATTCAATAACCAGCTTAAGCCTACATTCGAGGCTGGCCATCAGGTATGGTATTTCCGTGGTTACAAGTATGCAGGTGTAGCCGAAGATGGTAGCGCTCTCTATTATAATAAGAATGGCGAAACAACTTCAGCTCCAACCGATGAAGATAAGCAGGATTTGGGCTCAGGTATTCCTAAGTTTACTTATGGTATTACTCTTAATGCAGAATATAAGGGCTTTGACCTCACCGTATTTGGAACAGGCTCTGCTGGCAACAAGATTTACAACTTGATGGTTTCTGCAGACCGTCCGTTGATCAATGGAATTGATACCTACTGGAAGGATTCTTGGAGAGCAGACCGCACCAATGCTAAATATCCTGATATGAAAAAGGTTGCTACAGACTGGAAGTTCTTCAGTTCTGATGCAGCTGTGTTCAGTGGCTCGTATTTCAAGATCAAGCAGATTCAGTTGGGCTATACATTGCCAAAGGCTATCTCTAGCGTGGCAGGTATCAGCAATCTTCGTGTATATTGCTCACTGGATGATTTCTTCACCATCACCAAGTATCCTGGTGCTGATCCGGAGACCGCTTCTATGAATAGTGGCGCATCTCGTGGTTTTGATAATGGTACTTATCCAACTTCCAAGAAGGTGGTATTTGGTATCAATGTAACATTCTAACCTTTAATATTCAAAAACAATGAAGAAAATATTATTTTCAACAATATTGGCTCTTGCTGCCACAGGAACAATGACGCTCACTACATCTTGTGAGGATCAGCTTGACATTGAGCAGAAGGGTGTAATATATACCGAGAACTTCTATAAGACCGATGCTGATGCAGAGGCAGCCCTCGTTGCTGCATACGAAGGCTTTATGTGTAATGTGGTGGGACGTAACCACGATGGTGGTGGCCCAAGTATTTATACTCCATTGAAACTGATACTCAATGAGTGTGGAGACGATGTGTTGGCAGCAGGTGCCAACTCTGGTGATAATACGTTTGGTATCATGCTCAATCAGTTCTATTATGATGCTGAGGCTGAAGTGCCAAAGCATATGTACACAGGCCTCTATCACTCTGTATATACCTGTAACCTTGTACTCGATCACTTTGCCAAGGGTACTACCGCTGTGCAGAAACGTTGCGCCGCAGAGGCTCGTGTGCTTCGTGCTTATGATTATTTCCTGTTGGCTAATCTCTGGGGTACTCCACCATTGGTAACTAAAGCTCTGGATCCTTCTGCACAGCCTTTTAATTGTGATAAGGATCCTGAGCATCCTATGGATCACCAACAGTTGATAGAGTGGATTGCGCAGGAATGTGAGAATGCTGCCAACGATTTGGATGAGCGTAAAAGTAAGGATGACAAGGATGGAGCAGTGAAGGTAACCAAGGGCTTTGCATATGCTCTGGCTGGTAAGGCTTACCTCTTCGCCGGTAAATATGAAGAGGCTAAAACTGCCCTTAAAAAGGTTATAGACTCGGAAAAGTATGATCTTGTTCCTGGTGAGAAATATGCCGACAACTTCCATATCGAGGGTGATGCCAACGAGGAGAAGGTATTTGAAATCAACTTCGAGTATAATACAGGTAAGACCAATTGGGGTGGTATGATTCAGCGTTCTAGCTGGATGGAGACCAACTATTGGGATTGGCGTGCTGATCACTTTGTTGTTTCTCCTAACAAGGTTTATTGTGGCGGCGTTGATGGCTGGGGTGGCCTTGGCGTGCCTCAGTGGTTTGGTGACGAGTTCTATAAAAATGATGGTGATCACTCTTATCGCTTGAAGGCTACTTTAAAGCATATTGATGATGCGGTTTATCATATGCCTTACGGCAAGGATGAAATCGATAAAATGACTGACGAGCAGAAGAAAACCAGTGACAAGATTGGCATCAATGACCCTGTTCAGGGACTCTACGGCAACTCTACCTGGTTGGCGTTCAAGCAAATAATGAGAGCTTCTGATACTCAAGGCAAGAAATATGGTGATAACATTCGCTTGAATAATTATCTTGTCATGCGTTACGCTGAGGTTTTGCTCAATTATGCAGAGGCTTGTCTTCAGACAGGCGATCAGGCTGAAGCTAAGAGATATATCAATATGATTCAGGAGCGCGCCGGTTCAAAGACAGTCAGTGAAACTGTTGATATGGATGTGTTGAAGAAAGAAAAGTCATATGAACTTTGGCTTGAAGGCTGTCGTTGGTTCGATATCATGCGATGGGATGATCCAAAGGCCAAAGAGCGTTTGACTAAGGCTGGTACAGTCGTGCCACATTTGTTTGATAAGGTTTTCAGAGCTCCAAAGGCAGACGACCAGGATGTAACTTGGGAACATGGATCAGAAGCAAACAGCCGTTTCTATACGACCAACACTCCTGAGACTAATTTCAAGGTAGGTTTCAAGGAGGGCAAGCATGAGTTCTTCCCTTATCCACAGACCGTGTTGGATAAGAACCCTAATCTGAAGCAGAATCCTGGTTGGTAATCATGAAGTTGTTTTGTTAATATAGTGTTTTTAGTTTAAAGAACTATAGATTGTTTGACAATTAGGGGGTGTTTTGAAAAAAAGCACTCCCTTTTTTCTTCTTTACAGGAATTTACGTATGAAAACATGAATCATTAGAATAATGAAAAATTTAATTGTATTTATGCTGTTATTTTGTATGTTTTCTTGTACACAGGAGAGAAGAGAACGACATATGGTTTCTTTTATAGTTAAAGACTTGGAAAGATATCCAATGGGTAAGAATTCTTATTTGATTGTAAATTCTAAAGATGTACCAATATAGTATAATCGCATTAAAGGTTCATATTGGGTAGGTCCTTTTTATGAGGATTTGATACAATCTCTTTTTGGATTTTCTATTTCCAGTGGATATATGTATAAAGTTGCAGCTAGTGAGAATGTATATATGTTTGATAAACATATGAAAAGCAAAGATACTATCTCGATTTGTTATGCTGTTCGGGATTCTGTACCAATTGTTAATTCTGAAAATGCTAGTGATACGATGTTTATAAATAAAATTCCATTTATTAATTATACCAAAAGAGCAAGGATGTATAAAAGACATCGAGATAGTGTTTGGGTTAATTATCAACCCGATACGCTTGTAATGCCTAAAATTAAACGAGATACATTAATAGAAAAATAATATAGTTTATCGTCTTATGAAAAGATTTATAATACTTGTAGTATTCAAGGATGGAGCAAATGCGGACGTGGAGTATTTCTATGATGCAAATGGCGCATTGGTCAAGGACTTGAACAAGGGTATCAGCAATATAGAGTATGATGTCCTTGGCAACTTGAAGTGTATCACCTTCAATAATGGCTTCAAGACGAAGTATGTCTATGATGCAGCTGGCAATAAACTGCGAACCACTCATGAGTCAGTCGTGGGAAATACGACTGATTACATTGGCAACTTCGTGCTCGAAGATGGAAAGCTATCTAAGTATCTCTTTGATGGTGGCTATTGTTCATTCGATAACAATCAGAATCCAAGTTTCCATTATTACGAGAAGGATCATCTCGGCAGTGTAAGGATGGTGGTGAATGAGAATGGTACGATAGAACAAGTGAATCATTACTATCCATTCGGTGGAGTATATGGCGACTTGTCATACAAAGGCGAGTTGCAAAGAAACAAGTACATCGGCAAGGAGTTCGACCATATGTACGGCTTGGATTGGTATGACCATGGGGCTAGAATGTATGATGCGGCAAGATTGGCTTGGGATAGGATGGAGCCTTTGTATGACAAATATTACCCTCTTAATACTTATTTGTATAGTGGAAATAATCCGATTAATTCTATTGATGATGATGGTAATAGAATTATTGTGTGGTATAAAGACAAAATCGGAAATGATCAATCTTTCGTTTTTACAGGACAAGAAACGAAAGAATTACCGCAGAATCAATTTGTAAGGGACTTTATTCAGGCATATTTTTACAATATAAATAATGGTGGTGGTAAGGCAATGCTTGAAGCTGCAAAATCTCAGGTTGATTTTAATCTGTTTAATGCTTTAGATTTAAAAGAAAATGAGAGCTATTATCAAAATAATGGTCGCAAAGATAAATATGTAGTTTGGCAATCTCGTCAAGGACTTCTTTTAAGTAATGGAGATAAACAATCTGCTGCAACAATTTTGGAACATGAATTTGCTCATTACGTTGATGATGTGCTAAATCACAAAAATCATAAAGAAAGGGAACAAACTAAGGATTATCAATATGATAATAAAGAAGAAAAACGAGTTGTTACCGGATATGAAAGTTTAACAGCAAGAAAAAATAAAGAGGGAATTCGTAAAAATCATAAGGGGAAAAATTTTCCAACGAAGAACTCTTTTAGTATAAAATAAAAAAGCGTATGAAGAAATTATTTTTTTGCATATTTATGTTGACATCTTGTTCTTTTAAAAAGGACATTATGGTTTCTTACCTTTATGATGGGGTGGAGACTCCTTTTTCTGTCGAACCCAAAAAATTTGATTCAGATTTTCAACATTATAAAGTTGATATGTCTTATATACCTAAAAATGAGTTTGATAGTATTTATAATGGTTTTAAAAAGACAAATGATAAAAAGATAGAAGAATTTGATGTGCGTTTTAGCGTAAAAATTGGCAATGCTAAATATTATATTAATCGCTGGTTTGATGTTGTAAATGTTCATCATGATAGTATTTCTGTAAATCCGCGAGTCATATATCTGTTAAGACAATATTCTGGATTTTATAATTACATAGAATCAGAAGATTTAGTGTCTCCTGATATAAAATTATATGGTATTCCAAAAAATTACCAATATATGTATCCTTCTAAAAAAAGAGGTAAAAAAGTAATATTGTACCCTCAAAAGTGAATGGGTGAGTTTGAATTATTGTGAGAAGTAATACAATGCAGATTTGTATGGACTATATAATAATTGGTAGAGATGGAAAAAATAATAAAGTTTTTTGTGGCTTGTTTGTTCTTTATAGCAGGTTGCTTTTGTAATTTTTTGTTTGTCAAGTATTCGTCTGAAAACAAAAAATCAAAGAAATGTATAGAATACAGTTTTGTAGGATATTATACTGATTCGCTAATTCCTGATAATTATAGGGAAAGACTTTCTGGTATTAGTTATGATAATAATGCTGATCCGTATGGAGTCTACAATCATAAAAATGGTGTTATATCCAATTATCGGTTGGCTGGTATCATTGCTAAAAATGTCTTGTCAAATATTTATGGGGAAAAGCAAATCAATTCAGAACTTCCCTTGAAAATTTCTTTGATAAATAATAGATTCTGGCAAATAGAAGGTTCGTTGCCACCAAATATGACAGGTGGTACAGCCATTATCGTGATTAAAAAAGATGATGGGCAAATACAATATATTCGCCATACAAAATGACGGTTGGGTATTTATAGATTTAATTTGCCCCTTCCAATAAGGGTACGGAAAAACAAGATAAAGTTTTTGCAACATGAGACAAAGTGTATATGAAGGAAAATATGTAATTTTGCAGCATCAACTAATAATTTTAATATAAAAGAATGAATGTTCGGAAAATAATGAGATGCATTGCTTTGGCTGTATTGTCTTATGACACAGCCTTGGCGCAGAATCCAATCATCAATAGCCAGTTTACGGCAGACCCAACGGCTCGCGTATTCAACGGGAAGGTATATCTTTATCCTTCTCATGATATTCCGAGTCCTATCGAGAAACTGAAGACTTGGTTTTGTATGCCTGATTATCACGTTTTCTCTTCCACTAATCTTACGGAGTGGCAGGATCATGGAGTCATCGTTTCGCAGGATAAAGTACCTTGGGTACAGGATGGAAGCTATACGATGTGGGCTCCTGATTGTGTGGAGAAAGATGGGAAATATTACTTCTATTTCCCTGCCGCTCCGAAAGGGGAGGAGAAGGGATTCGGAATAGGTGTGGCGGTTGCTGACCAGCCCGAAGGACCGTTTATGCCGATGTGGAAACCCATAGAGGGTGTGCACGGCATAGATCCTTGTGTGCTGATAGATAAGGACGGACAGGCTTATATCTACTGGGCTGGAGCAGGTTTGCACATGGCTAAGCTGAAACCAAACATGACGGAACTTGCCTCGGAACCTAAGCCTGTAGAGGGGTTGCCTGAGGGATTCAAGGAAGGACCGTTTGCTTTCGAGCGTAACGGCAAGTATTATTTCACCTTCCCTTGGGTACGTGAAAAGAATGGAACCGAAACGCTGGCTTATGCCATGGCTGACCATCCGATGGGACCTTTCACATTCAAGGGCATCATCATGGATGAGTCGCCTACGAAGTGCTGGACCAATCATCATAGCATCGTAGAATATCAGGGACAGTGGTATCTCTTCTATCATCATAATGATTATTCGCCTAAGTTCGACAAGAACCGCTCGGTGCGAATCGACTCTCTGAACTTCAATCCCGACGGAACGATACAGAAGGTGATACCTACGCTAAGAGGTGTGGGATTGACGAACGCTCGTTCGCGTATTCAGATTGACCGCTATTCTACGTTGCAAGGCAAGGGTATTGGTATTGAATATCTGGATAAGAACAACTGTTTCGCCGGTTGGAAGACTCTCTTTTCTAAATCGAATACAGCCCTTATATATAATAAGGTGGATTTCGGTAATGAGAAGGTGGAAGAAATCACCGTTCGTGCCAAGTCTTCAAAGGGCGGTGTGCTCGTAGTCAGAGCCGATGGCAAGAAGGGCAATATCATCGCTAAGGTGAAGATTCCAAAGTCGGCTGGCTGGAAGAATATCCGTGCCCAGGTGCTCCATGCTCCTTTGGGCGTTCATGCTCTCCATGTATCCTTGCAGAGTGGAGCCGATGTAGAGGTAGACTGGCTGGGCTTCGATGCGTTGCCTTGGGAAAAGGGAGCTTTCGAAACTCACCAGTATCGTAATCTCTTTGCCGAGATGGGCTATAAGCAGGCTGATATAGACAGGAAGGTGAACGAAGTGTTCAATGATGTATTCTACGGTAAGAACAAGGTTTATTTCGAGGTGGGCGATTCCATGGGATATGTCAGCGATATAAAGAACAATGATGTGAGAACCGAAGGCATGTCGTATGGAATGATGGCTGCCGTGCAGTTTGACAAGAAGGACATCTTCGACCGCCTCTGGCGATGGAGCAAGAAATACATGCAGCATCAGGAAGGACCTTATAAGGGCTATTTCGCATGGAGCTGCAAGACTGATGGAACGAGAAATGCGCAGGGAGCCGCATCGGATGGTGAACTCTATTTCGTAACTTCGCTCATCTTTGCATCCAACCGATGGGGCAATGATACGGGCATCAACTATCTGAAGGAAGCGCAGAATATTCTGGATTGCAGCATGCAGAAGGTGGGAATGGACCGTACGGCTCCGCTTATCAATCTCGAACATCAGCTCATTACCTTTACGCCCGATCATTGGGGCGGGAAGTTTACCGACCCTTCTTACCATCTCCCTGCCTTTTACGAGGTTTGGGCTAAATGGGCTAACGATGGACGTTCTCTGTTCTGGAAGGAGTGTGCTGAGAAAAGCCGTGAGTTTCTGCATAAGTGCATCAATGAGAAGACGGGCTTGAACCCGGACTATTGCAACTATGATGGCAGTCTGATGAAGACCGGTCAGTTGTTGGGTGATGCTTTCCGTTATGACTCATGGCGTGTTCCAATGAACATAGCGCTCGATTATTCCTGGGCTTGCAAGGATAAGGAGTGGCAGCAGAAATATGCCAATACGTTGCAGAATTTCCTGTATAGTCAGGGTATAGATACTTTCCTGGACCAGTACAATGTAGATGGAACGATGGTAGAAGATATTCTGCCGGCAGGTACGGCTCCTAAGGCACTCCGCCATTCTATCGGTTTTGTTGCCACTTCGGCTGCGGCTTCATTGGTCAGCAATCATGTGAAGGGCAGGGAATTCGTCAGTCATTTCTGGAATGCCAAGCATGTGCCAGATAAAGAAGGCTTCTTCGATGGCTACTACGACGGACTGTTGCGTCTCTTCGCCTTCATGCATCTGAGTGGCCGTTATCAGATTATCGAACCTCAATAATAATGAATAGTCTATGTACAACATTTTCAATAAAATAGTTAGATTGTTTTGTTTATGTGTATTCCTTTTTGGACATTCCTCTGCGGATGCCCAAAATAGGAATTTACCTGAAGACATCAATCCTTATTTCGGACCAGTCGGCAAGCAGGCTGTCATGCCTAATGCGGCTGGCTTTATTCAGAGATGGTTGCTCTTGGAGCCCATCTCTATGCCGGTCAAGAGCAATGTCGTTTTTACTGATTCTTATCTGAAGGAGATATTCCATACGCAGTATTTCCCTAAACAGATGGAAACAGTTCCTAAGGATGGAGCCGTCGTGAAGGTGGGCAAGGAAAAACTGAAATGGCATGCGCTGGACAGTAAATTGTTTAATGTGAAACTCTTCCGTTTCGCTACTTCGTTTAAGAAACCCAAGTATGGTGTCTTGTTCTGGGCGGTTACCATTATCGATTGCCCTGAGGAGATGAAAGACGTCCGCTTGTCTGTTGGCTCGAATGGTGCTTCCATGTGGTGGCTCAATGGTGAGGAGGCGGTGATGCTCGAAGGCGACCGAAGAATGGTTCGCGATGATGTGGTTTCTAAGAAGCTTACCTTGAAGAAAGGTAGGAATATCCTTCGTGGTGCGGTCATCAATGGACCTGGTATGAGCGACTTCTGTGTCCGATTCATCGACGGACAGGGCAAGCCTGTCAGAAACCTGTCTATTCACGTGAAGTAGTGCAATCAATAAAGAAAGTTATGAAACAGAACAATATATTTTTCAGATATTTTAGCCCGGTTGCTGCTCAGCAGAAACTTTATGCCGCTGCTTTGGTTGCCTTGTTGTCTTCCTCTGCTTACGAGGCAGAAGCCCAGGTGGGCGAACCTTTCATTCATGATCCTTCAACCATTGCCCTGTGTGATGGAAAGTATTATACCTTTGGAACGGGTGAAGGCGGAATCTGGTCGGAGGATGGCTGGACCTGGCAGGGTGGTGCTGTTCGTCCCGGAAGAGGAGCGGCTCCTGATGTGTTGAAGATTGGCGACCGTTATCTTGTAGCCTACAGTGCTACGGGTGGTGGATTGGGAGGCAGTCATCGCGGTGATGTCCTGACGATGTGGAACAAAAGTCTCAATCCGAAATCGCCTGATTTTAAATATACTGAACCGGTGGTGGTTGCCTCATCCTTAGATGATGAAGACTGTGATGCCATTGATGCGGGCTTGTTGCTCGACCCTACTACCGGCAGACTCTGGCTCAGTTATGGTACCTATTTCGGATTTATCCGTCTGGTAGAACTTGATCCGAAGACGGGTAAGCGGATGGAAGGCAACGAACCCGTCAATATCGCCATCGACTGCGAAGCTACTGATTTGATTTACCGCAACGGCTGGTATTATCTTCTCGGCACTCATGGCACCTGTTGCGATGGTCCTAATTCTACCTATAATATCGTGGTGGGACGTTCGCGAAAGATAACCGGTCCATACGTAGATAATGTGGGCAGAGAGATGTTGCAGGGCGGTGGAAAGATGGTGATTGCTGCCAATAATCTGAAGACGGGTCCCGGTCACTTCGGACGCTATATTGAGGAAGAAGGTGTAGAAAAGATGTCGTTCCACTATGAGTCTGATTTCAGACAGGGAGGACGAAGCGTGTTGGCTATCCGTCCTTTGTTGTGGAAGAACGACTGGCCTGTGGCTGGTGATGAATTTCATGCCGGAACCTACGAGATAGAATCGGAACGAAGAGGCTATGCCCTGGAGATTGCCGTAGATTTCGTGAGAATGCAACGTGATATCGAACCTTTCTGGATCAAGCCGACCAAGCCTCTGAAGAATATCGAACCTCAGACCTTGAAGGAGGTAGAGGCAGAATGGCCTAAGGGAGAAGTAAAGGTAAGAATGAACGATTACATGTTCCGTCCTCATCAGAAGTGGAGTATCATGCCTGCCGGAAAGGGTGGTTATCTGGGTGGCCCTTATTATAAGATCTGCATAGAGGGCACTACTCGCTATCTTACCGCAACCGCTCAGCATGATGTCATCGCCAAACCTGAATTTACGGGTGAAGATGCCCAGCTTTGGCGCATCGAACAGCTCACCGATGGTACCTATCGCATCATGCCGAAGGCTGTGCCAGGCACAGAAGAGAAACTGGCATTGGTTTCACTCGGCGACTGTACCCCAGGTCTGGCTCCCTTCGATTTCAA
>USSA01000066.1 GCA_900557255.1 uncultured Prevotella sp.
CTGAAGGTGAAGAGTGGTGAAGAGTGGGTGAAGAGATAAAAACAACTCTTCACCCCTCGGAATGCCGATAAACACAGGGGCTTCCGGCCGAAAGGTGAAGAGTGAAGAGTATTTTGATGATAGCTTCGTTTATTTCTTAAACAGTCTTTGGTTTCGCCTTCCAGACGATGCAAGTCATCAAGACAGACATCAGGGCTGCACCAATCCAGAAATAATTGATGTAGGTAAAGTCGTAAGTTTCTACGCCATTTACCAGATGCTTGTTGCCCTCAATGAGCAGACCGCTCATGATGTCCTGGATGCCGGCACCTACATAACTCGCTACGCCGACAACGCCAAGAGCAGCACCCGATGCATTCTTAGGCGCAATATCTACCGCCATCAAACCACCGAGGAAGCAAAGCAACACGCCGATGCTCAAACCGAACAATACCATCGCCGTAGCATCAACCCAGAGATGATGGCCCGGAATCAGCAGGAACAGACAGAGCGCCAACGCATTCAGCAAGCCGAAGATAACGGCTGGCAAATAACGGTTGCCCTTGAAAATCTTATCCGATACCAGACCGGATGATACGGTTCCCACAATACCCAGGATAGAGTTGATAGAGATGATGAAGCTGGCATCAATCGTAGTATATCCCTTCTCGTTCTCAAGATAGAAGATACCCCAGCTGTTAACAGCATAGCGGCTGATATACATGAAAGCACTACTCAAGGCCAGAATCCAGATGAGTGGATTCTTCAAAACCGCACTCTGTGCCTTGTTGTAAGATTCCGTATCCTGCTTCTTTTCCTCTACCTTGATACCCGGCAGGGTAACACCTTTGCTGGCAGGCGTATCGTGGAAGAAAGTAAGGAGCAGGACTACGCCCGCCAAACCTACTATCGCAGCTCCGATAAAACCATATTGCCATCCGAAGGCGCTCACGATGGAAGCCACAAAGATGAAGGTCATCGCCTCACCTATATTATGGCTCGCACTCCAGAATCCGTAGAACGTTCCTCGGTTCTTATCGTTAAACCAGCGGGAGAGGCCTACCACGCAAGAGGCAGCTCCCATCGACTGGAACCATCCGCTCAATCCCCACAAAACTGCGAAGAGGATGAAGGAATTGGTAAAGCCCAAAGCCAGATTCACCAAGGCTGTAACGAGCAGACCGGTAGACATCAATCGCTTGATGTTGCTTCGGTCAGCAAGGAAACCGTTGGTAAACTTACCGATAGCGTAAGTGAAGAACAAGACAGAGCCGATGATACCGAGCTCAGTTTCAGAGAATACGCCATTATCTACAATCGGTTTTTTGATTACGTTCAGGCTGAGTCGGCACACATAATATGTACCATATCCTATGGTAGCAGAAAGGAAAGTAGCCCATTGCAGACGTTTCAGTTTTCTTTCGTTTTCCTCAGGTGTTGAGGCTTTAGCCGGAATCGGTTCCGAAACCTTATAGAAGTCTATTATTTTCTTAAACATATAATCCTTAGTTGTTATTTATGAAGTTTCTTTGCTCTCAAATAATCGAGAAGCAGGGCAGGGCGATCGGTCTGAATCAGTTTGAATCCCTGTTGGATAAGCCATCCCCAACTTTCATCAGGTTGTTTCAGTTCAACAGCCCTATCATCGTCGTGCTCAGCATTTTGTGCAGGCCATAAGGCGTTGACAAATACTTTGATGCCGTTGTCGTTTAGCTTTTTAATCAGTTCAAATACCTTATCGTTTACTTGAAAAAATCTAACTTCAAACGCTAGAGGTTTCTCATTCTGCAAGTAACTGTCGATAATGCTTTCTGCCTCTGGCTTGCATAAGTCTGCCTTAGGCATGAAAATTACTTTGTCTAGAATATCGCCATGCTGTTCCTTAATCGTTTGATAAGGTATCTTTTCCTTGACAACACATTGGTTAGCCGTACCGGTTTCTTCAAGAATCTTTTGAACATCTTCAAAGTATTCGTAGCCCTTGTCAACATTCACCAGAATTTTTCCCTTACAGAGCAACATGGTTTCTCTAAGTGTAGGAATCTTATGACGGGTAAGGCAGCCTGCGCCGTTCTTCAACCTGAGTTCTTTCAGTTCAGCCAGCGTATAGTCTTCCGGTTTTCCTGTACCATTGGTTGTGCGGTTCAGCGTATTGTCGTGCATCAGGATAAGTTCTCCATCCTTGGTTTTCTTCAAGTCCAGTTCAACCATGTCTACTCCCATGTCTATGCAGTTCTGAAATGCCTGAAGTGAGTTTTCTGGAGCATTACGCCAATCGCCACGATGCGAAACCACCAAGACTGATTGCTTGGCAGGAGCAGATAATTCTGAGAGAATTTCATTTAGGTGCTGTGCATAACTTGCAATAGCAAGCACGCACAACAAACCTAAACTTGTTAACCTTTTGAACATATATGCGAAACCTATTTGTATGTTACTTATGAAGTTTCTTGGCTCTCAAGTAATCAAGAAGCAAAGCAGGACGGTCAGTCTGAATCAGTTTAGCGCCTTGACCGACAATCCATCCCCAGCTCTCTTCTGGCTGTTTGAGTTCTACGGCGCGATCATCATCATGTCCACCGCAAAGCTCTGGCCAAAGCGTGTTGATGAAAACTCTTGCTCCACTATCACGTACTTTCTTAATCAGGCGGCGAGTGTTGGCATCATCAGTCTTGAAGACCAACTCGTAAGCCTTTGGCTTCATGTTCTTGATGTAACCGTCGATTACCTCTTCTGCACCAGGCTTACCGAGGTTAACTACAGGCATGAAAATCATCTTGTCGAGAACATCGCCGTGTTCAGCCTTAACTGTCTCATATGGAAGTTCAGCCTTGATGATGCATTGGTCAACTGTACCGGTCTCCTTCAAAACCTTCATGGCATCGTCGAAGTAGTCGTAGCCCTTGTCAACATTCACCATGATTTTGCCCTTGCAGAGTTCCATTACCTCACGGAAAGTTGGAATCTGATGGCGGGTCTTGCAGCCTACACCATTCTTCAGGCGGAGCATCTTCAAAGAATCAAGAGTATAATTCTCTGGGAACCCCTTACCATTCATGGTTCGGTCAATCTTCTTGTCGTGCATCAGGACCAGAACGCCATCCTTTGTCTTCTTCAGGTCCAACTCAACCATATCAACTCCCATGTCGATACAGTTCTGGAATGCCTGAATAGAATTTTCAGGAGCATTACGCCAGTCACCGCGATGAGAAACTACCATAACATTTTCTTTTGCTGGCTTGTTGAAATTCTTAAGAATCTCTTTCAGATTGCTTTGTGCAAAGCTCACCGAAGTGAGCATGCACAACAAAGATAAAATATAAATCTTCTTCATTTTAATTCAATTTACCGTCTTTCCAAACTAACTTTTCTCCCCAGAAAGGAACAAATGAGTTCTCGCAGTTAAGCTTGCTGGCTCTTTCTAAGGCTGAATTCAAACTCCATCTAGACTCTTCCTCGCTTTCGTGAGAAAGTTCCAGGATGTGTGAGAGCAATACATAGTCAGGCTTTGTCTGACCGGCACCAGTACCGATAATGTTGTTCTCGGTAAGCGCATTAGGTGCGTAGCGAGGAATCAAAACATTAACGTGTGGCAGAATGTTGGTATACTGAGCAGCCTTGAAGTTAGAGTCGCCAGTATGGAGCATTGTGAAGTTGCCACTATCATCGCCACATTCAAAAGTAAATACAGAAACGAAGTTTGATAAACCAGAGTTGTTATGGTCTGTAATAGACACATGAATCTTGATGTTATTAAACTGGTAATCAGTATTTTCCTTAGAAGTATAGCCACCCTTTATCCAGTTAGAATAAACAGGCTTTCCTGCATTCAGCATCGCATTGATGAGAGCTGTGTTGTAGTGATCCTGGTGTTTGTGAGTAACACAGAGGAAATCCAGATAAGGCTCCAGTTTCTCTGCCCAGCGATGGTTGATGTCAATACCAAAGCAAGTGGTAGGAGTCTTTACGATGTAACCCATATTGTAGAGCTGCCAGATGCATGTAGTACCATTCTCAACGGTAGTCGTCTTGATGGCATTAATTACATGATCCAGAGACAAACGGTAGAACGCCAGCATAGGGTCGTACTTTTCTCTCATTTCAGCAGACTGGTCCAAAGAAGCAATATAGCTTTCAAAGAAATCAGAAGTGCAGTCGTCTGCCATCTTCTGTATCTTCTTTAGAACTTCAGTTCTTTCCGCATTGAGAGGTTGCTGTTGTAATGGAGTAGTAGCCCACAAAGCTTCAGCCACCTCTTTTGCAGTCTTCATGTCGGTAGTTTCACCTATTTCGACAGGCTGCGCATAAGTCATTCCATCTTCGTCACTTCCACAAGAGCAGAGGGCGCAAGCGAATAATGCGATGAATAAATATATCTTTTTCATACTGATTCAAATATTAATATTGGTTTGTACCATGAATATTACCACCTCTGCAGCTCCATGTAGATTTCTCTGGGCCGGCAAAGATCTTGATAGCAGCAACATTACCGCCGATATAAGAAACATAGAGCATCTGGCTCTCGCCGATAGTCATACCAGACATAATCTTGGCATTATTATCTGTACCTTCTGAGTCCATGTGCCAAAGTTCTTCACCATTTGTGCTGTTTACTGCATAGATGCGACCGGTGCCGCTACCGAAATAAACAGTTCCCTTATCGTCGAGAACAGGGAAGCAATAAGTAGGAGCTGCATCAATAGTGAACTTCCACTTCAACTGTCCTGCCTTATCAACTGAGCAAAGAGCCTTGCCACCCTTATCTGTGAAGTAGATATTGCCGCTCTTGTCAACAATAGGAGCATAGATATCACCCGCAGCTTCAACGCTCCACTTGGTAGAACCATCTGCTGTGTTCAAAGCCAGCAAACCTGCGCCACCAATCTGGGCAGCATAAAGAGTTTCGCCATCCAAAGCGAAAGAACCGATTTCGGTTACCTTACCGGCTACCTTCCAAAGCTGAGTACCATCGGCCTTGAAACCATAAATAGTAGTACGTGTTCCTACATAGATATTGCCTGTCTTGTCAATAGCTACAGCTCCAGCCTTGTTCTTTGTACCAGCCAGTTTAACTGACCAGTTCTTTGCACCAGTAGCAGTATTAATAGAATGGAGAACGTTGTCGCCATCAAGGATATAAACAGTCTGTCCGTCAGCAGTTACAGCAGGGAAACAGTCCAGATTCTTGTTGGCAGCTCCTGTAGCGTATGTCCACTTCTGTGTTCCATCGCTATTGATAGCATACAAGGTTGCGTTGCGAGCACCCTGATACAAAGTACCGTCTTTGCCTACTGCTACACCACCACCATAAGTAGTCTTAGGGATGGAAGCGGTCCATTTCACAGTACCAGTCATCGCATCAAAAGCAGTAACATCACCCGTAGCACCTGCAGAAGGCAAGTAGAATGTATTTCCGTCTAAAGAGAATACTGCATTTGCAGTCTTCACCATACCACCGTTAGGCATATCTGTAGACCAAACCTTGAAAGGCTCTGTATCAGAAACAGGTCTTGCCTTTGTAGTAGAAATCATAGAACGCTGGTTGCCATAGATGGCCTGGATGGTGATGGTATAAGTAACCTTGTTAACCAAACCTGTTATAGTATATGAGGTAGTCTTTGCATCCAGCTCAACAGAACCACCTTCGTATGTAGCAACTTCCGGTGTCCAATTGACCAAATAACCTGTTGGGTTGGCTCCCTGCATAGGAGCCCATTCCAACAATACCTTCTCATCTTGTGCCGTAGCGTTCAAACTACCTACCTGGCAAATGTCCCAACTTGCTTTTGGAAGATCATCGCTACAAGAACCGAGAATAAAAACTGTCACTAAAGACAGCAAATATATAATCTTTTTCATGTCTTAACCGTTTATTAATTGTTGTCATATCCAGGGTTCTGCCAGAGGATAGACTTGTTGCCTACCTTTTCAATCTCCTGCTGAGGAATAGGGAAGAGTAATTGATAATCCTTGATTTCAACACCATTCTCTGCCATAACGCTCTTTGCAAATCCCATTCTTACCAAGTCGAACCAGCGCTGACCCTCATAAGGGAATTCTCTCTGACGTTCAACCAAGATGCCCTTGCGGAACTTCTCCTGTGTAGGCAACTGTTTTGCAGTCAGATTAGAAATGCCAGCTCTCTGTCTTACGGCGTTGAGATACTTCAGGGCAAGTGAACCCTCAGATGCATCATACTGAATCTCGTTGAGCGCTTCTGCATACATCAGAAGAACGTCTGCGTAGCGAAGAAGAATCTGATCATTACCTACTGTCTTGAAGGTAGGGCTCTTTGTATCATAGAATTTGTTCATCAAACGAACGGTTTTCTCAACCTGTACGTATGTAATGAGGTCTTTGCGAGCATCACCTGTAGGGAATGTGTTGAGCAGAGAACTTGTCTGGTTGGTATCATCAGATGCATTGGTGAGATTGTACCAGTAACTATGTCCCTCTCCCTCTATTTCCTTGTTGAAATGTACGGCGAAGATGATCTCATTATTATTCTTGTTATCCACATTGAAGACTTGGGCGATAGGGCTTACCAACTGATATTTTCCGATTAACTGAGAAAGAATGTCTTTAGCCTCAGTCCATTTGTGGAAAGTAAGATATACCTTACCGAGCAAAGCCTTGGCAGCACCAGAGGTAGCTCTACCCATATCTGCAGAAGAGTAAGTTTCTGGAAGATAGTTGTTGTCAACAATCTCCTTCAAATCTCCGGCAATCAAATCGAACATCTGCTCATCAGAATATCTCGCAACTTTCAGAGCCTCCGCAGCACTTACTACATGCTTGGTAGCAGGAACGCCACCCCAAATACGGTACATGTTGAAGTAGTTCAAAGCTCTGATAAACATCGCTTCGCCCTTGTACTGCTTCTTCAGGTTTTCTGCAAAGTTTGCACCATCAATCTGGTCGAGCAATAGATTGCAACGATAAATGTTGTTGTTGAAGTTCGCCCAGTAAGAACTGAGGATTCCATTAGATGGTTTCTCTGTGAAATGGTCGATATCGTAACGGTCCTGGGTACCTGCTGTAGGGGCGCCCAAAGAAAGGTTGTCACTACGATACTCGCAGCATTCTGTATAGAAATTCACCTGTGACTGCAATTTTGCGTAGCAGCCGATAACTGCTACATTATAATCGCTCGCAGTCTTATATACTTTGTCAATGGTTACGCTGCTTGCTGGCTCCAAATCGAAGAAGCTGTCTCCGCAAGAGGTCATGAGCAGAGTTGCCAATGATGCTAATACTAATATCTTTTTCATGTTGCTATATTCTTTATAATGTGAGATTTAAACCAAACATATATGTTCTTGCCAAAGGATAAGTACCATAGTCCTCACCTGGAGTCAGGTTCTTGGAAGGACGGGCATTTACCTCTGGGTTGTAACCGCTGTAGTTGGTAATAGTGAAGAGGTTCTGTCCTGAAACATAAACTCTCATCTTCTCAACCTTGAACTTCTGAGTAAGTGCACGTGGCAAAGTATAACCTAATGACAAGTTCTGGAGACGGAGGTATGAACCGCTCTCCAAGTGCCAGGTAGAAGTACGGCTGTTGTAACCTGTCTGCTTACGGTTAGCCTTATTTACCGAACCGCTGCCTGGATTCTCTGGACTCTTCCAACGGTCGAGAGCAATCTTGGTACCATTGGTGTTACCCTCCATATTGTCGAGGTAGCGCTTGTTCAAGTTCAGAATCTTGTTGCCATATACACCCTGGAAGTTGAAGTCCATATCGAAACCTGCATACCAGAGCTTACCGCCGAAGCCGTATGTGAACTTAGGCATGTAGTTGCCGCAGATTGTACGGTCTTTATCCAAATCCAACTTGCCGTCTCCGTCAACATCAACGAAGCGGAAGTCACCTACTTCAGTATTGTCGAAGTGAGGATACTTTTTCAAGTCTTCTTCTGTAGCAAAGATGCCGTCCTGTACCAGGAGGTAATAGTTACCGATAGGCTTTCCTACCTCTGTAATATAATAAGCATGACCTACACTACCCGAAGAAATGATAGGCGCATTACCAGGACCTAACTCTTTCACCTCATTGGTGTTCTTGGCATAGTTGGCATTAAATGAATAGCCGAAGCCATTAGCAAATGTATGCTGTGATGTCAAAGCTAATTCCCAACCGCGGTTGTTTACCTTACCCAGATTCTGAAGTGAGGTGCTGTAACCTGTCAACAGAGGTACTGGTACATAAAGCAACATGTTTGAGGTGTTGGTATTGTAATAGTCTACAGAGAATCCAATGTAGCCGTCAAACATCTGAAGGTCGATACCGGCGTTGATCATTTGGTTCTTCTCCCAGCTCAGGTCGTCGCGCTTGATGTTATCAGGCTTGTAGCCATAAGCCAAACCATTACCAAGAATATAGTTGTCAATAGACATGGTAGCCAAATGGTCGTAGTCGCCAATCTGGAAGTTACCTGTCACACCATAGCTGGCACGAATCTTCATGTCGTTGATGAAAGACAATTTCTTCACATTCTTGAAGAACTGCTCATCGCTGATACGCCAAGCTGCTGAGGCTGATGGGAAGTAACCCCAACGGTTGTTCTTACCGAAACGTGAAGATCCATCAGTACGGATGGCTGCAGAAAGCATGTAGCGTCCTTCGTAGTTGTACTGAACACGAGCCAAGTATGAAGCAATAGACCATTGTGTCTTGTCAGAACCACCCATGGTTACAGTACCGCCATTTACGGTCTGGATGTAATCATTAGGGTAATCGGTTGCTGTTACGTTGTCGGTCTTCTTGGTTTCTTTCTGAGCAGACTGTACAAGAATGGCTGTAATATTGTGCTTCTTGTTGATAGTTGTTGTGTAAGTTAACTGGTTTTCTACCAACCAGTTGAAGAAGAAACTGGATGAACTGTAACCTGTTGGGTTTGAAGGAGAATCATAGTAATCCTTTCCCTTCAAAGGCAGACCAGACTGGCGATATTTATCATTATGAGCACCATAATAGTCACCACCCAAAGACAACTTATAGGAAAGTCCCTTCATCAGTTCCAATTCAGCATAAGCCTTACCGGTAATAGACATGCGGTCGGTAACATTAGACTGCAGGCGAGCCATCGCAACAGGGTTCATCACCTCGTTGTGCTCATAGTCTGTACCAATTCGCCAATATCCATTACCCTGGAAATTATAGGAACCGTCTGCGTTGTATACAGGGAAGGTTGGAGGCATCATCAAAGCAGACTGAACGATACCACCTGCACCTGATGCATCTACTGAATTCGAAACCGAATAAGAAGGAGCGAAGTTTACGCCGAACTTCAGACGCTTGTGCTGACCAGAAAGGTTCAAACGGCCACCAAACTTCTCGAAGTCAGAACCGATAATGGTACCTTCCTTTTTCATATAGTTGCCTGATACGAAATAGTTGATGCTGTTAGACTTACCTGAAAGTGAAATGTTGTGTCCGGTAGTCATCGCTGTGCGGAAGATAGCATCCTGCCAGTCTGTATCTGTCAAGCCCTTAACACCCTCCAGATATGGGAACAAATCGGTTGCGATCTGCATGTAACCTTTAGGGCGTACGCTGTTAGGGTCACTTGCAGATGCACCAGGAACCTTAGAAAGATATGCGTTGTTACGTGCATCCTTTACGAATTCTGCATATTCGTAAGCGTTCATCATATCGAGTTTCTTTGATACGTTCTGCACACCTACGTAACCATCGTAAGAAACAGAGAGTTTGTCGGAGGTACCCTTCTTGGTTGTAACGAGAACTACACCATTAGAACCACGGCTACCATAGATAGCTGCTGCAGAAGCATCTTTCAAAACTTCAACAGACTCAATATCGTTGGTGTTCAGATTGGCAAAACCGCGCTCCATAGGAATACCATCTACTACATAGAGAGGGTCGCTGCCGGCGTTGACGGTACTTACACCACGAACGCGAATGCTTACGCTACCCTCTGGGTCTCCGCTAGGTACAGTTACCTGTACACCAGGCATCTTACCAGCCAAAGCCTGACGGAAGTCGGTAGAAGGATTGTTGGCAAGAGCCTCTGCCTTGACAGAAGACACAGCGGTAGATACGTCGCGCTTCTTCTGCACGCCATAACCTACAACTACAACTTCTTCCAAGACCTTATTATCATCTGCCAGGTTAACATTGATTACTTCGCGACCATTTACCTTGATGTCCTGGTCCTTGCAGCCAATGTATGATACTGCCAACATTCCGTCTGCAGGAATCTCGATGGTATAGTTGCCGTCAATATCGGTTACAACACCGTTGGTGGTGGTGCCCTTCTCCATGACGGTAGCGCCGATAACTGGCTCGCCAGTTTCGTCTTTCACTACACCACGTACCTTGATTTTCTTGCCATGAGCCTGAGATTTAGCTTTTTGCTGAGGCTTGATGACGATGTAGTTGCCTTCCATCTCATAGGTAAAATTGGTACCTTTGAGCAATTGGTTCAACATACCAAAGACATCATCACTTTTCTTGGTTAATGTAACCGAACGGTTAGCATCCAGCTGTGAGGAGTTGTAGGCAATCTTGTACTTAGATTCCTTTTCAATCTTCTCAAAAGCTGACTTAAGCGTTACCTTTTTTGAGCTGAAGCTGACATTCTGAGCCGAAAGGGTCATCTGACCTGCTAGGAGCAAACAGAAGCATGGCGCAGAGATTCTTTTAAGATTCATACTTTATCTTTTTAAGTTAATAATAATTTGCTTGTTACGTCTTGAAGACAACGGGAAAGAGAGTTACACCCAATTACAAAACTGTTAAGATGAAGTTTTTCTGTAAAAAATATCTTGTGTTCGCAAACAATTGTGTTTTTCTTTTTTATTTTCTCACCTATAATATATGATTGACTTTTTTCTTGCAAAGCATCACATATCCAGAACTAATGGTTGCCGAAAGAAAAGCAAGGTAAAGGGCAGAAACTCCCAGTTCAGTATGATTTCCTGAACTGGGAGTTTCTGCCCTTGTCTTCTTTCGAATGAGTATCTTAAATGTAGGATCTAAATTGCATATTGTCCTACTGTCGGAATATTTAGATGAGCCTGTAATCCCATAGCATGAAGTACTCGGGAAATAGTATTGAGTGTAAGGTTCTTGCCATTCTCAATCTTAGATATCTGTCCCTTCTTTACTCCGATAAGATTGCCTAACTGTTCTTGCGTAAGTTTTTTGTTTTTACGAGCCTCCTTAATAGCTTCACCAATTAAGAATGTGTTGATTTCATCCTCAAATTGATCACGATGAGGAGTTCCAATCTTTCCAACATGCTTATCTAGCATTTCTTCTTCACTATAAAATTTCATTTCTTCCATAGTCACTTTCTTTTCATTTTAAAATATAATGCTCTGATTTCCTCTGCTCGCTTTATCTGTTGCTTTGGCGTTTTTTGCACTTTCTTGATAAACCCATGGGTAGCTACGACTAATGAATTAGTTGAAGTGTCCCAAAAAGCAAGCAAACGATATTGGATTCCATCATATTTTGTACGGAATTCCCATATATCAGTTCCTTCCAGTTTTTTAAAGAGTTTAGGATTTAAGACATATTTAGCCTTTCGGATATTTGACAATATCTTATCCTTTGCTTTTTGTGAAAGACTTTCCAAAAAGTCGTCAGCGTCTTTTGAAAACAGAACTTTAAATCTTTCTTTCATTATCTGTCTTATATTTAAAACATGTGCAAATATAAGCAAAAGAATCTATATATGGAAACTTTTGGGAAGGTTATTAACTATTTATAACGATTTTTCTCAATTCCCGCTCGTACTGCGCAGCATCCTCAAAGCAGATGGTCTGCATTCCGAAACGCTGGGCGGCTTCTACATTCTCTATTCTGTCGTCAGCAAAAAGGCATTCTTCCGGTTTCAGATTGTATTTCTGGCAGATTCTTTCATAAATCGCCCTATCGGGTTTGATGATTTTCTCTTCTGACGAAATCACCTGTCCTTCCAGAAGTTGGAAGATGGGATATTGGGCCATCGTTTCATGAACCTTGGTGCACCAGTTGGAAAGTCCGTAAAGGTGGTAACCTTCTGCCTTCAACTGGGTCAGCAAGGTGCGCATACCTTCTTTTTCGCCCCTTACAAAATCGTTAAAGCGCTGGGCTACGGTTGCTATTTCTTCCTTATATTGCGGCATGATCTGCTGCATCTTGCAGAAGGTTTCTTCGAAAGAATTTCCGCGATCCATATTCTCATTCCATTTGCCGTCTATCAGGAGATGATAGAATTCTTCAGCCTGTTCGTGGGTCTTGAATATCTGGTCAAGCGTTTCAAAGTATTCGTAATCTACGAGCACATTTCCAAAATCAAAAATCAAATTTTTTATCATGATATTTCCTGTTTAAGTTATTATTTCTGTTTCCATATCCCCCGCAGAGATACTCTTTTATGAAAAAAGGCGCATCATTTTTACATAATGCGCCTTTTCTTTACCTATTATAATATATGCCTATCTGATGATTACTTCATCTTTCTTCACTTCATATTTCAGATCAGGAACCAGGTTCTTCAGAACAAACATGGCTCCCGATAGGGTTTCGCCACGGTTGAAATGAACTGTAACCTTCGTGTTCTGGTGATTCTTTGAACGGAAGGTGAATTTCACTCCGTATGCATTACCCAGAATCTTACCTGCTTCTGCCAGCGTTACATCGTTCAGGTCAATCTCCTTGTTGCGCCAGCTTGTACCATCTTCTTCGGCCGAAACCTTGCGGAGGTTTACTGCCTTGGTCTTTACATTATATACTAACTGGTCGTTAGGCTTCATGCTGTAAACCTTGTCTTCCTGACCTATGATGCGGAGTTCTATCTTGCCGGTTTTGAGCGTGGCAGATACTTCATCTGTATTTGAATAAGATGAAACCGTGAAAGAGGTGCCCAAGTCGGTAATCTCGAAATGAGGAGTGCTGACGTGGAACGGCTGGGCATCATCATGCCTGATGTCGAAGAATGCCTCTCCCGACAGGAAAACCTTGCGTTCTTCTGCTCCCTTGAAAGAGGAAGGATAGAGGAGTACGGAACTCTGGCAGAGTCTTACTTTCGTTCCGTCTGCCAAGGCGATGACTTTGCTCTCTTCGTTGATGGTATGCTCCTGGAGCATGGTTGCCAGTTTTATATCCTTGAGTTGGTTGTTCATCTGGACGTAGAGCTTGCCGAATACAATCAGCATCAGCAGCGGTACGAAGACGGCAGCCAGTTTGGCAAAGTTGAAGATTCGAAGCGATTTTTTCTTTTCTATTTCTCTTGTTTCTTCTGTTTCGAAGAGGCGGTTGTATGCAGCAGAAATTTCTTCTTCTTCCATATAGGCTGAATCAGCCTTGTCCCATAATTCTCTAAATGCTTCGTTCGCCTCTTTATCGTCTTGTGTATTGGAAATCCTATCTAATACCCTTTCTTTTATTTCATCCGGCACATTGTGCCCACTATAATAATCTATGATATCCCTTATCTTTGTTGCCATAATAAAAACTTCATTTACTTTTAAGACATGTTTCAATGGTGTTACACCCAATGACAAGGTAACAAAATCATCAAATATAAGGCTTTTTTAATTTCTTTAAGAGCTAGGTTAAGATGATTTTCTACCGTTTTCTTCTGAATACCCAGGCGCTGGGCTATCTCTTCGTTCTTGAGATGCTGTTCGCGGCTCATGCGATAAATCATCTGGCGTTGTTGCGGCATGCTTTCTACCACCATGTCGATGAGCAGCTGGGTATCCTTTGCCACCACATCGTCATGTGGCGAAGATTCGTTGGCATATCTGTCTGGCAGACTGTCAATATCTATTGGGATGATGTGCTTGGAGGAAATATAGTTGATGACAGTATATTTTGCCAAAATAAAGAGGTAGGAATCGAAGTTCTGGATATCGGCAAACTTCTCGCGTTTGTTCCATACCTTTAAGAAGATGAGCTGGCTGACGTCATCAGCATCATCTTCGTTTTTCAAGAGCATGGCTACAAAACGGTGTACCTTAGGATAGAACCTGCGGAACATCGTTTCGTATGCTTTCTTGTCTCCTTTCGACATTAATAATATTGTTTCTTTTTCTATTTCCATTCTTACGATTATGTATATTTAATACGGTAATAGCTGCAAAATTAAACAAAATATCTGAAATTGCAAGCTTTTGCGGGCATTATTTCGGGAAAGGCACATAAAAATGTCCTTTTTATCCCTTTCTTCCGAAATCGGCTGGAATCTCGCCCCATTTCTTCGTTTCCCATTTTATAATAGGTATATTGATGGGGTGGGTGCGGAGCCAGTTCTCGGCTCGGGCGATGACCTGGTAGAGCTGTTCGGTCTGGGGAGTGCGCTCCAGTTTGGTCTTGCATTGTTTCTTGCTTACCCAGAGCTGGGCATTCACGCTGTCGCTATAAATTATCTTGTCGGTAATGCCCTTCTGCTGCATCAGGGCGAGGGCGTGGACGATGGCGAGAAACTCGCCGATGTTGTTGGTGCCGTGGATAGGACCATAGTGGAAAACCTGGGCACCGGTCTGAAGGTCGATGCATTGGTATTCCATTGGACCGGGATTGCCGGAACAGGCGGCATCCACAGCCCAGGCGTTGGCTATAACTTCGTTGGGTAGAGGCAAAACGGTATCGTTTCTCCATGAAGGAGGATTTACGGGCATTTTATTCATCTTTTTTCTTTTTGGGGTTGGAAAACAAAAAGGATTGGCTAAAACTGAAATGAGCATGCACCTTGGAGTCGAGCTCCAGGGCCATGCTCATTATGTCAAATAGTCAATATTTTTTTATTTTTAAATTGTAGGTTATTATATCTTATGTATATATTACATTCTTTCTGGAACCTCGATGCCGAGCAGAGACATACCATTCTTCAGAATCTTAGCCACGTTGGCTGCAAGAACCAGACGGGTAATCTTCTCAGCCTCGCTCTCGGCATTCAGGATGCTGTAGTCGTGATAGAACTGGTTGAACTCCTTGGTCAACTCGT
>USSA01000067.1 GCA_900557255.1 uncultured Prevotella sp.
GCGGTGCGTACGAGACTCGAACTCGTGACCTCCTGCGTGACAGGCAGGCATTCTAACCAACTGAACTAACGCACCAATCATGAAATCAATTTGAATGGCTTAGCGCTCATTTTTCATTTGCGAGTGCAAAGGTACTACTTTTTTTTGGTTCTACCAAATTTTTATGTAACTTTTTTACAGAAAATATTGAAAAAACATTGCATCCTCATATCCAACTGGGCTACAAAGCCATTGTTTCAGGACATTATTTCCCTCAAATCCAACAGATTGCAGCATTTTAGCCGCTTTTTGGTTTCTGATACCTACAATAGCATAAATCTGCTGAAGATGAAGTATATTCCGAGCATATTGCAACAAGCGTGACACAGAAGCCTTCGCGTAACCCTGCCCCTGGAACTCCTTTTTGATGACAATTCCGAGTTCGGCACGATGATGACGGGGATCAAAATCTGTAAGATCCAGGATGCCCACCTGCTCATTCTGCTCATTCTCTACTATCAGGCGCACCTGATTGTCTACATAAATATCTGCCGAAGCACTGGTTATATAGTCGAGCAGCACCCGGCGCGAATATGGAACATTGGAAACACCCAGTTCCCAAAGCCGATCATCATTCTCTATATGGTAGAGAAAATCTAGATCTTCCAACTCTAAAGCACGTAATCGAATATTCGGTTCTTTCATAAACTACACTTATTAATAATGTACGCGCGTACCTTATAATATAGAAATAAATCTATCCTTATAAATAACCAAATTCATCCTTATCCATCACCTCCCTATCCGTAATCACCTTACCGATATCCTTCGTATAGGTAGCCAGTTTGATATTCTCGTCAGACCGCTGCGCAAGCTGATGCAGCATCTCTTCATAGCTCATCTCGTCAGCATCAAACAATACCTGGTTTGACAGGTCGACATGAGAAGGAGAAAAGAATCCCAGACTCTTTCTGATTCTCGCAGTCATCATCTGCGTAAAGGCTACAGAGGCACGGGCATAGATGGCAAATTTGATAGGAATACTCAAGAGATGCGACATACCCGAATAATGTTTACGGAAGAAGATAAGCATCGCCTCGTAAAACACATGAACATAGCGGAAGCTCGACTTCTGAGTACTTTCACCTTTGTAATGCAGGATATCTACAGGCAGATAATAGTTCTGATAACCACCCTTCAAGATACGGTAAGAAAGATCAATATCCTCGCCATACATGAAGAAATCCTCATCCAGCAACCCCACCTTCAGCAAGGCTTCACGACGAATCATACAGAAAGCACCGCTCACAACCTCTATCTTTGCCGGCTTATCCCATGGAAGATAACCCATGTAATAATGACCGAAACTGCGATGCTGAGGAAACCGGCTGCACAACCCCATCATCTTATAGAAAGCCACCATCGGAGAAGGCAATCCTCTCCTACTCTCAGGAGCTGGTTTGCCATTGGCTCCCAACATCCTTACACCCAGAGCACCGGCATCAGGATGAGAACGCATAAAACTGACAGCATCCTTGAGAACATGCTCACCGATAATGGTATCCGGATTCAGCAAAAGAACCAGATCACTCTCGCTCTTGCGGATAGCAAGATTGTTGGCACGGGCAAATCCGTTATTATGCGTACAGGCTACAACATGGAGATTAGGATATCGGGAAGCCGGGAAACACTGTTCGAGATATTCCACCGTTCCATCCTGAGAATGATTATCAACCACGATAATCTCTGCCGTATCGCCACTTGCATCACCCTGCTGCCCACACTCCAACACGCCGATAGCTTTCTCTACCGAAAGAAGACACTGGGCAAGATAGTACTTCACATTATAGCTTACTATGACAACACTGAGTTTCATATCGAATATCAAATATTAGATACTGAGAGTTTAACCTTCCGCCTCTGTTGTTTCGTCCTCACATCTTCCGACAGAAGGATAGACAAAGAAGAGACAGAGAAAAAGGATGATAGCCATATATCCAAAAGCAGGCGCCATCGTCTGATAATACATAAACGTATTGATCAGCATTGGCAAGCAGAGCATATTCAAACGGGCAGTGCCCAGAGGAAGAAGTGCATCTCCCTTACGGGTTACCAACTGACGGTGAATAGCCTTGAAACTGAAGAGTTTGAGCGCCAAAGGAATAACGGCAATGGTAAGAAACTCCATCGCTACGGTAATCACATAGACCAACGTGACATCCCCCGCCAGATTAGTAGGTTCCAGAATTTCTGTCTCATAGAGCAAGACCAGCAGGAATCCTACCAACAGGACAAAGAGGAAATTGGTCATCAATATTCGTTGTACTTGTTTGATTTTCATTTTTGTTGTCTTTTGTTATTGTCCAAATGGAGTTCTGTTCAGAATACTCCTTCCGAGAGTCACCTCATCCGTATACTCCAATTCATCACCCACCGAGATACCACGGGCGATAACAGAGAGTTTGACCGGATAATCAGCAAGCTTACGGGAGATATAGAAGTTGGTAGTATCACCCTCCATCGTACTGCTGAGAGCAAAAATCACCTCCTTCACCCCACCGTCAGCCACACGCTGAACCAGCGATTCTATCTCTATATCCGAAGGACCGATACCATCCATCGGCGAAATGATGCCGCCCAAGACATGATAGAGCCCGTGAAACTGCTGCGTGTTTTCTATCGCCAGTACATCCTGCACATTCTCGACGACACAGATAGTAGAAACATCGCGCCGGGAATCAGAACAGATCGGACAGACATCAGTATCGCTGATATTATGACAAACCCTGCAGTATTTCACTTCACGCCGCATCCTGGAAATGGTATCAGCAAAGAGTTCCACATCCTCACTCTTACGCTTGAGCATAAAAAGTACAAGGCGCAAAGCTGTTTTGCGCCCTATACCTGGCAATTTAGAAAACTCCGCCACTGCCTTTTCCAACAAAGTCGAAGAAAACTGTTGTTGCATCTTAGCAGTTTAGAGATAAATACCAATACCCAGTTTCAAACCTACGGTAGAATAATCTACATGCTTCTTGAAACTCTGATCGTAGTAGACAGCTGGCTCGAGGGTAACCGACTTGCCGAGGAAGAAAGCATAACCTACCTCTACCCCTGGCATGAAATCATTATAACCTCCGGAATGAGCCAACTTTACGCCGCCACCCAGATACAGACCATTCTGCTCGATATAATAACGAGCCTGGGCACCGACAGAGAAATAATCCTTCACACCTTCAAGACCAGAATGATTATATTCTACCTGCCCCAACAGCATCCAATCGTCTTCTACGAAGTATCCAGCCTTAGCCTGAATACCAAGATTGAGGTCCTGAGAGCCATTATAACTCAAGTTTAAGCCCGTCATCGACGCACCTATATACTGTTTTCCACTTTCAAACTGAGCATGGGCAGCTGTCGAAACGACAAGTGCCAATGCTGCAATAGCTAATTTTTTCATTCGTATCATATAAATTTACGTATATTGATTAATACTTATATATAAATCTATTGTTTCTTCTGATAACTGCGATACCAACCCAGGAACCAAACCAAGGCTATCACCAGAATGATGACACTGCCCGTATAAGCCAGGCTCTCACCCAAAGCCAAAGCTGTTGGCGAAATGAGCAGGAAGGTTGAACATATCACGGTCATAAACAAGGCAGGAACCAGCGTCATCACAAAAGGCTTCTTCTGCTGTACCAGATAAACCGTCAATGTCCAGAGAGTGAACACAGAAAGCGTCTGGTTAGCCCAGCCGAAATACTGCCAGATGATATTGAAACCATCAGGATTCTCCATCTGCCAAACCAGAATGCCCACCGTAAGAGCAAACAACGGGACGCAGATATAAAGACGCTTGCGCATAGAGCGCTGCTCCAAACCGATAAACTCGGCGATAATCAGACGGGCACTTCTCAAAGCCGTATCGCCACTGGTAATAGGCGCTGCAACAACACCCAGCAGAGCCAGGATTCCACCAGCCACACCCAACCAGCTGGAACATACAATTTTCACAACGGTAGGCGCATCGAAGTTCTGGATAAGCGACTTGCCGCCATCAAACTGAGCGATAAACTGCTGAGCGGCCTCAGGACTTACGCATTCACGCCATCCACCATAGTAGAAGAAATACATGGAAACCGTAGCCCATATCAAGGCAACGACACCTTCTGTAATCATGGCTCCATAGAAAATAGGGCGACCCATCTTCTCATTCTTCATGCATCGGGCCATGAGCGGACTCTGCGTAGCATGGAAACCACTGATGGCGCCACAGGCTATCGTGATAAAGAGGCAAGGGAAAATCGGACTCTTCTGTACAAAAGACTCCGTTCCCAACCAAGCCGGATTCTCATTGAGATTGCAACTCTGCAAATTGCTCCAGAGTTCAGGCAATGAAGGCCACTTCACAAAGAGACCTATCATCAGAGCACCCGCCATAAAGAGAAGCGAGAAGGCAAAGAGCGGATAAATCTTACCGATAATCTTATCGATAGGCAGTAATGTAGCAATGACGTAATAAACGAAAATCACCACAATCCAAAACATCTGGCTGCCCCAGAATGCATCCGTATTACAAATGCCACTCATAATGATAGCCGGACTGTATACAAACACAGCTCCCACCATCATCAGCAAAAGTACCGAAAAGACCAACATCACTTTCTTGGTGCGTCCACCCAAATACTTACCTACCAATTCCGGCAAACCTGCTCCACCATTACGGATACTGAGCATACCGCTCATGTAATCATGCATGGCTCCTGCGAAGATACACCCGAAGATAATCCACAGATAAGCCACCGGTCCGTACCAGGCACCCATAATAGCACCGAAGATAGGACCCGTTCCTGCAATGTTGAGGAACTGAATCATGAAGATTTTCCAACTAGGCAGTACCATAAAGTCGACCCCATCGGCTTTGGTCACTGCAGGCGTAGGACGGTCATCAGGACCGAACACATGCGCCACAAACTTTCCATAAAGAAGGTAACCCAATACAAGGGCGACCAAACTAATAACGAAACTGACCATTTTTCTTTTATTGCTTAAAAATTTCTCTCTTTTCGGTGCAAAATGCACTTTATTTTAATATTTCAACCGCAAAAGTAATATTTTTATTTGAAATAAAAAAAAATATTGGTATCTTTGTCGCCAAATTGTAAGATTATGAAGAGATTTAAGATATTTTTTATCGTTTTATGCTCTGTTTTGACCGCAAAAGCCCAGAGTATCGTGTTCAATAACCAGGTGCCGAAACATGAAGTAAGAGCTGTATGGCTGACAACCATAGGAGGTATCGACTGGCCACACTCTTATGCCCAGTCTTCTTATTCTGCCGAAAAGCAGAAAAAGGAACTGACGGATATACTGGACCGGTTACAGCAGACTAAAATCAATACCGTACTGATACAGACCCGCGTGAGAGGTACCATGATTTATCCGTCGGCATACGAACCTTGGGATGGATGTCTGTCAGGATTTCCGGGCAGAAGTCCGGGCTATGATGCCCTGCAGTTTGCCATCGACGAATGCCATAAGCGCGGTATGGAACTGCATGCCTGGGTGGTAACCATCCCTGTAGGAAAATGGAACGCACTCGGCTGCAAAACCCTCAGACAGAAGATGCCGAAACTCATCAAGAAGATTGGAGCTGACGGATACATGGATCCGGAAAACAGTCGGACAGGTGATTATCTGGCAAACATCTGTAGGGAAATTACACATAAATATAATGTAGACGGTATTCACCTCGACTACATCCGTTACCCTGAAACCTGGAACATCAAAGTGAGCCGGGAACAGGGACGCCGGTATATCACCAACATCGTAAAAAAGATTCACGATGCAGTGAAGGCTGAAAAACCTTGGGTAAAAATGAGCTGCTCACCTGTAGGAAAGTCTGATGACCTGAGCAGATATCGGAGCTTTGGCTGGAATGCATACACGAAAGTCTGCCAGGATGCACAGGGCTGGCTCAAGAGCGGTCTGATGGACGAGCTCTTCCCTATGATGTATTTCAAGAACGAACACTTCTATCCGTTTGCCATCGACTGGCAGGAGCAGAGCCATGGCAAGATTGTGGTTCCAGGACTGGGCATCTACTTTCTCGATCCGAAAGAAGGAAAGTGGAACATCAATGACGTGACGGCAGAAATGTATCACATCCGAAACCTCGGAATGGGATATGCATTCTTCAGAAACAAGTTTCTACTGGACAACAAACAGGGTATCCTCGATTTTACCCAACGTTTCAATCCATACCCATCATTGGTTCCGCCGATGACTTGGGCAAGCAAGAGCCAACCGGAACAGCCACAGCAATTATCGGTAATCACCACCGATAACAAGGTATCAGTTTCCTGGAGCAATCCTTCAAACTATACGGATGGCACTAAAATCGCAACCCCTTATATATATAATAATGTATACGCGAGCAAGAAATATCCGGTTGACATCACCGATGCACGCAATCTGGTTGCCGCACGAATCATAGGAAATTCGTTCAAAATAGAAAATCCTGATGCAAAACATCTGTTCGTTGCCGTAACTTCAATGGACGGATATGGCATAGAAAGCCAGCCAACCCAAGAAAAAGAGGAAGAGAATCCACTTTTTGCCAAAAGCACAGGAGCTGCGAAATTACTCGAATGTGACGGAAAGAAGGTATATCTAGCAGAAACCACCAAAAATCTCATTTTTGACGTTCTGATGGTCGAAACCCTGCAAGGATGCGATATTCTGTACCTCCATACAAAAGATAACACACTAGATGTTAGAAACTTAAAGGAGGGTACATACCGCGTGGTAAGCATCAACAAGAAGGGGTATAGACATACGTTAGGAACCTTCAAGATGAAGAAAAATTGATTTTTTCGAAAAAAGTTGCGAAAAAATTTGGTGGAATCAAAAAATAGTAGTACCTTTGCACTCGCAATTCAGAAATGAGGCTTTTAAATGTTGCACCCTTAGCTCAGTTGGTAGAGCAACTGACTCTTAATCAGTGGGTCTAGGGTTCGAATCCCTAAGGGTGTACAAAAGATAAGAATTGGCTCCGTAGCTCAACTGAATAGAGCACTTGACTACGGATCAAGAGGTTCAAGGTTTGAATCCTTGCGGAGTCACCAACAAATAGTTGCACCCTTAGCTCAGTTGGTAGAGCAACTGACTCTTAATCAGTGGGTCTAGGGTTCGAATCCCTAAGGGTGTACAAAAAGAGCATTTTTAACAGAAATGCTCTTTTTTGTTTTGTATTTCTCCCTACCATTTCATATCAACTTTAAATATTACTTTATATCTCTTTAAATATCACTATAAAAAAGTTGCAGCCATCCAAAGTTTACACCCAGACAACCGCAACCAATTTACCAATCAAAAATACCTAAAATCTTATCCCGCCATCATCACACAACTCTACTGTCAACAGAAGAGCCAGTAAAGAACTGCCAGCACGGCTACCATAACAACAGCTACCATTGCTTTAATCATGCAGGTAGCCACCTTCTTTAAGACAAACAGTCCTACAACAAGGACCACCAATACCAGCGCATAATATCCAAAATCATTCATATCACATTATTATATAGTATAAACTACCAATCAGTATTCATCACCCAATTAACGATCATTCTTTAATGCCCTGCGGAATTCAGCCGGTATCGGAGTTTCAAATTCCATAGGCTGATGCGTAACAGGATGATAGAAACACAACACATAGGCATGCAGACACAAGCGCTGGCATGGATCATCACCATTACCATACTTAATATCACCACACACCGGATGCCCCATATCAGCTGTATGAACACGAATCTGATTCTTACGGCCCGTTTCAAGTTTGAACTCCACCAGAGAATGAGCGGTGGTACGCTCTAATGTATGGAAATGGGTAACAGCATACTTGCCGCCATTATCCGTATCACTACTGTAAGTAATATAAGCTTTGTTATCTTTCAGCCAGTTGGCAACGGTACCTTCATCTTCTTCCATCTCTCCGGAAACCAGAGCCACATATCTGCGGTCGTACACATTATGATGCCAATCATCCTCCAAAGCCAACTCCGTCTGCTTATCCTTGGCATAAATCATCAAGCCCGAAGTATCACGGTCAAGTCGGTGCACTACATGCGCCTGGCAGTTCTGGCGAGTCTTATGAAAATAATCATCAAGCACCGTTTTCACATTCAAAGTAGAATGACCGGCTGCCATACTCAAGATACCGATGTTTTTCTCGACAACAATCAGATATCTGTCTTCATAAACAATCTTAAGGTATCTGCTTTTAAATACCTCCTGATTCTTCTTTGTCTTGCTCACACTCACCTTCATCCCCGGCTTCAGAGCATAATCAAACTGGGTAATGGTTTTGCCATTTACCTTGATTCCCCTACCCTGCAGAGTCTGCTTCACCTTAGTCTTGCTAGGTCCCTTCACATTCTCCATCAGCCATTCCAGCAACGGAGCAGGTTTTTCTACCTTGTAATGCTCATATTCATTGGGGTTTCCGTAGCCATAAGCATTATTGGTATGCTTATTAAAATTTCCTTTTCTATTTTGTTGTCTCATATTGTTATCAATATCATTTTCTTAACATGAAAAACACAGAATCAATGCTGCATTTTCTCCACTTCAGCCTACAAAAGTAAGACTTTTCTGCAAAATAACAAAAAGCCACCATGTTTTTAACTAAAAAAAAGTAACTTTTGCCAATAAATCATTGTGTTTCAAATATTTTTTTGTAATTTTGCAGCTGAATAACAGAAATTGCAATGACGCAAAGAGAAGATAAAGAAAGAAACAAAACTGCCCGAGAATGTCTCGGAAAGTTTTTCTACGACCTTGCCAAGACATGTTTCTTGGTCATGGTTGCAGGTAATGCCGTCACGATATATGCTGATGGCGAATTAAAAATCTTCAATATTACCAGTATAATTATTGGTTTATTCCTTACTTGGCTTTTTGCATATATTGCTAATAAGGTATTGATAAAAAAATAAAATTATGGGAGAAGGTTTAACAATTATATTTTCCATTATATTGGTACCTGCACTGGGGTTTGCCATTTGGCTTCGTACTCCGCAGGGTGAGCGTTTCTTGAAAAGTCTAGACTAACAACTCGATTCTTTCAAGGCATTAATAGTAGAAAAAAAACAAAAATAAAAGTACAGAATAATAAAAAGGAATGATTACAGTACAAAATCTTGCGATCCAATTCGGAAAGAGAGTGCTTTACAAGGATGTAAACCTCAAGTTCACTCATGGTAATATTTATGGTATCATCGGTGCTAACGGTGCCGGAAAATCTACTTTTCTCCGCGCTATCAGCGGCGACCTTGAACCAAACAAGGGTACAGTAGAAATGGGACCAGGCGAGCGACTTTCTGTCTTGGAACAGGACCACTTCAAATATGACGATTTCCGCGTGATGGATACCGTTTTGATGGGCCATCAGCCATTATGGGAAAACATGAAGGAGCGCGAGCGCCTCTATGCTAAGCCAGAGATGACAGAAGAAGATGGTAACCTCGCTGCTGATCTGGAGCTCAAGTTTGCAGAAATGAATGGTTGGGAGGCTGAAAGCAATGCCGCACAACTTCTGCAGAACCTCGGCGTAAAGGAAGACCGCCACGACAAACTCGTAGGTGAACTTTCAAACACAGAGAAAGTGCGCGTGATGCTGGCGAAGGCACTCTTCGGCAACCCAGACAACCTTCTTCTCGATGAGCCTACCAACGACCTCGACCTCGACACAGTTGAGTGGTTGGAAGACTATCTCAGCAACATTGAGCAGACCGTACTCGTAGTATCTCACGACCGTCACTTCCTCGATGCTGTAAGTACCCAGACCGTAGATATCGACTTCGGTAAGATTACGATGTTTGCAGGTAACTACTCTTTCTGGTACGAGAGTTCTCAGTTGGCTCTCCGCCAGGCTCAGAACCAGAAGATGAAGGCTGAAGAGAAGAAGAAGCAGTTGGAAGAATTCATCCGCCGATTCTCAGCTAACGTTGCCAAGAGTAAACAGACTACATCCCGCAAGAAGATGCTGGAGAAACTGAACGTCGAAGAAATCCGTCCTTCAAGCCGTAAATACCCAGGCATCATCTTCCAGATGGACCGTGAGCCAGGTAACCAGATTCTGGAAGTAGAGGGACTGAAAGCATGCGACGAAGACGGAACAGTGCTCTTCGACAATGTAAACTTCAACATAGAAAAGGGCGAGAAGGTAGTATTCCTCTCTCACAACCCTAAGGCGATGACCGCACTCTTCGAAATCATCAACGGCAACCGAAAGGCTGACGCAGGTGACTACAAGTGGGGTATTACTATCACAACAGCTTATCTCCCACTCGATAATACAGAATTCTTCCAGAGCGACAAGAACCTGGTAGACTGGTTGAGCCAATATGGTCCAGGTAACGAAGTTGCCATGAAGGGCTACCTCGGAAGAATGCTCTTCAGCGGCGAAGAAGTACTGAAGAAGGTAAATGTCCTCTCCGGAGGTGAGAAGATGAGATGTATGATTGCACGCATGCAGTTGCAGAATGCCAACTGCCTGATTCTTGATACACCAACCAACCACTTGGACCTGGAGAGTATTCAGGCATTCAACAACAACCTGGTAGGTTTCAAGGGCAATATCCTCTTCTCTAGCCACGACCACGAATTCATCAACACCGTGGCAAACCGTATCATCGAGCTCACTCCATCAGGCACCATCGACAAGCTCATGTCTTATGATGAGTATATCTACGATGAAGCTATCAAGGAGCAGAAGGCTAAGATATACGGATTCTAAACAGAAAGTTATTCTGCTGTTTTAAACAGCAACCACAAATTATCTTATAATTTAATAGTGCCAATTCGATGAGAATCGGGTTGGCACACTTTTTGTCAAACAACCAATAACAAGAATTATCATGTTTAAAAAATTTAAGACTATGTCAAAAGAAAAAGAAATCAATATAGAGGACGGAAACGTTCAGGAGACTGTTCAGAATGAAAATAATGAGCAGACAACTCAAAATGAAAATACTGAGGAAAATCAGAATACTGACAACAAGGCAGAAGAAGGTGACAGCAATACAGACGCTGCTGACAAGAAGGCAGAAGAGATTGATCCTTTAACAAAAGCACAGCAAGAGGTAGAGGAACTCAAGAAACAGTTGCTCTATAAGACTGCAGAGTTTGAGAATTACCGCAAGCGTACCCTCAAAGAGAAAGCAGAACTGATTTTGAATGGCGGCGAGAAGACTGTAGCTGCTATTCTGCCTATTCTCGACGACTTTGAGCGTGCCATCGCTGACAAGAGCGAAGACCCTAAGGCTATCAAGGAAGGTGTCCAGATGATTTTCAACAAGTTCGTAAAGACACTCGAAGGTCTTGGCGTAAAGAAGATTGAAACCAACGACAAGGATTTCGATGTAGATTTCCACGAGGCTATTGCTATGGTTCCAGGAATGGGCGATGACAAGAAGGGAAAGATCATTGACTGCGTCCAGACAGGTTATACGATGAACGACAAGGTGATTCGCCATGCCAAAGTAGCTGTAGGTCAGTAAGAAAGAAATATCAAGAATCATTTTTCAAAATCCAGAACATTCCATTAGAATTCTGCAAGAAAATTCAATATTTGAAATAAGCAAATGGCTAAGAGAGACTATTATGAGGTGCTGGGCGTAGACAAGTCGGCATCAGAAGACGAAATAAAGAAGGCGTATCGAAAGATAGCCATCAAGTATCATCCAGACCGCAACCCTGGCAACAAAGAGGCGGAAGAGAAATTCAAGGAAGCTGCCGAAGCTTACGAAGTTCTCCACGATGCCCAGAAGCGCCAGCAGTATGACCAGTTTGGTTTCGACGGCCCACAAGGTGGATTCGGCGGATTCGGCGGTGGTGCCAGCATGGACATGAACGACATCTTCTCTATGTTTGGAGATATCTTTGGCGGACACGGCGGTTTCAGCGGCTTTGGTGGCGGCGGTTTCGGTGGCGGCTCACAGAAGCGGGTTTACCAGGGTGGCGACCTTCGCGTAAGAGTAAAACTGACTCTCCAAGAGGCAGCAACAGGTGTTACCAAGCGCTTCAAGATTCGCAAGGATGTAACTTGCTCTGCATGTCACGGAACAGGTTGCGAAGGTGGTGCCCAGCCAGAAACATGTCCGGAATGTCATGGAAGCGGCTATGTCTTAAAAACGGTGCGCAGTATGTTCGGCATGATGCAAACTCAGGCTGCATGTACAAAGTGTGGCGGTGAGGGAACTATCATCAAGAACAAATGTAAGGAATGCGGGGGCGACGGAATCGTGAAGGGCGAGGAACTCGTAGAAATCAATATTCCTGCAGGTGTCGACAACGATATGGTTGTTACCGTTGAAGGAAAGGGTAATCAAGGCAAGCACAATGGTCTCTACGGAAATCTACAGGTAATGGTAAGCGTAGAAAAGAACAATGATTTCGAGCGTGTTGGTCAGGACTTATACCATAATCTTGTTCTTGACTTTGCAACTGCCACTTTGGGTGGCGAGGTAGAAGTCCCTACCTTGGATGGTAAGACGAAGATCAAAATAGAACCAGGCACACAACCAGGCAAACAGATCCGTTTGCGTGGCAAAGGTATGCCGGCTATTAAGGGATATGGTTATGGCCGTGGTGATATTATCGTCAATATTACCGTTTTCATCCCTACCTCTCTGACCAAAGAAGAAAAGGATCTTGTTGTGAAATTCAAGGAATGTGATAATTTCAAAGCAGATAATGCAGAGAAGAAATCTCTCTTTGAAAGTTTCAAGAATCTCTTTAAAAAATAAACAGTAAAGAGCAATCCCCGAAGAGGGCGAACTATCTTCGAAAGAACGGTTCGCTCTTTTCGGGGATTATCTGTATATATAATAAGGTATAACATATAACATGAATTATCAAGAAACTGTTGAATATCTTTTCACCAGCACACCGGTTTTTGAAAAGATTGGAGCCAAGGCATACAAACCTGGGCTTGATACGATGTATAAAATGGACGAACACTTTGGACATCCTCATAACCAATATAAATGTATCCACATTGCAGGAACCAACGGAAAAGGTTCATCATCCCATACCCTTGCTGCAATCCTGCAGAGCCAGGGCTATAAGGTCGGCCTGTTCACATCTCCACATCTTGTAGATTTCAGAGAACGCATTCGCGTAAATGGTGAGATGGTAAGCGAAGAGTATGTAATCGACTTTGTAGAAAACAACCGGAAATTCTTCGAACCGCTACATCCTTCGTTCTTTGAACTGACCACCATGATGGCATTTCAGTATTTTGCAGAACAAAAGGTAGACTTTGCCGTCATTGAAGTTGGATTGGGAGGAAGACTGGATAGTACCAACATTATCACTCCTACCCTATCCGTTATCACGAACATCAGTTTTGACCACACCCAATTCCTCGGGAATACACTCGGCGAGATTGCAGGCGAAAAGGCGGGTATCATCAAACCTCAGATTCCTGTCGTTATTGGCGAATGGAACGAAGAGACCCAACCTGTGTTCATCAAGAAAGCCTATGAGCAGAATTCTTCTATCCATTTTGCCCAAGCTGCTGAGGCAGACATAAACTTCGAACTGAAAGGCAACTATCAGAAAAAGAACTTCTGCACCATATCCGCAGCCGTAGAATGCCTGAAGGAAGAAGGAATAGAAATCAAAGATGAAAGCATAAAGAACGGCTTCGAACATGTATGCGAGCTGACAGGCTTACGTGGCAGATGGGAAAAACTCAACGAGCATCCTCTCACCATCTGTGATACGGGACATAACCTTGCCGGATGGGAGTATCTGGAACCTCAGATTGCATCCGTAAAAGCCGATACGAAACATATTGTCTTCGGAATGGTTGACGACAAAGATGTAGAACATGTAATGGGACTATTAGAAAAGTTGCCAAAAGAAAGCACGATTTTCTATTGGACGCAGCCATCAACCAAAAGAGCGATTCCTGTAGACAAATTATACGGATACGCACAAAAGCACGGCTTAAACGGAACATGCTATCAAACTATCGTACAGGCATTTAACAAAGCAAAAGCAAATGCGAAAAAAGATGATTTTATCTTTATTGGCGGATCAAGTTACGTCGTTGCCGATTTGCTATCAGAATCGTTTTAGGATTTTTTAAATCAAAAAGTTCATAAAATATTTGTAATACTCGTTTTTTTTTAGTTACTTTGCAGTACATTACTTAAACCAAAGTAAGGTAACTAAAAAAAATGAGATATTATGAATACAGAACCAGCAAATAAGTGTGGTTTGAAAAGAGAAGATTTTCAGACCACAGTGAATGGCAAGAAGACTGATCTCTTCGTGTTAAGAAACAAGCAAGGCAACGAAGTTGCAGTGACTAACTATGGTGGAGCAGTCGTAGCCATCATGATGCCTGACAAGGATGGCAACTATGCCAACCTCATCCAGGGTCATGACAACATACAGGACGTCATCAACTCACCAGAGCCATTCTTGAGTGTGCTCATCGGTCGTTATGGCAACCGTATTAAAGAAGGCAAGTTCATACTTCACGGCAAGGAGTATCACTTGGCATGCAACAATGGTCGCAACCACCTGCATGGTGGACCTACAGGTTTCCACACCAAAGTTTGGGATGCAACCCGCATGAGTGATAACGCTGTCGTGTTGAAATACACGAGCCCTTATGGTGAAGAAGGCTTCACTGGTGAGTTGACAGTTTGGGTAGCTTACACATTGACCGACAACAATGAATTCGTTATCAAGTATCAGGCTACAACCAACAAGACAACCATCTGCAACCTGACACATCACGCATTCTTCTCAATCCAGGGTATTGCTAATCCTACCCCAACAGTTGACAATATCA
>USSA01000068.1 GCA_900557255.1 uncultured Prevotella sp.
TTATGGTATTGGACGCTTTTGCTAAAGCGTCCAATATTCATTTTGAGGATAAGCGATATGGCTTCGTAGCCGAGACTACGCTCAAGGGAAGAAAGATTTTCCTGCTCAAACCTACCACATTCATGAACCTCAGCGGTAATGCGGTAAGATATTGGCTGAATCAGGAAAAGATTGACCAGAGCCGACTGCTCGTTATCAGCGATGAGCTAGCCCTGCCTCTGGGTGCTTTCCGACTGAAGGCAAACGGCAGCAACGGCGGCCATAACGGATTGGGACATATCCAGCAGCTTATCGGTCAGAACTATGCCCGCCTGCGCATGGGCATCGGCAACGATTATCCACGTGGCGGCCAGATAGACTGGGTGCTGGGCAAATATACTGAGGAAGACATGAAGCAGCTGCAGCCAGCCATCGACCTGGGTGTAGAGATTATCAAGAGCTTCGTATTGGCTGGTATCGACATCACCATGAACCAATACAATAAGCTAGGAAAGAAGTAATTATAGTGATTAATTATTAGTGATTAATCTCCATAAGCATTAGAAATCATGAAAGAATCAGCAAGAATAGACAAGTGGCTCTGGGCTGCCCGCATTTACAAGACCCGCAGCATTGCTGCCGATGCCTGTAAGAATGGCCGCGTCATGGTGGGAGGCGTAACGAGAAAGCCTTCCTTCATCATCAAGCGTGGCGATGTGGTGAGCGTAAAGAAAGCCCCTATCACCTACTCTTTCGAGGTTCTCGACTGCATAGAGCAGCGCGTAGGCGCCAAGATGCTGTATGGTGTCTATAAAAACGTAACCGACCCTAAGCAATACGAGCTCCTGGAGATGAGCCGCATCAGCGGATTCGTAGACAGGGCCCGAGGCACTGGTCGCCCAACCAAGAAGGAACGCCGAGCCCTGGACGCCTTCGTAGATCCCGCCATGTTTGGATTTGACGAAGAAGACTGGGACGAAGATGAAGAATAAAATAAAACTCCCCCTACACTTCAAAGAGTATAGGGGGAGTTTTATTGTGTAGTCATAATTATTTTCCTTTCTTTCTTACTTTGCAAAGATACAACATTTTAAGATACGATGCAAGAAAATTGGGATAATTATTGCTAAAAATATACGAAATAGAAACTTATATGTGATATTTTGCTGCTTATTTAAAAATAATGCTTAAAATATTTGGAGCGAATAGAGAAAAAACATACCTTTGCACCTAGTAAAAATGATGGAATCAGCATACACACTGATAACCAATCATACTTTATATGAGCATTATATACTATTAATTTAAAATATTAGAGATTATGAAAAAATTATTCGTTATGGCAGCTATGGTGCTGTCTTCAGTAGGTGCTTTCGCACAGTACAATGCAGGCGATGTTACAATTCAGCCTAAGGTTGGTTTGAGCATCGCAGACATGACTGACCTCGATGATTCAAAGACTCGCGCAGGTGTAGTGGCAGGTGCAGAGTTGGAGTATCACGTTTCTCCTATGTTTGGTCTTAGTGCTGGTTTGCTCTACTCTATGCAGGGAGCTAAGGGCGATGTAGAAGAAAAGGGTGTTAAAGCTTCAGCAACTATCAAGAACGATTATCTCAACATTCCAATCCTCGCTAATGTTTACGTAGCTCCGGGTTTGGCTCTCAAGGCTGGTCTTCAGCCTGGTTTCAAGGTAAGCAGCAAGGTTACAGCCAAGGCTGGTGGTTTTTCTGTTACTGAAAACCTCGATGATGCATTCAAGTCATTCGACCTCTCAGTTCCTGTAGGTATCTCTTACGAGTACATGAATGTTTGTCTGGATGCTCGCTACAACATCGGTGTAACAAAGGTTATGGACGGCGCTGATAGCAAGAACTCTGTATTCCAGGTTACATTGGGTTACAAGTTCGCTCTCTAATCAAGACTTCTTGATAAGACAAAATAACAATCCCCGTTCTTCATTACGAAGAGCGGGGATTTTTTTTCTCGTCATACCTGTTTGAAATAAGCCTCACGTAAACATGGAGTGAGGCTTACTATCGTTTTAAATGAAGCTTACTTCATTTTCTTTTCTAGAACATTCTGCCGCCTGGACGACCACCGCCAAAACCACCATTGAATGGACGACCACTGAAGTTTGGACGACCACCAGGACCACCAGGACCTTCAGGTCCACCCCTACGGGCATCCTTGCCTCCGAAGAGATTCAGGCGGTAAATCACGTGCAGCATCGCATAGCTGTTGATGGCATTATACTCCGTATCCGTACGGGATGTAGCAGAAATGGCACGAGAGAAGGTGCTCTGCTGGCGGAGAATATCGTAGAACTGCAGCATGATGGTAAGAGGCTTGCCCTTCAGGAACCCCTGAGAAAGCTGCGCATTCCATACAAACTCATCCGTATTCATGCTACTGTCGCTATAACCGCGGCGGCTGCTGATAGAGAGGCTTGAGTTCAGACTGGTACCCCAAGGCGCTGTAAGCGTCATGCTTGGTCCATAAGAGAACTGCCAGGTATTGAGGTTGCTGTTAGGCTGCAACTTGTTTGTAGCATGGTTATAATTCAATGTTCCATCGAGCGAAAGCTCCAGCCAGTTGTTGCGATAGCTGAAAGAGAGGCGCTCTCTCCAAGTAGTACTGCGGGTGGTATTCTTCTGGGGATCAGACTGCTTGTCGAGACTCAGATAACTCACGTAGTTGTCGTAACCCAAGTAGGTGTCGGTATTCAAGTTCCATACACCGGCACTATCGATAGAGCAGTTGAACATAAAGGCTCCCATTACATTCCAGTTGCCATTGATATTCTCAGGTCGGGTGATTCTACCACCAGTCTTCTCATCGTAGGTCACCTTGTTGCTGATGCTATTGTTGGTGGTAGAGAAGTTGATGAAGGTCATGACGCCCTTGTTGTGGTTCTGCACGAAATTGTTGTAGAACAACCGGAAGTTCTGGGTGAACGATGGCTTCAAGCCAGGGTTACCCTTCGAGATGTTCAGCGGGTCGCTGTTATCTGTGATATCAAGCAACTGAGAGATGCTTGGCTGAGAGGTGGTACCACGGTAGTTCACACGCAGGTTGCTCATTTTTGAGAAGCGATAACGGAAATCGAGGGTTGGACTGATATTGGTAACCGTGCGGACGGTATCTACATGCACTCCCTGATATTCCTGGATATACTTCGACTGTTGTGGCTGAATCATCACACCGAAGTTCAAGTTATACTTCTGACGGACGAATCGCATCATCACCTGGATATCGTGATTGTAGTTGCGATACTCAGAGAAACGGCTCAATTCATCATTTCTGTAATTACCAAGCTGACCGGCAAACGGATTCAGGTAGCTATCCCAACCACGATATTCATGATCGCCATTCATAGCATACTTGCTGAAATCGTAGGTGCTGCGGGTGCTCTTGGAGTAGCTGTAAGTAAACTTATAGCTGAACTGCAGGAAGGTAGCCTTCCAGAGTGGTTCACTATAGGTCAACTGGCCCGCATAACTGTAATTCTTCGAAGGAGTCAGGTTATAGCGGTTGGTCTGATAAGTAGAATCCTTACCCTCCGCTGTCTGCACGAGATAGAGCTTGGCATTGTTGAGCGAGATGCTCTTGCTGTCATTATCCGTATATTTGGCATCCACACGGAAGGTGATGTTACGTCCCTTGTTGCCCAACTTGCGGTTCACCTGCAGCATACCCTTAATATTGTTATTATCAGAATAGGTGATTCCGTTAGTCAACTGACTGTTCACCATAGCCTCAGCCTTGTCCAACTCATCAATACCTTCCTCAGAAAGAGGGTCTTTGGTGGTAATGGTATAAGGATCCTTGTTGTAAGAAGCTGACTGGCTGCCACTCAATCCATCGCTGGTACTCCAGGAGATGGAAGGACGGAAGAGGATATTGGTCATGGAATCAGGCATCCACTCCAAGCGGATGTTGCCGTTCCAGCTGTTGCTGCGGGAGAAATTCTGAGTCAAGCTGTTGCTGAACGAAGAGCTGCTACCCATGAAGTTCTCGCTGGAACGACGGCTCCAAATATCGCCATCGCCGTGATTCCAACGAAGTGAAGTATTGAACTTGAATTTATCCTTCAGTTCGTAATTGTAGTTTGCGGCTATCATCTTGCTGGCATTCAAACCGTTAGCGCCTCCGAAGCCTCTACCCGGTCCACCACCTCCGAAACCACGGTCGCTGGTGTTATTGGCATTGGCAAAGAGCATGAATCGGTTGTTATCATTGAAATAACCGCCCATGCCACGCATGTTATAGCGGCTCTTGTTGCCCACACCCAGGTCGATGTTGGAAATCAACCCCCTGTTCATACCCTTCTTCACACCGAAGTCGAGCACGGTCTGCTCCTCGCCATCATCAATACCGGTCACCTTAGAGAGATCACTCTTCTCATCGTATGCCTTGATCTTATCGATGATGCTGGTAGGCAGGTTCTTCAGGGCAGTCTTGGTATCACCGGTCATAAACTCCTTGCCATCTATGAGAATCTTCTTTACCTCCTTACCATTAATCTTGATAGTACCGTCATCGCTCACCTCTGCACCCGGCAGACGCTTTACGAGTTCCTCAACTACCGAGCCTTCCGGTGTGCGATAGGCAGAAGAATTGTACACGAAAGTATCCTCCTTTAGAGTTACCTTCTGAGCCATGGCTGTTACCACTGCGCCTTTCAGCATGATAGCCTCAGCATTCAGCACAATCTTACCCATAACTAGATCCTTGTTATCAGAAATTTGGATACGCTTCACGGTAGACTTGTATCCTACGCTCGAAATCTTGAGCAGATACTTGCCATTAGCCGGAGCGGTGACATGAAAGAGTCCGTTCTCATTACTGATGGCACCAGCCACATACGTGCTGTCGCTCTTAAGCAATTGAACAGTTACCTGCTCAATGGCTTCCTTGGTATCGCGGTCGGTAATCTGACCGGATATCAGTCGCTGTTGAGCAAAGGATGCCATTGCCATCAATAGCAGCAGCATCGTCAGAATCGATTTTTTCATTCTTATTTTTAATTTGTTATTATATTCACTTGTTCGTTATTTCCGCCTGACCATTATTTTCACTTAACCGTTATGATATTTTAATGACCATTTTTGTTAATCTGGTAGTTTTGACGCGTTAAATACACCAAGGTTTAATGCATTCTGAGATAAAAAACGCAAAATTAGCAACTTTTTTTTTGTATTATCTCCATTTTAGTGTATCTTTGCACAAAAATTAATACGTTAGAATGTTATGGAACAAAGAGTAATCATATCAACCCAACTGGAAAGCGAACTGGTAAGTGCACTTTCTGAGTGTGAGCACGACAAGCTTTTTGTGCTTACAGATACTACGACATTGGAACTATGCATGCCTATATTGCAGAATTTTTACTGCATGAAGGAAACCCATATCATTACTATTCCGGCTACCGACAGCCATAAAGACATCGAGAGTCTGATGATGGTATGGAAAGGACTGCAGGAGGGAGGAGCTTCACGCCACTCCTGTATGATTAATCTGGGTGGCGGTATGGTAACCGACCTGGGTGGCTTTGCTGCCAGCACTTTTAAGAGAGGTATCAACTTTATCAATATCCCTACCACCCTGCTGGCTATGGTAGATGCATCGGTAGGTGGAAAGACAGGCATCAACTTCGGCGGACTGAAGAACGAAGTAGGTGTGTTCAATGATTCTAAATTTGTTATTCTCGATACAGAATTCTTAAAGACGCTCGATGCAGAAAACATCTGTTCAGGCTATGCAGAGATGCTGAAACACGGTCTGATTTCTACAGAAGCAATGTGGGAAGAACTGGTCAGCTTTGACCTCGACAAGCCTGATTTGAAGCAGTTGCAGCGCATGGTAGGCGACAGCGTGAAGGTAAAGGAGCGCATTGTAGAGCAGGATCCTCACGAGCAGGGCATCCGCAAGGCGCTGAACCTGGGGCATACTTTCGGTCATGCATTCGAGAGTTGGGCTTTGAAGCGCAAGCCTATCCTGCATGGTTACGCTGTGGCATTCGGCCTTATTCCAGAACTCTATCTGAGTGTTGCCAAGACTGGATTCCCTACTGAGAAGATGCGCCAGACCGTAAACTTCATCAAGGAATTCTATGGTACACTGGATATTACCTGCGATGACTATGATGAGCTCATCGAGCTGATGCATCATGACAAGAAGAACCAGAATGGCATCATCAACTTCACGATGCTGGGTGGCATAGGCGATATCCGTATCAACCAGACAGCTACGACAGAAGAGATCAAGGAAGCACTAGACTTCTTCAGAGAAGGATAATTCAGCTAGAGAATCTTTCTTCAGAGAATCTCTTTAAAGAAGGATAGCACGCTTCGGCTTTCCGGTTTCGGTAAGCGGAAGATGCTCTACATGAAGGAATTCCCTTGGAATCCAATATTTATGATCAGATAAGAGGCGGCGAACAGTCGCCTCTACTTTTTCTATCTCCTCATCTTCCGTTAAGAGGACTGCAATCTCTCCAAACTTCCCGTCTTTCTTCTTGGCTATCATGAAAGGTTTTTCAAGATAAGGCTTCAACAGGGTTTCAACCTCTTCTATCTGAATCTTGATACCTCCGCTGCAAATCACATTGTCTTTTCTGCCTTTGATGCGAAAACGGAGTTTTTCCACCTTATTATATATATAGGATTCTATTTCCACTATATCGTTCGTTACCAGGGGCTCAGCACAGACTTGCGGAGCATCTATCACCAGACATCCTTCATCGGTCTGACTGATTTTCACACTATCGAAAGGCTGGTACCATTCGCTAGCCTCAGTACCGTTAATTCTTCTCAGGGCAATATGCGAGAGCGTTTCGGTCATTCCGTAGGTACTCCAGATGGCAATATTGCCGGGAAGAGCCTTCAGTTTCTGTTCGAGAGCCTCATCTATGGCTCCGCCACCGATAATAAGATGCCTGATGCGGCAGAGACGAGCCCGCTCTTCAGGAACCTGCAGGGTGTTATAAACCTGCATCGGGACCATCGCAGCGAAGGTAATCTCTTCATTTACATCTTTCAAAGGATGCCCACTTGGGGATACAGAAATAAGATGGAGATGGCGCTCTATACTCCGCACCACCACCATCTTACCTGCAATATAATCGAGCGACATACAGAGCAGGGCACTGTCGCCAGGTTTCAATCCCAGGAAATCGCAAGTGATGCGGGCTGAGTTGAGCATTCGCTTCTTCTCTACCCTCATCGGCTTGGGCTTTCCCGTGGAGCCACTGGTATGCACCAGCACCCGGTCGCTACCGTTATTCCATTCTGAAAGGAAATCTTCTAAAGTCATTTTACTACAAACAGTTTGTCACCACGAATCTCCAAAGGCATCGGTATATTATCAGTAAAGAGCTGACCGGTACCCAAGCCTTGCGGCATCTTGACATTAGGGCCATATACTTTAGCTGCATAATGAGCAATAGCATTCAGACCGATATTACTCTCAAGAGCAGAAGTAATCCAGCTACCGATACCGCGCTGGTTAGCCAGTTCTACCCACTCGTTACATCCATAGATGCCACCATGAAGTGAAGGCTTGAGGATGATATACTGAGGACGGACGGTATCGAGCAAAGCCTGCTTCATACTCCGGACATTCACACCAATCAACTCCTCGTCTAGGGCGATAGGAAGCGGTGTTTCACGACAGAGCTGGGCCATCTTAGGCCACTGATGCTGCTTGATAGGCTGCTCTATCGAATGAATGTCATATTTAGCCAAAGCCTCCAGCTGGCTCATTGCATTCTCTGGCAAAAAGCCACCATTGGCATCTACACGCAACTCAACCTGCTCCTTGGTATACACATCACGGATGCGCTTGATGAGATCGAGTTCCTTGAAGAAATCGATGGCACCGATCTTCAGTTTCACGCAATGGAAACCCGTCTGGAGTTTCTCCTCCAACCGGGCCAGCATCTCCTCATAGGTTCCCATCCACACCAATCCGTTGATGGTGATGCCCTCTTCTCCCCTACCGAAAGGAGAATCGAAAAGATTGACAAGATTCTCCATTCCGGCTGGAACAGAAACCCCTTTCTGCTTCAACATTTCTGAAGAAGAAGATGCTCCTTCAGCAGGAACAATCTCCAAAAACTTCTTCGCTGCATCGAAGAACGAAGCGAAGGCTGTTTCCAAACCGAAGGTAATGCTAGGGTAAGCACGAATCATATCGTATGGAATGCGTCCCATCTGCTCTACCATCTGGCACACCTGCCTAAGGGTGACGGCATATTCCGGTTTGGCATCGCAACTGAGATCTGGGAGCGTAGCACACTCTCCCACTCCCTCTACTCCCGGCAATTCATCCGATGTAAGGGTGAGATAATAACTGTGTCTCGTGGTATAAACCCCACGAGACGTGCCTGCCGGCTGCTTGAAGTGGAGCGTGCGCTCCGAGATGTCAATCTTATACACTTTATTTAAATGTTAAATGTTGAATGTTGAGTGTTGAATTATCCTTCCTCACTTACTTCTTCTGTTTCAATTCATACAGATCCTTGCGGCGGTCGCGAAGATTTCTTACAGCACCGTAGGTATGAAGCTCATTCAAGAGATTCAGGTCAACATCTGATACGAGAATCATCTCGGTATTAGGTGTTGCCTCTGAACGCTTGCCATCGTTAGGGAAAGCAAAGTCGCAAGGGGTGAACACGGCGCTCTGGGCATACTGGATATCCATGTTATGAACACGTGGCAAGTTGCCCACACTACCCGCAATGGCAACATAGCACTCGTTTTCGATGGCACGCGCCTGTGCACAGACTCTTACTCGGGAGTAAGCATTCTGGGTATCGGTCATGAATGGAACGAAGAGAATCTGCATGCCATCCTCAGCCATTAATCTTGACAACTCAGGGAACTCCACATCATAGCAGATGACGATACCAATCTTACCGCAATCGGTATCGAAGGTCTGGATATGGCTACCACCACTCAATCCCCAGCACTTCTGCTCATCTGGTGTAACATGAATCTTCTCGTACATGTCTACGCTACCATCTCTGCGGCAGAGGAAGCCCACATTATAGAGGGAATCGTCCTTGAGATAAGGCATACTACCCGTGATGATATTGATGTTGTAACTGATGGCCAACTCGCGGAAACGGTCACGGATTTCTTCGGTATACTGCGCCATCTTTCGGATGCTCTGCGCCTCACCCAAATCATTGAAACGAGCCATCAAAGGTGCATTGAAATACTCAGGGAAGAGAATGAAATCGCTCTTGTAATCGCTCACAGAATCAACGAAGAACTCAACCTGTTCGAAGAGGTCATCCACCGAAGCGTATGGGCGCATCTGCCACTGTACCAATCCGATTCTTACGGTTGGCTTGCGGTCTACATAAGAATCCGTAGGTGGCTGATAATAGATGTTATCCCACTGCAAGAGGGTGGCGCAGTGTTCGCTCTCCTCATCGCTAGGAAGATAGTTGCGGATTACGCGGCGCACGTGGAAATCATTGGAAAGCTGGAAGGTAAGAACCGGGTCATAGATTTCACGATTTCTTACATGCTCAATATACTCCTTAGGGCGCATCTTATCGGCATACTTGTGATAGTTTGGTATACGACCGCCAAACATGATAGCCTTTAAGTTGAGCTTCTCGCAGAGTTCCTTACGATACTCATACATACGGCGAGCCAGGCGCAAACCACGATAATCAGGGTGGATAAATACCTCGATACCGTAAAGAATGTTTCCATTAGGATCGTGGGTGTTGAAGGTTTCATTACCCGTAACCTGAGCATAGGTATGATCACCCTTCACCATATTATAATTGACGATGATAGAGAGCGCACAGCCCACAATCTTATCATCAACGATAATAACCACCTGTCCCTCAGGGAAGATAGTGATGAGTTTCTTGATCTGTTCTCTTGTCCAGAAAACATCTGAGTCTGCGTAAATACGCTTAAACGACTTGGCGAGCTGGTCATAATCCTCCATACGGAGGTTGCGCATGCCTACCTTTTCGATTTTTCGAGTTGGTTCCATAACAACTGTATTTTTATTATTATCTAAATCCGGGTGCAAAGATACAGCAAAATATAGATACGACAAAGAGTTTTCGCAAATAATTGACATTTACGAAAACTCTTTTCATATATTGGAAGAAAATCCCCCCTGAGATGAAAGATTTGTGCTAATATTTAGCCTCATCCTGCGGAATTGCCTCATTATGGTCATCCAGATATAGCAACCTGCCCGGGTGATACAGTTCACTTGCCACCGAGTGTTCATCCTGGCGGTATCGGGTCCGGATGCCACCGATGCCCAACAGGGTATGAAATACCGAAAGACTCGTCTGAACCTGCTTGGTATGGTTATCCGCCAGCGCTTTCACTACCTTCGGATATTTCTTATCAAAGCCCTGCGAGGTCCAGATGATAAAAGGCACATGAAGCTCGTAACCAGATGCCTTCGGTGCTGCATGGAGGAAGAGATTCCGATTGTCATCAAAGATATTCTCGCCATGGTCACTGGTATAGAGCATCGCCGAGGTAGGCTGACAATATATGCCATCCGGCTTATTCCTAGCCTTAGTCTGAACCAGCTCCCATTTCTGCAGTCGCTCCACAATCCCATGCAGGATATAATCGGTATATCGGATGGTATTATCGTAGGCATTCAGCAGGTCACGCCGATTCTCCGGCATTGCCTCACTCCTGCCATCAGGCTTGAAGTAAGCAAAGCTGCGGGGATAACGCTCCTGATAATTGAAGTGGGAACCATAGGTATGAAGTACCACGAAGAGCTTGCGATAACGGTAATGGGCTGAGGATGAAGCATCAGCCTCCGGCAAGATCTTATCCAGTTTCCGCAACAGATCCTCATCGTAATGACTGCCCTGGACAGATTCTTCCTTCTTCAGAAAGTAATGCTCATCAGCCTGCTCTCCCAGAAAATCGATAAACGAATGGTTGGGCAACTGGTTGCTGATGAACACGGTATGAAATCCGGCTTCCCTGAAGGCTGCCAGGATGCCTTTCTCATGAAAGAGGCGTGGAAAATCCTCTGCCGAAGCTGCCGACAGAAGCATCGGTACACTCTTGTGGGTGGTATTGCTCTGCGTGGTTGCATCAGGGAAAGCCATGATACCCGGCGTTTTGGAAAGCAGCGGATTGGTATTCCGAGGATAGCCATAGAGACTGAAATTATGGGCTCGTGCCGTCTCTCCCACCACCATCACATACACTTCGGGAGCTTCCGCATCGTGCCCACTCCGGGCATCAAACCGGAAGTTACGGCTTGCCTCCTGGTAATTCTCGGACGCCGCATTGCGCTCGAAAGCCAGATAGAGGTTATAGCAGATATTGACGGGATAAAGCTGATTGCGCATCCGGTAACCATCCACCACTACATAACAGGCAAGGAGACAGAAGAGGCCGATGGATCCAGCCTCCATGACCCATTTGCGGATATGATGCTGGAAAGAGACGGATATCTGATACTTCTTCCTGATATGGATGACAGCCAGGATGAGCAAGGGAAGATAAATCACAAAAACACCTACCACGGCAGGCAACAGATTGTCCAGCAGTTCCATCACTTCTCCCGGATTGGTGGTCACGAGATTCAGGAACATATCCACCGCTATCACTCCCGTTCCGAAGAGATAGAGCAATACCAGCTGAAAAGCGGCGAAAAAGACAAAGAGAAATGCCCACCATACCATCTTGCCCGGACATCGGGCTACAGAAAAGAACCACATATACAGTGCCAGAGGCAACAGCACATTGGCTGCGCCCGCCCAGAAAGAAAGTCTTTCGGTAAAGCACAGGGAGATATTGGGCAGCAGCAATGCCACCACCGCATACCAGTAAAGGAAGGTGCCCGAAGACACCTTATTATATATAGCATTACATATAGAATGATTCATAGACTACACCTTATTAAATATATATAGCATATCACGGAAATGCATCATAAGTATTTCGTGAAAAGACATCATTAAAATGCCTCGTTGATATTAAAGAGGAAGCCAGACTGTCCTGACTTTCCAAATCCATAATCCAATCGTACATTCACATTCTTCTTGAACTCCCAGCGATAGCCTACTCCTGCATTCGGCAGAATCTGTCTGCTTCGCAACGCAGAGAACTTAGGGAAAACGGTACCTGCTCCAGCCCAGACCACAATACCATTTCGCTTCCAGACATGCTGTCGCAACTCCACGGTAGCCTCCAGGGAATGCTTGTCGCGATAACGGCCCTCGTAGTAGCCGCGCATCGAACAGGTACCTCCTAGTTCTGCCATCATTCCCCAAGAAGGATTGCCGAAATTGAGATTGGCTCCGAAATCCTCGGCAAGAATCGTTCCCTTGCCCAGTCGCTGATAGGCATCAAAACGGAAGTGAGTCGTACTGAAGGCATAATCATTACCCATAAATTTTGGTCTGAACATCTGCTTCAGATTCAGATAGATACCCCGGTGCGGATTGGTGAGATTATCCCGGTTGTCATAAACCAGAGATACGCCCGCTCCTACATTCCAGATATGCTTATCCATCCCCTGCAGCAATTCCGGTCGTTCTATCTGCTTGCCTATCACATAGTCGTAAGCTGCCATAGGTCCCACATAGAAGTTATCGGCTACCCTGAACAGGAAGCTGGCCTCTGCCTGAGCCTGCCAACGCTTCATATCACTCTTGTTGTCATCGTTATCGCCCATCTCGTAACCGATTCCCCAGAAATCGGAAGGGAAGGAATAGAAATAGAGATGATAATCGATGCGGTAACGACCGGCAGGAGCTATATGATTGCCCCGAACACCCAACATATAGAAGCCCACCGAACTGACATCACCGAAAAGCGATACATTGGAAGGTGGCAAGATGCTATCGTTAGGATCGGTGCGGTAAAGTCCTGCCGCCACCATTCCCAGACCAAACTTGGTATCGGAAGCATAGTGAGGACCTCCGATTACACTGAAGTCGAATCGCTTATGCCGCTTGTTCTTGTTAGCATCATTGAAGTAGTCAAGGAATCGTGTCATCCACGATTTCTTGACCTGCTGGGCAGTATCCACCTTCTCAGAAGAGAGGGAATCTGAAGAAATTGGCTCCGAGGCATAGCTGCTCAATGTCATCATCGCAAAAAGTATGGTTAGAATATGCTTCATAAAGTCAATATTTTCCTGTTGATTCTATTTTCGTCATTTACTAATAAACCAGTGACACTTCATTAATATACCAGTGACACATTATTAATATACCAGTGATACATTATCTATCCACAAGGTGTTACCTGGTGTTCCGATATAAGCACCGCCATCCGAAGAAGAGAACTGGAGAACGAGATGAGTAGGCGTTTCATCGGCAGCAGCCCATCCCACTTCTCTTACAAGCACACTCTTACCCTTACTGTTGCGGGCATAATCGGTAGAACGGAGTCCCATCGTTGCGGCATGATAGCCAGCCATTTGACGGATATCACCATAGTGGATAGTATAGGTTGCATCTTCCACCCATCCATTCGTACTCTTGCCGTATCTTACCACCATCGTACCCACTCGCTTGGCAGTGATGTTACCCTTGGCATCCTCGTGACGCTTCTGAAGATAGAGCACCACGATGGCATGGTCTCTTCCTGCCACTGTAGAGGCACCACTGAATCCATTCTGCTTGATTCGGTTGGCAACATTAGGAAGGTAGGTCTTGTAATCGAAACGCAGAGCCTTAGGACGTGCCGTAAACGGAATGCCCCAGTTGATGGCCTTCGGACCATCCTTGGTACTAGTAATCGGTTCACGAACATCTCCCAGGAAAAGGGAACCGGCTGCAAGTACCTTGATATTGATAAGTCCCAACACCTTTACCTTTTCTATATGAGTCTCCAGTTTGGCGCAATGCCCACTGCCGTGCCTGTCACGAAAAACCGAATTATTGGTCTTGTAAATGCCGGAAACATGCGCCAAGACATTGGATGAGCCCCAAGGAGACCCACCCTTATTGGTATAAGGAGTATTACCCTGGATAGTCATATTAGGTCCTACGGCATAAATGGTTTTCTGATTACCACCAATGATAGCCGACTCTTTGATATTTCTGATTACCCAGTAGTCCATATTTCCATATTTCAGAGGAACCACTTTTTTCTGTCCCTGCATAGGAAGACATGACAAAATAGCAAGCGCTAATGCAATGCCGAAAATTACCTGTTTTTTCATATCTATTGCTTTAATATTTCTAGATACTGCAAAGATAGAAAAATTTTTCGTACTTTCAGGTTTTCAGGGTACTAAAGAGTGAATTATTAAGAAATAATAATATATTTAGGGGATTTTAATCGAAGAAAAACAAAAAAGCCCTGCAAGAGCAAAAGCTTGGGATAGTTAAAGCTTTTGCCCTTACAGGACGTCTATTAACGGTTAGAATACATGTTGTCGTAGTACTTCTGGTAATCGCCAGAGGTTACATTGTCCATCCATTCCTGATTATCGAGATACCATTTTACGGTCTCCTCGATTCCCTCCTCAAACTGGAGTGATGGCTCCCAACCGAGTTCCTTCTGAAGCTTGCGAGAGTCGATGGCATAACGCATATCGTGACCCTTTCTATCGGTTACGTAGGTGATGAGGTCCATATCCTCGTCTTCCTTTCTGCCGAGCAGTCTATCAACGGTCTTGATGACCACCTTGATGATGTCGATGTTCTTCCACTCATTGAAACCGCCGATGTTGTAGGTCTCGGCAATCTTACCCTTGTGGAAAATCATATCGATGGCACGGGCATGATCTACTACATATAACCAGTCGCGCACATTCTCACCCTTACCATATACTGGCAATGGCTTGCGATGAC
>USSA01000069.1 GCA_900557255.1 uncultured Prevotella sp.
CTTGTAAAATGAAAAAAATACAAACAATTCTTCAATCAATCTATTAACAAAAGCAATTTCCTCATCGCTATAATAGAGGTATTGATTGAAATCAAATCGAGTCGATTTCACATCTACAAAGTTTTCTGCCTCTAATCCTTCATCAATAATGAAATCGAAAGGTGCTCCCGATTCAACATTCGCATTCATCCATCTATAGCTACTTATAGCATGGACTGACTTTTGTTTTTCCAAGTATTTTGCAATAAGTTGTTCACCGCTATAGCCTACTTGTTTGAAGAGAAGGTTTGCCTTTTCCAAATCTTGCTTCTTATATTTTCTGATTTGCCTGCCTGTTTGTGAAGCTACCTCTATGTCTTCCTGTAATTTAACAGAAACTCCATTTACTTTCTTTTCCAAAAACTCTATAGCAAGCGAAAAGGAGATACTATGTTCATCATATACCTTATTAGGGGTAGGGAATATTTTACGCGCACACTGGTAGTCTGTCGAATCACTTGCGATTAACCAAAATACCAATTCCTCGCTCTGCAATCCGAACCATACCAAATACCATTCACACCCTTGTTTCTTCGAAGCAAAAGTACGAATCTGATTTACTATTGTCATCTCATTTCTTGAACCAGATTTGATATTAGGAGCTTCTATTTTTCCTGTACTACGGCTTATTTTTCCATAATCACAATTCAAGATTTCACAATAGTCATCATATATCAATATGGCTGCTTTCTCAACATGATTGTCTGGCAAAAAATCCAGGACGTGCTGATAAAGCCCAATATGAGTTTGATGCCCTGTCTCTTTTAAGCCAAGGTCATTAAGGCTTAATTTCTTGATACCTATTTTCTTTTCAGAATGTACTTCGAAAAACATATTACTTATTCGTGAATTATATTGTTGATTATTAGATAATACAGAACGGCATAAATCGTATTTACACTGACTGCATTTCCTGCTTGTTTATATAGAGAGCCATCTGCTACACCTGCGTTCCTACTATTTATTGCAAAATTAGCAGGAAACCCTTGTAGCATAAAAGCCTCCTCTGGTGTCAATCTACGAATTGGCAACTGAGCCAACTCTTCTTTGGTCATAGTTTTGACAGGGTTGGTCTTGCCATGTGATTCTATAAAATCTTGACTATAATAGTTGTCTTGACAAGCACGATGCATTTTGTGCATCGTTGCAGTCAATGGGCGAGCAATACTCATATTAATGTCTGATTTCGATTTGAAATTTGCAGAACCGTCTGCTAATAGGGTAGGCTTAATCCTTTCTGAAAGAAAATACTTCTTATCTACCTGCAAACTCAATATGTCATTGACACTTTGATAATGGTATGTACCTAATCCTCGATACGCTCGCTCAAATGTTGCAGCTACATTATCACATGTAAACTGTTTTTCAAAATCTGTAGGCACAGGTTCTGTTGTCGCAAAAATCAAGAGTCTATTGCGAGTTTGAGGCAAATGGAACTGTGCCGTGTTAAATATGTCTGTAAACACATGATACCCCAAATTTTCCAATTCTTTTTTGATGCGTGCAAAAGTTCTTCCTTTGTCATGTGATTTGAGGTTTTTCACATTTTCGAGAAGCACATATCGTGGCATCTTTGTCGCAAGAATATCAATAATATGGAAAAACATTTGTCCACGGTCCTCATTGAAGCCAGCTTGTTTTCCCATCATACTGAACGTTTGGCACGGAAAGCCACCTGTAACCAAATCAAATTGAGGTAAGTTTTCTATGTTTTCTTTGTTACTGGTAAATTCCACAATGTCTCCCATTGCCAACTCTTTGTTAGCCTCTGGGTGATAATTGGCACAATAAGTCTTCACTGCTTTGGCATCTATCTCAGAATATCCTATGCAATGAAAATCCATAATATGGTCTTGTGTGAGCAAATCCATAGCTCTTCTAAAACCACCAATACCAGCAAATAATTCTAAATGTCTCATTTTATAAATTTCATGATGCCATCACCTATGGCTTTGGCAAGTTTTACAGGAACGGCATTCCCAATTTGTGCATACCACATATTTTGAGAACCCGTTATAACATAATCATCAGGGAAAGTCTGGATACGTGCCGCTTCCCGAGGACTCAATCCTCTTGCATCCCAAGGATGGATATACATATTGCAATCAAACTTCATGTGGGAAGTTATAGTCTTGCAGATTTGCGTCTCATCTAATTTGAAGTATTTGTCCTTGAAGATGTCATTTCTCCTTTTGTATGGCATGATGTCTGCTATAGACTCATGCAAAGAATTTGCTCCCTGTGGCAACCTTCTATAAATTTCGATGTCTCGCTCATTATTGTAACGGTTCTTATGATTGTAGAGCTTGGTAATCTCTCTATCACCATTGATAAACTTATAAAAGTCATTTTTGATATATGAGAAATCACACTCTGTAAAGCCAGATTCTGCACACTCAACCCCTTTGGAACCTTTTTCTTTCTTGGCTACTAAATGGGGAAGACCTTCAAGAGCATCTTTCAATACAAAAGGTATCCGCTTATGTTTGAATATCTCTTCAAATATCAATTTTGGAGCGACTCCCATCCTGTTGCCTATCATAATGAAGCGTTCTCTATTTTGCGGAACGCCATAATCTTGAGCTTTCAAAAGAGCATAATCGAATTGATAATCATCTCCAAGATATTCCTTAAAATTCTGTTTGATTTCCTCAATCTTATTCATCATTCCCTTTACATTCTCCATAACGAAGAATTTAGGACGAACATTTTTCAAAAATATTAAGTATTGCTTGTACAGAGCATTGCGAGGGTCGTCCAAAATGCGCTGACGATTAGCCATAGAAAATCCTTGGCAAGGTGGACCACCGCAAACCAATGTTATATCAGATAGTATTTCTTTATATTCGTCAAGATGCAAGTTAAGCTCTGCTATATCACCCACAAAATAGTGTTCTTCACTCAATTCATGGTTGTATTTATAGGTATTGCAAAACTGTTCCACAATTTCGTTTACGAACCATGGAGTAAATCCAGCCTGTTGCAATCCCAAGCTAAGACCGCCACATCCTGCAAATAAATCTACAAAGTTATATTGTTTATTCATTATTGTCATCTTCAAAATAATCAGAGTCTATACGTTTTACTTCATAGATACGTTTCAAACTGACTCCAACATTATACTCTATCATGTACCTTGCAAGTTCTTGTCCGTCTATCAAAACAATTTTCTTACTTGCTTTTTCTTCAGCATACTTTCGGGCTTCTAAACTGTAAGAACTTGTTGTTATGAATACGCCTTTACTTGCTTTCTGTTCATCAAGTGCTCCAACAAACTGTTGAATTTGCGGCTTACCTATTGTATTTGCTGTACTATAACGTTTTGCTTGAATGTAGATTCTATCCAAACCAAGTTTATCTTCCTTGATAATACCATCAATCCCATCATCATGAGAATATTTCGTGACCAATCCTGCATCAGACAGAGAACCGCCATAGCCCATCTTTAGTAACAAATCTAACACCAAATGCTCAAAGAATTGTGCGGACTGCTCCAAAACTTTTTGCAACAAGTCAGCCGCCAAATCTTTTATTATACTTTGGTAAGCATTTTCTAACTGCTCTGTTGGAGTTTGAGTTTGCTTTGATTCTTCTATGATTTTTGCTGTTGCTTTTTTGCTTGTTCCTGTCGAGGTTGTGGCATATTCCGCAAACTCAGGATACTCCATTAGATCAGTTTGCCTTAAATCTGTATGGTTTTGTAAATACTCTACCCCTCTCTTTGTTATTTTGTAAATACCTCTTTGAGGAATCTCTATGAACAAAGCACGGCGAAGCCATTGCCGAGACCATCCCAATCTATCGTCAAGTTGGTTGGTCGAGCCGCTCTTCGTTCTCAACTTACAATCTTCTTCTGTAAGATGAAAATGTCCTATGATGGACTTCTTCATGTCCTTAATACTTACATTATCCATATCCTTTAAACGATACAGGAATGGATAAAGAAAGTCCTCAAATTTTGGTATTGCCATTTCTTTTTCTTAATTTATTATTCAACGTTTGTCCTAAGAAGTTCTGTAACTTCTACATTAAGAAGTTTTGCAGTCTTCATTAAACTTTCCAAGTCTGGTTGACTTGAATTGGTACACCATTTAGATATGGTTGTTTTGTCTTTTCCCAACTATTCTGCCAACCATTTGTTTGTTCGTTGTTTGTCTGCAAGGACTACTTTAATTCGATTCAAATTTTTACTTGCCATATTTGCGATGAATTTCATTATTGCAAAAGTACAAATAAAATGGCAACAAAGAGAATATTATTATTTTTTTACGGTTTATCAGTAATAAAATGAATTTATTTCACCTTAAATCATGGTTAAACTCTTAAAACCATACGACTATGAAGACTATATTGTCTAAAATACAAAAAAGGTGCTTACGACACATGATCGCAAGCACCTTTTTTTGTGTATATGTGGTAATCAACTGTTAGTTGCGGAACACCAGTCCGTTGTTGTCGGCATCGATGGTGATGGGCTTCTCCCTTGAAACCTCGTCGGAGAGAATCTTCTTGGAGAGATCGTTGAGGACGCAGCGCTGGATGGCACGCTTTACTGGACGTGCACCGAACTCGGGATCGAAGCCCTCGTCGGCGAGGAAGCTGATGGCTGTCGGCGTTACGTTGAGCGTGAAGCCCTGCGGCTCAAGCATCTTCTTCACGGCGTTCATCTGGAGCGTCACTACCTGTGCAATCTCATCCTTTGTAAGCGGCAAGAACATGATGGTCTCGTCAATACGGTTGAGGAACTCAGGACGGATGGTCTTCTTGAGCATCTCCATCACCTTCTCCTTCGTATCGCTGATCACATGGTCGCGGTTCTGAGGCGTGATGCCCGCGAACTGACCCTGGATGTACTGGCTGCCGAGGTTAGAAGTCATGATGATGATGGTGTTCTTGAAGTTCACCGTACGACCCTTGTTGTCCGTGAGCCTGCCGTCGTCGAGCACCTGCAAGAGGATATTGAAGACATCGGGATGTGCCTTCTCTATCTCATCGAAGAGCACTACGGAGTAAGGCTTGCGGCGCACAGCCTCTGTGAGCTGACCACCCTCATCGTAGCCTACGTATCCTGGAGGCGCACCGATAAGACGACTTACGCTGAACTTCTCTTGATATTCACTCATATCTATACGCGTCATCATCGTCTCGTCATTGAAGAGGTATTCAGCCAATGCCTTTGCCAGCTCCGTCTTGCCGACACCCGTTGTGCCGAGGAATATGAAGGAAGCGATAGGACGCTTCGGATCCTGCAGTCCGGCACGCGAACGTCTTACGGCGTCGCTCACGGCACGTATGGCTTCATCCTGACCGATGACACGCTTGTGGAGCTCTTCCTCAAGATGAAGAAGCTTCTCACGCTCGCTCTGCATCATACGCGTAACAGGTATGCCGGTCCAACGGCTTACCACCTCGGCTATGTCGTCAGCGGTGACCTCCTCACGTATCATGGCATTGCCGTCCTGCGTAGACTTCAGCTGGTTCTGTATGCTCTTGATGTCGTCGTCAAGCTGCTTCAGCTTGCCGTAGCGGATTTCAGCCACACGCTCGTAGTTGCCCTCACGCTCAGCACGCTCAGCCTCAAACTTAAGCTGCTCAATCTGCTGCTTGTCCTGCTGAATCTTGTTGACGAGTTCCTTCTCGCTCTCCCACTTTGCGCGGAACGAGCTTTCCTGGTCGCGGAGTTCGGCAATGTCCTTGTCGAGCTGTGCAATCTTGTCCGTATCGTTCTCACGCTTGATGGCCTCACGCTCAATCTCGAGCTGCTTCAGCTTACGCGTAATCTCGTCCAACTCCTCAGGAACAGAGTCGCGCTCCATACGGAGCTTTGCGGCAGCCTCATCCATGAGGTCGATGGCCTTATCCGGAAGGAAGCGATCAGAGATATAACGCTCAGAGAGCTTTACGGCAGCGATGCAGGCATCGTCCTGTATACGGACCTTGTGATGGTTCTCGTAACGCTCCTTCAAGCCACGCAAGATGCTGATGGCAGAAAGCTCGTCAGGCTCGTCCACCATTACGGTCTGGAAACGACGCTCGAGAGCCTTGTCCTTCTCGAAGTATTTCTGATATTCGTTAAGCGTCGTGGCACCGATGCTACGCAGTTCGCCACGGGCAAGAGCCGGCTTGAGGATGTTGGCGGCATCCATAGCGCCCTCGCCGCCACCAGCACCGACAAGCGTATGAATCTCATCGATGAAGAGGATGATGCGACCGTCAGAATTGGTTACCTCCTTGATGACGCTCTTAAGACGCTCCTCGAACTCGCCTTTGTATTTGGCACCCGCAACAAGCGCACCCATATCCAATGAGTAGAGCTGCTTGTCCTTCAGGTTCTCAGGCACGTCACCGCGCACGATACGCTCAGCCAGTCCTTCTACGATGGCTGTCTTACCCGTACCCGGCTCACCTATTAATATAGGATTGTTCTTGGTACGGCGTGAGAGAATCTGCAGCACGCGTCTGATTTCGTCGTCACGACCGATAACAGGGTCGAGCTTGCCCTGGCGTGCCTCCTCCACAAGGTTCTTGGCATACTTTGACAGACTCTGGAAGTTTTCGTCAGCCGACTGCGACTGCACCTTCTGACCCTGACGAAGCTCCTGGATGGCCTTGACAGTCTCGTTCTCCGTCATGCCGGCGTCCTTGAGGATGCGGCTTGCCGTGGAGTTTACCTGCAGCAAGGCGAGCAGAATGGGCTCAACACTTGTAAACTCGTCGCCATTCTTCTGTGCGAAGTCCTGCGCACGCTGCAAGACGCTGTTGGCGTCGTTGCTGAGGTATGGCTGCCCGCCCTGCACACGCGGCTGACGCTGAATCTCAGAGTCGACCACCATGTCCACCTGATTGGCATTCACACCGAGCTTCTGGAAGATGTACGTGGCAACGTCCTTGGCCTTCACCATCACACCCTTCAGCAGGTGCACCGGCTCAATGCTCTGTTGTCCTTGGCGCTGTGCAGTGTTGACAGCTTCCTGAACAACCTCTTGGGCTTTGATTGTGAATTTGTCGAATGTCATATTATTGTTCTCCTTTCTTTATTTTTCTTGTTTTATATTGTTTTCATCGTCAATATAAACAAACTGCATACCCAAGCAATAATTATATGTCAATATGTCAGAAAAGAGCACATTACGCGAATAAATAGCGACATTTTGTCAGTTTTGACGTAATATACTATAGGGAGATGTATGGATAAAATCAACATTTAAATAAAAAAATACGGAAAAAGCTTTGGTATTTGAAAAATAATGCGTAACTTTGCACACGCAAATAAGGAAACGACCCACACGGTCACTCATTATTTAGCGACAAACATATTGGGATATGGTGTAATGGTAACACTACAGATTCTGGTCCTGTCATTCTTGGTTCGAGTCCGAGTATCCCAACTAAGCAAAGCCTATTCTTCACGAATAGGCTTTTTTCGTATATGGAAGGTTCTGTTAAAAAATGTACGGCTTCAAGGAAGGTACTGAAAAGTCCCTTGCTTGAAGCCGTACATCATATTATGCTTTCAGTTTTTACTTCACTACAATCTCGTCTGTGAACAGCCAGCCACCGTCCATTGTGGTCTTGCCCTGTACGCGGACATAACGTGCGTTCTTCGATCCCTTCCATGAAAGGGTGCGGAAACCAGACTGGATGTCGTGATCCACCTTGCTGGTGGTGGTATATACCTCAGTGAATGTCTTGCCGTCATCGCTGACAGACACCTTGAATTCCTCCGGGAAGAACACCCAAGCGCCATAGCTCTGCATGAAGTCAGCTGAAACAGAAGAAATCTTCGTCTTTGCTCCAAGATCGAGAGTGACATCGAGGCAATAGTCCTTGCCGATGAATCCCTGCCACTTCTTGTCGCCATAGGTCCATCCGCCACGTACACCGTCAACAAGAGTCTGGTCGCCGGCAGCAGGATACTTGGGAGAATACTTCTTATTGAATATCACCTTACAGCCACGTGCCTTGTGAGCAGTAGGCTTGAGCGACTCAGGACGCTCTCCCTTCTCATGCTTAAGGTCGAACGTGTTGACGCCAGCCTTGCGCAACACCTCAATCTGCTGCAGCGCACGCTGCTTAAACTCAGGATAATCCTTCTTCTTCGTTCCGTTCCAACCAATCTCGGCAATGGCAAGAGCGCGCGGATAAAGCATATACTCTACGTGTTCCGGAGTCGGGATATATTCAGTCCACAGATTAGCCTGCACACCTGTTATCATGTTTCGCTCAGCCTCCGGCAAGTCCTCACCGGGCACATAGCCATACACTTTCTCAAGAGGCAGATAGCCTCCGATGGCCTCCGGCTGTGTGTTCGGAGCGTCCTGATAAGCATCAAGGTAGCAGTAAGCACCCGGAGAGAGAACCACATCGTAGCCGTGCTCGATGGCTTCATGCGCCTTTTCTGTTCCTCGCCATACCATAACGGTGGTGTTCTTGGCAAGGTTGCCGGCTATTACCTCGTCCCAACCCACCAGTTGTCTGCCGTGCTCGTTGAGGAAACGTCCGAAATGGGCAATCAGACTGGCCTGCAGACCTTCCTTGTCCGTGCCAAGTTCCTTCATCTTGCGCTGGCAGAGCGGACACGTAGGCCATGACGCCTTGTCAGCCTCATCGCCACCTACGTGGATATACTTGGACGGGAAGATGTCCATCACTTCCTTCAGAACATTCTCAAGGAAGTCGTATGTTGCCACACTACCCGCACAGAAGTCCATCTGCTTGTAAGGCTCATGTGTGCAAGACAGTTCGGGATAAGCCGTCATCACCTCAGCCGAGTGACCCGGCATCTCTATCTCGGGCACGATGGTTATGCCGCGCTCAGCAGCGTAAGCAACGAGATCGCGCAATTGATCCTGTGTGTAATAGCCGCCGTAAGCGCCTTCCGAACCTTCTTCGATGTAGCGTGCGCCGTTCTTCGACCATTCCTTCCATGTGCGCTCAGGACGCCATGCCGCCAACTTGGTGAGCCAAGGATAGCGCTTTATCTCGATGCGCCATCCGGCTGCGTCGGTGAGATGGATGTGGAGGCGGTTGAACTTATACTTCGACATTACGTCCACCTGCTTCTTGATGAACTCAATCGGCTGGAAATGACGCGACACGTCGAGCATCAGCGAGCGCCACTTATACGCCGGAGCGTCGTCAACGTCGCAGCAGACAATGCCTCTCTTCGAGGTAAGCTGACCGATGGTCTGCCAAGCATAGCGGAATCCGTCAGCGGTGGCAGCACTTACAAGGAGTGTGTCGGAAGTGATATGCAGGCGGTATGCCTCAGGAGAAGAAGGATTCGCCATACGGGCGAAGCGCACCACACGGCGAGCATCATTCTTGGCTGCCTTCAGCCAAGGCTTTGAGTAGATGTTCTCCGCAACGTCACCAGCAAGGTTCTCCACCTTTACATTGCCCGGTGCCGACGGGAAGAAGCCCTTTGCCTTCACAAACGACTGCGGCTTGGGAAGCAATGACTGGGCATTGGACGTGAGGGCCATCATAGAACATGTGGCCAAGAAAAACAATTTTACGAATTTGTTTGTCATAGAATGGTTTTTATAAAAAACGTGGTAAATCGTAATGTAAGACGTAATCAAGTAGTCTGCGAATACATCAGTATTCATTGCAAAATTAGTAAAAAAAAGTGAGTTATCGGCGTTTAGCGGTCTCTAATTTGTTTTCTTTTACACTATATAAACGCAAGAAAAAGCAGAATACTACAAAAACTGAGAAAAAAACATGACATTCAGCCTTTATAAAATAAATCCTTACAACGCTACCGCCTCATCATCAGTACCATCCTTAACGTCTTCATATCCACCATGCAAATATCGTACAAAGAGTAAAAACATGTTACAAAATAAAAATCAATTCTAGAGAATCAAAACGCTGTTTTTATGGTGTTTTGCTGTGCAAACAGCACCCATGCTTAACGATAGCGCCGCTTTTACAGTCCAATAGTGGTAAGCGTATCCGCGATGCAGCCTTTTTTTTAATCATTATGCTTGTTACCTTTGCAGCAACATTATTAAAACCTCAAAACTATGTTAGCAGCAGAACGATACAAAAGTGTGTGGAACATGTTTCTACAAGCACTTAACCATGATCCGACAGCGTGTTTACGAGCATTCCAATGTGAGCAACATGTAAATAAGCGTAGTATGGCAAGATGGATGCAAAACAATGGTCTCAGTGTCAGAAAAGCCAAGACTCTTCTACATGAAAGTAAAAAATCGGCAGACAAACAAATGCCGCCGTCTGATTCTATGTTTCTTCCGATAACCGCTGACTTTACTCTAAGTCACAAGGAAACATCCGATATGTTATACGGAGTTTGTTTCACTTTTCCCGACGGCACCCAAGTGAACATTAAACGTGGCACAGCAGAAGCTGTCATGTCATTTCTCAAACTATACCAGAGGGAGGATCAGCCATGCTTGGATTGAATGACGGAATGCGCTATTATGTCTGCCAGCGCTATGTTAGAATGAACCTGGGGATAAACGGTCTCTATAAGTTAGTGTCGCAGGAGATGGACCTGCCTCCGCTAAGCGGGGCTGTGTTCATCTTCTTCAGCAAGAACCGACAGCAGGTAAAGCTCCTGCGTTGGGATACGGACGGTTTCACACTCTATCAGAAGCGACTTGAAAGAGGTACCTTCGAGATACCCTATTTCAATACCGGCAAGAAGGCTTGCGTAATGCCCTACAAGACCCTATCCGCTATAATGAGCGGAATATCGTTGAAGTCGGTAAGATATCGCAAGAGGTTGAATATTTATAATTCCATATCCATAAACACTTGATAATCAGTAATATTATCATCAAAATACATAATGATTTATTTGGTAGTCTCGTCTTTTTTTCGTACCTTTGAAGTATGAATAAAGACGAGATTATTGCATTGTTGCAGCAACAGAACTCATTTTTGCAGGAACAACTCCAGGAGGCAAACCGTAAAGCGGACGCCCTTCTGGAAGAGGTCACGTCTTTAAGAAACCTGCTCGAACACAAGTCGGAGGAAGAGGCCAAGCAGAAGCGCATAATCAAGGGACTTGCCAAGATAACACAGAACAAATCCGAAAAGCAGCCTTCAACACCTGCGCCCCAAGACCCAGTGGCAGGCCGGTCTTCTGAGAAGAAGGAACGCGCCCGTACCAACAATGGTGCAAAGCGTAAGCAGCACCTGGAAGTGGAAGTCGTCGAGGAGGATATCGAACCTGAAGATCCGCGCTTCAACAAAGAGCAGGCAAGACTGTACAAGACAAGGGACGTAATACGCTATGAACTCATCCCGATGCGCTTTATCAAGAAGATATACCATGTGCGGACATATACACAGCACGACGAGTTCTTTTCTGGCAAGGCTCCTGATGCTCCTTTCCTTAACTCACAGTATGACGGCTCGTTCGTCGCAGGTCTGGCACAGCTGAGATACATGTACGCAATGCCGGTGGAGAGAATTGTGAAATTCTTCAACGACAACGGCTTCGACATGGATAAGGGAACGGCACACGGTCTGCTCCGCAAGACAGAGAATCTCTTCGAGAATCTCTATAAGGCACTCGGCAGCGTCATCAAAGAGGATACATACATCGCTGGCGACGAGACTTACCACAAGGTGCTTGTCAAAGACAAGAACAAAGACGGCAAAGGAGTAAAGAAAGCCTATATATGGGTGGTGACTGCAGTAAACACCGGTCTTGTATACTACTTCTATCATGACGGCTCCAGAAAGGAGGACATCATACTGGATTATATAAAGGGCTATAAAGGAGCCTTCCAGTCAGACGGTTTTTCCCCATACCGTAAAATGGCAAAGTGGCTGCTGCGCCTGGCATGCTTCCAGCATGTGAAGAGAAAGTTTCTCGATTGTGGGGACGATTTCGATGCCAAGGTTGTCGTACGCCTTATCAACTTCCTTTACCACAAGAACCACAAGCATAAGATCGGAGAAGACGGCTGGACGGAACGCGACAACTACAAATGGAGACAACAATACGCAATACCAGTCATGCATATCATAAAGAAGAAGCTTGACCGCATGGCAGCCGACAGCCGCCTTCTGCCTAAGACGGAGAAGTATGAAGCCGTGCATTATATGCTCAACGAGTGGGATGCCCTGATGAATATCTTCACAAGAGGAGATTACCATCTGGACAACAATCTTGTGGAACGACTCAACAGATACATATCATTATCCCGAAGAAACTCTCTTTTCTTCGGGTCGCATACTGGTGCCAAACGGGCAGCTATGTTCTATTCGCTTGCATGCTCCTGCAGACTGCAAGGTGTTAACTTCTTTGAATATATATCCGATGTTATCAACAAAGCGGCAACACTGCCGCCAAGAACACCGATAAGCAAGTACCGGGAATTGCTGCCGGACAAATGGAAACAAAAAAATATCGCTCAAGAATAAAAGCTTGAGCGATATTTTTTTGACATGTATATACTAGCATCGCGGATACGCTTACTTGTGTCGGACGGTGTGCCGTCCATCTTCTTGCCGTCCTTGTACATTTGGCGCATACGACGATAAAGTGGAAGACAAACGTTGATGACTTTGTCAAGTGAAAGCGCATAAAAAGCCTTGCTTGCGTTAAATGCCTCCGAAAGGAGTGATTTTCTCAGATTTTATGTTTACCTTTGCCATATGTCAGATATTCTTTATTTAAGTTTTAAGCAGCACTAAGGTAAGTGAATTTCCTGACATATGCAAGCATTGGATAATTTGCTGTAATCCAATGACTTGCTTTCTTGTAAAATTATAAGTCTGCTAATTTAAGGAATAACGATAATTACAATAAGTATGGAATCAAGATTGTTTCAAGTATTAAAAGCTTTCAAAGGTGCTGATGGTTGTGAAGCGAACCTATTTGAAGAGTTTAAGAAAATAGCTGAAGCTGCATTCTTCTCTGGCTATTTCCTTATTAATGGAGGTTGTAAGGATGCATATAAACTAAAGTTGACCTGCATCGAATTCTATTACCACGAGGATGATGGCTATATTAAAGATAAAATAAAATATCTGAAAGGGAAAGATGAATTTGGCTATGCTTTAGGTGCTGTATGTCCGAATCCATCGGGAGTAGATGTTTTGTTTGATGATCCACAAAAGAAATATCATGCGTCTTTCTTGATTAGAGGCTATAAAGCTATAGAGCCTGGTAAAAAGGAATGGGAGAATAATGAAAAAAGAAAAGATTGGGCTCCTCATGATTTTTGGTATGATTTATTTGGTGGAGCAAATATGCTAAGCAATGGCAAGTTTAGTATAGAATGGATAGATGAGTCTGATGAAACGCGGGGCTATGCAGAACCTATGCAACGAATCAATATAAACGACAACAGATTATGGGGATTTAAACGAGTTGAAAAGCTATGATAACAGAACAATATAAAGACAAAGTGTTTTTTTCACAGTTGCTACGTACAGATTATCCCAATATCTATAAGGATGTTTGTGGAATTCTGGATACTAATAACGTAGCGCATGAAATGCTTCCTTTAACTAAGGATTATTGGTGTCGTGATTATATGCCAATACAATATGCATGTAATCGTTTCTCTCAATTTGTATACAATCCCGACTATCTAAGAGGAAAGGAAAAATATATTACTGATGTAGATAAAGTGATGAATAAGATTGAAGATAAGAATTTTGACATCAATCATTCTTCTTTGGTTATTGATGGTGGAAATATTGTTGTTGGCGAAATAGACCAACCAAATACTTACACCACTAAATCCTTTATTGTAATGACAGACAAGGTGATGATAGAAAACGAAGGATTATCTAAAAAGGAGATAGAATCTAAAATTCGTGATTCTTTCAAACCTAAAGAATGTAATTCAACTATTGGTGAAATAATTATAGTATGGCTACCATGGGATAAAAAGGATGTTTGTGGGCATACGGATGGTATCTTAAGATTTGTCGGCGCACAAAAAGATGGGAAACCTGTAGTGTTAACCAATCTTTCTGTATATGATGATGGTATTGCGACTCTAATGCGTAATGTATTGATGGAACATTTTTATGTTATAGAGTTGAAACTCTCTGAATATCACGAATTAAGTTGGGCTTATGTCAACGCACTTCAAACGCGTGACGTTATCATTGTTCCTGGTATCGGGAATGCTAAACTTGATAATGAAGCAATGGGGCAATTTATTGCTTTATATCCAGATTATAAAGGTAGAATATATCAAGTTCAGATGAAAGATTTTATCAAAAAATGGGGAGGAGCTTTGAACTGTTGCACATGGACAGTTAGCGAAGACATGTCTAGTATTTACAACCGATTATTACTCAATATTTTATAGATAATAAG
>USSA01000070.1 GCA_900557255.1 uncultured Prevotella sp.
CATTGCCTGATGCACGCGGTTCACGGTCTTGTTGATGGCGTGCTGCTCCAGGCGTTCGCGGCCCTGCAATCCGTCGAGTGGCTTCTCTAAGTAGTCGTCGATTGGCGCATCATAGAGGTTGCTCAGGTCTTCGCCTGTCAGCTTCTCCAGGTTCTTCACCTCTTCCTGGTACGACATGCGTACGTATGGAGCCAGATAGAAGTCGAAGGCTGGGATAGCCTGACCGCCGTGCATCTCGTTCTGGCAGGTCTCGAGAGAGATACATGCCAGCACGGCTGCGGTCTCGATGCGCTTGGCAGGACGGCTTGAACCGTGACCGGCTGTGAAACCGTGGTTCAGAATCACGTCGAGCGGATGCTGCACGCAGGTGAGACTCTTGGTTGGGTAATAGTCCTTATCGTGAATATGTATATAGTTGTGCATGACGGCGTCGCGTACATCCTCAGAGAGGAGGTAGTCGTCGACGAATGGTTTGGTTGTTTCTGAAGCGAACTTCATCATCATGCCGGCTGGTGTGTCGGCATTCATGTTGGCGTTTTCACGGGTGATGTCGTTGTTCTTGGCATTGACGATGCTCATGAATACGTCGCGTGTCTTCGCCTTGCGGGCGATGTTACGCTGGTTACGGTATGCGATATACTTCTGGGCAACATCTTTGCGGGCACTCTTCATGAGCTCCATCTCGATGGCGTCCTGAATGGCCTCAACGCTCATCTGGCTCTTGCCGCGATAAGAGATGTGGTCGGTTATCTGCTCGATAAGAGTGGTATCTTCACCCTTGTCTGTATGCAACATGGCCTTGCGAATGGCTGCCATGATTTTCTGTTCGTTGAATCCAACGATGCGTCCGTCACGCTTTACTACTGTCTGGATCATTTTAGTATTACTTTTACGATTGATGTTTAAATTACTTAGTATTAAGTCATTATGACTTGAAGAGGTAGATAGGTACCTCCTTTTGACATTGCAAAGATATAAAATATTTCTGAAAGTAATTACTTTTGGACAACTTTTTTATCGTTAAAAAATATTAAGTCGCTGATAATCAGGAGGAAACGAAAAAGTTTTGGAAAACTTTGACAAATTTCTGTTTTCCGAAACGTTTAAGTTGTTATCTATCAGCGTGTTGCGCATTTTGTGCGCTTGTGTGCGATTTTCCCTTGTTGTCTGTGCTTTGTGACAGGATGGAGAAAGCAAATCGCCGCAACGCCCGTGTATAGGGCATTGCGGCGATTCGGGGGTGATTATTTCGTTTGTCGCTTATAGTCGAGCGCAGCTCCGATGGCGGTGCAGAATTCCGAGTATTTCGGTATCCTGAATCTCACTCCGTAGAGTTTCTCCATAGCTGGGAACACCTCGCGGCATTGCGGCAGCAGAGTGAGGTTGCCGATGAGCACGAAATCCTTGATGCCCGATTCGAGCGATGAGAGGATGGTAGCCGAGCCTATCGACTGCAGCACCATCCAGATGAGTCCCATGGCGATGTCTTCGCGCGAAGCGTTGGCCTTGGCGTTGCTGAAGAGCGATGCGGTGGCGTTCATCGGGAGTCCGGGCAGAGGCTTGGCGCTGATGTCGCCTATCAGCAGGTTTATCTTGCTCACGTCGCCGTCCTTGGCGAGGTTGATAATCTGCTTGATGTCATCGGTCTTGAGCATGATGCGGCTCAGTCCTGCCAGGGTTCCGCCGCCTATGCCGATGCCTCCGATGTGCCTTATCTCGTTGTCATCGCATTTTACGAGCGATGTACCGGTTCCCATGCTCACCACAATCATGCGGTCGAGCTTGCTTTCATATCGGGCGCCCAGTCCGTCGGCCACGAACTCCTCGCTCTTCGAGGTAGGCAGTCCGTAGATGGGCTCGTCGATATAGGCAGAACCTACGCCTGTGAGCATCACCTGTTCTACATCGCTCAGCGCAATCTTGTTGTCGTGAAGATACTTGCCGAAGGCTCCGTAGAGCGAGGTGATAGGGTCGGTGGCCTTGATGCGGATGGGGCTTACCACCACGCCGCTTTCATCAATACCCACAATCTTGGTCGTAGAGATGCCTACGTCGATTCCTATAACAATCTTTTTCATTCCTTTATATATATAATAATGTGTATTTTCGCAGATGATGCCCCTTTAGAGCACGCCCATCTTGCAGAAGGTGATGAGCACGGCGTAGCCCACAATCATGCTCAGCACGCCCACCGTAAGACCTGCCTTCACCATGTCGGTCTGCTGGATGAGTCCGGTAGAGTAGGCGATGGCGTTAGGAGGGGTTGAGATAGGCAGCGACATGGCGCAGCTGGCCGATACCGCTACTCCGATAAGGATGGTAGAGGTGCCGCCGATGGTGTTGAGCTTGTCGCCCATGCCGGCGCATACCACCGTAAGGATTGGGATGAGCAGGGCGGCGGTGGCGGTGTTGGAGATGAAGTTACTCAGGATGAAGCATACCAGTCCGGATACAATCATGATGACCAGCGGATTGAATTCTGCAAACGGAATGCTCTTTACGGCTGCCTCGGCAAGACCGGTGCCGTTCATCGCCAATCCGAGGGCGAATCCGCCTGCCACCATCCAGATGACAGCCCAGTCAATCTCCTTCAGGTCCTTGGCTGTAACCACTCCCGTAAGGGCGAATATGGCGATAGGGAGCATGGCCACGGTGTTGGCGTTGATGCCCAGCTGCTTGCCGAATACCCAGAGCACGATGGTTGCGAGGAAGGTGACGGCCACTACCGTGGTGCGCCAGTTGTGCTGCATGTTGCCCTCGATATTGAGCTCGATGGTCTTGGCAGAGAATGGGAACATCTTGCGGATGATGACCCATGCCATCAGGAGCATGATGAGCACCATAGGGGCCATGATCAGCATCCAGTCGCCGAAGCTGAGACCCAGGTTGAGTCCTGCAGGGTCGTTCAATACCTTGAAGGCGAAGGCGTTAGGAGGGGTTCCGATAGGGGTACCCATACCGCCCAGGTTGGCTCCGATAGGAATGGCCATGGTGAGCGCCACGCGACCCTTGCCCGAAGGCGGCATTGATTTGAACACCGGTGTGAGGAAGGTGAGCATCATGGCGGCGGTGGCTGTATTTGAGATGAACATCGAGAAGATGCCGGTGATGAGCATGAAACCCAGCAGCACGTTCTCAGAACGCTTGCCGAATGGCGCAATCAGGGCCTTCGCCATCATCACGTCGAGTCCGCTCTTGGTAGCGGCTATGGCGAGCACGAAACCGCCCAGGAAGAGGATGATGGTAGGGTCGGCGAAGCACGCCATCACACCCTGATAGTCGAGCAGCTTGCCCATCTCTGCCTCCGAACCTTGCATGATCTTAAAGGCGGAGTCGCTGACGAAGAACAGCAGCACGAAGATGATCACTACGCTGGTTGCCCATGCCGGTATGGCCTCGGTGAGCCAGAGCATCACGGCCATGACGAAGATGGCGATGACGCGCTGCTGCACAATGGTGAGCCCGTCGATGCCGAAGCTGTCGATGGGCAGGTTCCAGACGATAACGGTAAGCAGAGCCGTTATGAGAAACAGCAATGCTTTCTTGCGATTAAAATCGCCATTCAATACTTTCTTTACAGTTTCTTGCATTATCTTTCTGTCTTAAGGGTTATTTTCTTGCAAAAATAAGTGTTTTTTTTGTATTTTGCAAGTTTTTTTGCAGAAATAGTGAAAAAAATGCCGAAAAATGTTGTTGTTTCAAGAAAAAATGCTATATTTGCAGCGGTTTTACCGATAACAGCTATCGGTGATGCCTGAAAACATGAAGACCTCGGAAGGGTGATTCGGGGAACCTGATATGTCTAATGAATAAATAAGGAGATAAAGAAATGAACAAGTCTATAGTATTTATCATCATCCTGCTCGTGATAGTTCTCTCTATCATTGTATCGCAGTACTTCCACAAGCGCCACCATGAATATAAGATGGCAGACATCGAGAAGGCTATCCGCAAGGCTTATCCTAAGGGTATAGGCTCGATAAGCAAGGAAGAACTGGTAACAGCTGTGAAGAAATACTTCCACTGTTCGGCGAAGGAGGCTCATTATATAATAGGTGTAGCCCGCCGCAAGAAGCTGGTTGATATCGCTGCAGAATATGTTACCATCATGTTTTGAAATAAGGTAAAAACATTAAATATGCTTTAGCCGTGAGGCTGAATCACTTTGAAAAAAAAGTATTATTTATTTGAGGCACAAAGGATTGTTAATGACATGCTGATTCCGTAAGGGGAAAGGTGGGTTAGCATGTTGTATTCGGGCGTCTGGTATGGTACATTGCGTAAACAATTTAACTGCCAGACAAAGTTTACCCTCCCTAGGACTTTTTAAGACCTGGGGAGGGTTTTACTTTTCAGGCTCAGCACCTTTTATTCAAGTCCATCGCCGCTGTTTTCGCTTCCGGTTCCGCCAGTAGAATCGCCGCCCGATGGATTATCGCCTCCGGATGGATTATCGCCTCCGGATGGGGTAGTAGGAGGCGTATCGGTAGAGGTAACCTGCTTCACCACCTTGCCGTTTCGGTCGTAGCAGGTGATGTTGACGGAAGTCTCTTCGAGTTCCTTCTTGATGTCGGTGTTAGGCACGAAGATGATGTATCGGCGGGTGATGAGGTTGGCGCTCACCTTGTTCACATCCTCAACGGCGGTAGAGTTAAGACCGAATCGGAGGCTGCCCAGTCCTGGCACAGCCACGCTGTGGCCCTCGGTGGCCCATGCAGCAATCACTTCGCCAATGGCAGCCCATCCGGCGTTGATCACCGCCTTAGGCAATCCGCTGCGAACGGCGGCTTCTTCTATCACCTTCGTGGCGTTGAGCTGGCTGTAGAGTTCAGCCTGCATCACGAATGCCCACTTTTGCTTACCTTTTTCGAACGCTACGTTGCGCTCAATAGCTTTTACTTTAATACCCATAATTCAAATCGTTTTTTTAATGGTTAAACAAATCAGTTTACATGCAGCTGGTAACACCGAGCGTGGTGCCTACGGCAGTAAGTACAGCGATAATTACCTGCAAGATAGTTTTCCAAACTTCCTTTTTCATTTTCTTTTTCCTTTCTTTTTTTAGAGGTTCAACATTTAGAAAGAGATTGGGCAGGTGTGCACCCCTGTCGTTTTCCTCTCCGTTTTTTAGTGGTTAATTTCCCATTTGCCGTTCTTAATGAATGACAGTGCAAAGATACAACATTTTTCTCTGAAAAACAATAGTTGTCCCGAATCACGTGCATCCTTGTCCCGAATCACGAGCATTCCTCCCTCATTAATCATGTATTTGCTTGACGCCACACGCCCTGAAAGGGCAGAAGCTCCTAGCCCAGGGCAACGCCCTGGGTTTTAAGGATGTAGCCAATACGCCCTGTAAGGGCAAAAGCTTTATATTTTTTGCTTGAGGTTTTAAAGCTTTTGCCCTTACAGGGCGCCGGGATTGCGTCAATAGCTACCCAGGGCGTTGCCCTGGGCTAGGAGCTTCTGCCCTTTCAGGGCGTGTCCCAACGTACCGCCAACTGCGTCCCGATGTATCGCCATCTACGTCCCGATGTACCGCCATCTACGTCCCGACGTATCGCCATCTGCGTCGGGACGTGGCTGGTGGTGCGTCGCCACGCAGTTTTGGGGGCATCGGGCGCACAGTAACTTGCTATGTGGGTTAGCTGGTTGATAGGAGGAAAGGCAAAAATGTGAATGTGAATGTGAATTTGAAATGTTTTTCAATGTTACCTGAAGGAGAAGCGTATAATCGTGTTTAAGTAATAGTAGCCATTATAATAGGTTTATATTATATATATAATAAGGTACGCGCGCGAGGACTGAATTTCATTCACAATATCCAATAAAAGGAAAGGATTGAACAACCCGATACATTGATTTACATTTCAAATTCACATTCACATTCACATTTTGTTTTGATGGTTTTATGAAAAAAAGACAATTTGGTAAAAAATAATTTAGAATTTATTTGTTTATTCGGGGAAAAAGTGTTACTTTTGTAGTTGCTATGGAAAATAACTTTCATGGTATAATTTAAACCAGAAGCTAATGACTGGACGAACTAAAAACAGCACAGAAAAGACTTCTTTTGTTGTCTTCAAGTATGATTTCTGCAAAAGCCGGAATCTTTCAAGTATCGAGGGTACTCTACCCTTGGAATTTCCCGAAATGCCATCGCCTGAAAAATATCAGGAGTGTCAGACAGGTTTCGAGAAGGTAATGGACAGTTTGCTGAAAAGCAAGAAAATGACTTTGGTGGAATCACGGAAGTATGAGGAAGACGTTATTCACGACAACCGAATATTGGGATTTCGCGAAGGTGTGGCTGTGCTGGATGTATGCGCAGACAAGAAGGAATTCTATTGGAGTAACTTTACAGAGAATGAAATTCACAACCAGCCTTTCTGCAAGGTGATTATTGATAATCGCCCCAACAGAGGATTCCTTTTTGTGGAAGAATCTAGAATCTTCGGCGGCAAAAGAGGGCAGGACAAGGTGGTGGCTCTTCTGCGTGATAATATCAACAGGGTGGCCAATCAATATGGCTGGAATATGGTGATTTCTGCCAAGTTGCCACCTGGTGATTTCTTTGATGCCGTGGCAGAAAGAATCAAGGCTGGCTGTAGACCAAAGGCTGTGGTGTTTTCTTTTCCTCGCCATCAGTCTCTCAGCGATGCGCCATATTCCTTTGTCCTGCAATTGCAGATGCAGCAAGCCTTTATGGAGTGTCTCAATGCCAGTAAGTATCAAGTACAATATGGTGTAGATAAAGGTGAACAGTTGCGCTTGGACAAGGCAAACAGAGATATTGCCATGTTGGTGAACCTGTGCAGCAAAGAAGATTACGGCATCAAGGTATACTATTGGAAAGGTCCGTGTACCTCTTCCAGTTCGCTAAAACGAACCAAGGTGAAAATCTCCGATGTTGAGATTGCTGCTCTGGTTAATGGAGATGCTGTCTGTTGCGATTGTCATGGAGATTCTCAGTTTGCTTTGATCAATTCTCTTGATGTGATTCTTGATGATTTAAAGGGTTACGACGATGAGGTTATTTAAGATGAAGACCAGACAGATGGTAGATAAATCTTTTTCGCAGCATCTGGTTTATCAGGTTTTCCGGGCCATCACCCATGATATCTTCAATGATAAGACGTGGTTTCCTACGTCCAGATGTTCATGCGAGGATGTTTTTTATGAGGTGTTCTGTATCGTAGACAAAATGATGTTTTCGCATACCGATACCGAGAGCCGCCTTGCCTTTGTGGAAGGAATAGGGCAATATGAAAAAAACTATGTTGATGAGGATGGGTATGCTACAGCTCAGGAAGAGCGGCAGAGAATCGTATTTGTCATCCTGTATATGGCAGCTGTGATACTTCAGATGATGCCTTTGGAGTCGAAAGTGTTTCAGTTTTGCTCAATGATTATGGGGCAATGGAGAGGCTACGTAGCTCAGGAGTTTTCTCAGCGGTGCCTCGGAGCAGTCGTGAAGAACCATGAGGTGGTTGAGCGGCTGGCAGCCAATATCGGTTATTATGGCGAGGATGGTTTCTTCGTTTCATCTCAGATCAATGAACTGATGCGCCAGAACAATGATGAAGATTATCTGCACGGATTCGAGCCTGAACAGAAGAGGACATTAGAATTGGAAGTGACAGATGATGAGCATCAGGAAAACGGCGGACAGGAAAAAACGGAAGAAGATAATGAGAAGAAATGGGGCGACTTGAGCCAGGGAGAAAGAGTAAAGCGAGCCTTGCAGAAGATGATAGACGAGGAGGCTATTCCTTCGAAGAAAGACTATGCCCTGATTATGGTGGCGCTCTCTGATATCAACGATTTTGAAGGCAAATTTGATAATGGCGCATCTTTCTGCAAATATCTTACAGAGCAGTTGGGTCTGCCTTCCAATCTGACCAATGCCAGTGTCATCTCCAAGCGTTTCTCTAAGATGCGTGGCGAATTTCCCAACTGGAGTTTTGATGATGCAAGAGATCCTAACGCCCGGCAGAAACTCATCAATATCGCTAACCGCTTTGTTGCCATCTATCGTAAGGGACAGTAGGAAGCGGGGAAATGATTGCTTCTTGTGAGTGTTGGCAAGTTTTAGATGGAATGTTAAAAACGTAAAATAGTGCAAGTTTTAGGCATATTCTACGTTTAACATTAGAATAGGTTTAATAAACAAATTAGGATATGAAGTATTTTGTAAAAAAATCAGTCTTGCTACTGTTGGTAGTCTTGGCTTTTTGTGCGTGTGACAACAGCAATGACAATGGTGAAGTTATTCAGATAAATCCATGGTCATCGAAAACTGTCGTCAATTATACTGGCGAAGTAGAGTTTGTGGTGGATGCGCCACAAATTCGTGAGGATATAGAGCAGGATTTGAAGGCAAACCCTCCTTTTGGAGGAAGCAAGAAATATCAGTTTATCATAAAAAGACACTCGTCGCTTTCTCCTTTATTTATGCTATATGCGGTGAATCCTGAGGACGATAAGTCTGCTGACGGATATATACTGGTCATCGCTGGTAAAGTGGAGTATAAGGACAATTATAGATTGTTCCCTACCGCATCTGGACAAGGTTGGTATAAGGAGAATATTGTGCCTGTCGACACAAAGGATGGCAAGCCTGTTGCAACATACGATGTGTTTATGCATGAAAATATTCCTTCTTCTTTGGTTCATAGCAAGATGTATTTCTGCGAAGACCTTACGGAGAAATATCGCCAGAAGTTCCCTAATGAAGACATTCATGCCGTGGTTCGCCGTTTGGTTCTTTCTTATGTCAGTGGGGGTGATAATATAAATGAATAGGAACATATCTGAACAGAAGATTTTTTAGAAATAATACAGTATCAGCACTTTTTGCTTCGTTTGCAAGCAAAGAGTGCTTTTTTTATGCCTTCAGATGAGCTGGAGGCTTAGCGGAAGGCTTAGTTGCCGGCGATGAGGCTTAGTAGGAGGCGAACCGGCAGGACGCCTATTGCCGGGGAGGCTTTTTTTCCTTACTTTTGCATTCAGAAATAATCAATGATTGGGATTATGGAAAAAGGAAAGAAAATACCTCCACAGGAAGCGTCTCAGACTAATCCAGTGGCAAAGCCTGAGGATACCAAGGGCGGAATCAATAACAAGGTATCATCTGAGTTGACAGGAACAAAACTGGCTGAACAGGCAGAAGAGAATGAAGAGATGCCCATGCATCATCTGATTGCCGACAAGGATTATCCGTCGGGCATCAGAGAATGGATGATCACTTCGCCTTCTGACCTCAAGTATCCTACGCTGGTGGTGGCTGCAGCTATGCTCAGCGTTTATCTTACACGTGTCAGAATACAGTATGTGTATGATAATCAGGGAGAAAAATCGGCCATCGTGTTGCAGGTCATCGTAGAGGGCGAGCAGTCGAGCGGAAAGTCGTTTGCCAGATACATCATGCGTACCCTGATGAAACCTTTCATCGAGCGCGACAGCGAAATGAGAGCCAAGGAGCAGGAGTATGCTGCCCTGAAGCGACGCCAGGGAAAGAAGGATGGCAAGCTGCCACCCGAACCGAAGACCGACATCACCATCCTGCCCGAAACCGTATCGCTCACCATGTTTATCAAGCGATGCGATGCAGCCGTCAAGCTCTATGGTGCTCCGAAGACGCTCTTCGAATTTGCCGATGAGATTTCTGCCATCGTGCATTCTGCCAAGCGCCAGTTTGCCGACCTCTCGCAGGTTATCAAGACGGCATACGATCTGGGCAGCGTCTATGGTCAGGATTTCATGAGCGAATCCAGCTATAGTGCCATGGTAGATGCCTTGCTGTCGTTCATTTTCTGCGGCACTCAGAGTGCGGTGAGCAGATATATGAACAAAGCTGCCATTGAGGGCGGTGCTGTAACCCGAACCATCTTATGCCCGCTCATCAGTCATCTGGGCGACAATCCGCCTCAGTTTCAGGCGTTGACCGATATGCAGCGTAATGAGCTGGAGAATACGTTGGACAAGCTCTTCGGGTTGTGCTACGAGGAAGACGGAAAATTCCATCAGGAGATAGAGGAAGATATGAGCTGGCTCTACAAGACGGTGGTAAAATGGTGTAACGACTGCCGCCAGCAGGTGGTGAAAACCATGTCCAAGTCGATGGATGTCTTCTACAAGCGCAGTTCGGTTTCAGCCTTCCGCATCGCTGCCCTCATGCAAGTGCTTTACAAAGTGGAAGGGAAGAAGAGCGAGAAGGAAATCCGGAAACTGGTTAGGCAAACCTATCTGGCTTGTGCCGACCGCATCTTGCAGAATATGTTGCAGCGGTGGGGCAAGGCTTTCGAGCAGATTTCTGCCGAGGGCGAAGGAGAGCCTTATCATACTGTAGACTATTTCAGCGAGTTGCCGCAGGAATTCTCTTATCAGTTCCTGGAGGAATTTCTGAAGCAGAAGGAACTCAAGACGCCTGCCCGCAACATGGTATGCAACTGGCGCAGATGGGGATGGCTCGAAAAACCAGCAAAGGGCGAGGATAGAAAGGTGCTTAGAAAGACGCAGCAGAAAGGCACTATGGGTGATGGTAATATTAAAAAAGACAATTAGAAGATGGCAGAATATATTGATTCAAATACGCTCTCTAAACTTAGAGCTATCAGCATCCTGGAGGTTGCTGATGAATTGGGAATGGGTTTGCGGTATCATAATGCCCTCTGTATCAGTCATAATGATAAAAATCCGAGTTTGCATTTCTGGACTTCCACCAACACTTGTCATTGCTTTGCATGCGGATGGGGTGGAGATAATATCGACCTGGTGATGAAACGGGAGAATCTCTCTTTTTCGGAGGCTTGCCAATGGTTGGGAAGAAACTTCGGTATTGTTGTGGGGAATGGCCGTAAAGCTGATAGCCGGAATGTAATTCCGCCTGCCCATGAAAGAGATGATGGGAATGTCCGACAGCCAGCAAGGGGTATGGTCGGGCAGAAGAAAACGGAATGTGATACGGACAGACTCAATCTCAGAGGCGAGTTTCAGCATAAGCCTGACGTAGATTATCTGATGCGTATGCTCATGGGTAAGAAACTGACAGATAAAGCCAGGGATTTCCTGTTCTATCAGAGAAAGTTGCGCCCGGAATATATCTATTGGTGTAGAGTGGTGAGCACAGATTTCTCCATTGCTGGCTATCGTTTTGGTGGAAAGTTTTTTGATGGTCCTTCCCTGTTGATTCCCTATTATGACGTTCATGGCAATCTGCTGACGGTTCAGAGCAGATATCTGGGAGATAAGACTGAAGAAAAACCGCGGTTTAAGTTTGCACCAGGTAGCAAGCCGATGGTATATGGGATGCAGATCTTGCCGCAGGTGACAGAAAAAGAGCCATTGGTTATTACCGAGGGATGTACCGACTGCTGGAGCGCTATGTCTATGGGGTACAAGGCAATAGCCATCCCGAGTGCTACGCTTTGTAATGAAGAATGTCGCAATCTTTTAGCGGGAAGGAATCTTCACATGTGGCCTGATCAGGACAAACCGGGCATCGGTCTTTATATGAAACTGAAGGAAATGTTCCCTCAGCTGGTGTACCATCAGTTGCCGGAAGGTTGCAAGGATTTGTCTGATTATTACCAGTCGTTTTACGTTCAGAAAATGTGAAAGTGAATGTGAATTTCAAATGTTTTTTTATTGTTGTTTTTAAGTTGTTGCGTGTTATGATGAAGTTGTTTTTAAATCGTTTTCGTAGAGATCATGGCGCCATTGTTGGTCGCCTTAGTCAGGAAGTAGTTAATCGCCAGGGTATCGTTGTAGGCCATCAGTTCATTTGTGATACGATGGAGCGCGAGGGTGGCTGTCTGGAGCCGGGTGAATATCACATCATGGTGGCTAAATGCAAATGCTTCGCCCGCCAGATGCTTTTCCTCGAACCGATAAGGGATGATTCTTCTTCATCTTCCTCTCTTCCTCTCCCCGAAACCTGCAAGCTTTGCCGCATGGAGCGCAAGAGTCATGAGTTCGGGTGTCTGGAAGAGCTTTATGCCCTTCCTTGTCCCATGATGCAGCCGGGCAATGGTCCGTTCCGTCTGCGCCAGGGTGGCATCCTCATCGGCGAGGCCCATGCTCCCGGCTTCGTTCTGAGGAGCCAGGAACTCTTCCTCCAGCTCTTCGACCGCGTGAAGAAGGCGATGGTCAGGGGCAGCGAGGTAGTGGTGGAAGTGGGGTAAGGGATACCTTGAATACCACCTTGAGACCCATCTTGAGTAACATCATCTCCTTCGATATTAAGTATATAGATAAGAAAGATGGCAGCCTTATAACTGGTGAGCTATCTTTCTTTTTATATCTATAATCCGGTTAATTTCAGCTATTTCTGATATTTTCATCCTCAAAAACTTTGCCGTTTCGCAGAAAACTCGTATCTTTGTAGCGGAAAGTGTGTCCTGAGACAGAATGAAGTCTGATATTGGCTATATTTGATAGACTTCTGTCGTAACTTCAAAAGAGATGGTGGCAGACCCACCGCATTCGGCATGCAGGTGCTGATTGCAAACCACTTTGTGCTGCTCTGATGGAAACAGAAGGGTAGTGAACGACAATTGAAAGCCTTCCGTAGGGTTGGCAAGGTATGTGTCAAGGAGATGAACGCAAGTGAACCATTGATGAAGCATCGTTAGCAAAGTTAGCAAGTCACATCAGAACCAAGGTCTTTTCTGTATCTTGGGATAATGGCAGAGGGAACCTGTTTACTGTCTGCTGGGTGTGCGGTGTAAAGGTGGCATGAACTTGACATGGGCTCTTTAGAGGAACAGGAGAAATAGACATGGAATGCTAAGGGAAAATGCCGAGAGCCGTGACACGCAAGGCAGAAAGTATCGATGTCCATGTCTGTGGCGGACTACCTCGTAGTAGTGTTGAAGTCTCTGTAATGGGGATGGAGTGAAGGGGGTAGCGTGCTTAGCCAAATTTAAAGTCCAACTTAAGAAATTGAGGATGAAACAATGAACGAGGCAAAACCTTTTGTAATAGACAAGCGATTGGTGTGGGAAGCTTACCACAAGGTGAAAGAAAACAAGGGTAGTGCGGGTATCGATAAGGTTGACCAAAAGACATTTGATAAAGAAATGTCCAAGAACCTTTATAAGATATGGAATCGCATGAGTTCCGGTTGCTACTTTCCCTAAGCGGTGAAGCTGGTAGAAATACCAAAATCCAATGGGGGTACTCGCCCTTTGGGCATACCAACGATTGAAGATAGAATAGCGCAGCAGGTAGTAGTATCAGTACTGACTCCTATTCTCGAACCTATCTTCAAGGAAGATTCCTACGGCTATCGTCCAGGTAAGGGAGCGCACCAAGTCATAGCCAAGGCTAAGGAGCGCTGCTATGTGAACCCCTGGGTGCTTGATATGGACATCAGTAAGTTCTTTGACACAATCAATCATGAATTGTTGATGAAGGCTATCCGCAAGCATGCAGAGGAGAAATGGGTACTTCTATACATTGAGCGGTGGCTCAAGGTTCCCTATCAGACATCGAAAGGTGAAGTGATAGAGCGAACGATGGGAGTTCCCCAAGGTTCTGTGATAGGTCCGGTTTTGGCAAACTTGTTCCTTCATTACGTCTTTGACGAATGGATGTCGCGTAACTATCCAACGATTCCGTTTGAGCGTTATGCTGATGACACCATCTGCCACTGCGTATCGGAGAAGCAAGCCCAGTTCTTGAAAGCTGTTCTAATGAAACGCTTTGAAGAATGTGGATTGAAACTGAATGAGGAGAAGACAAAGATAGTCTATTGTAAGGATAGTAATCGAAGAGGTGACTCGGAGCATACTTTCTTTGACTTTCTAGGCTTTACCTTCAGACCTAGAGGTGCAAGAAACAGAAAGACGGGTCAAAACTTTACTGCTTTTCTTCCTGCAATAAGCAAGAAGTCGATGAAGAGGATTAAAGAAGCTGTAAGGGCTTGGAATCTGAATCGTAAGACTTTTGTTTGCCTGCTAGACATAAGCAATGAGGTTGATACGCAGATTAGTGGATGGATGAACTACTATATGAAGTTTGGTAGGTCTGAGTTCCGTAAGGTGTTGAATTACATTAATGAGCGACTAACCCGATGGGTGAAGCGTAAGTATAAGCGCTTCTCCAAGGGTAAGAAGTTTAGTAGAGCGTATGAATGGCTTGTAGAGCATGCGGTACATAACAGAAATGAGTTTTCACACTGGGCGAAGGGATTTCTACCCTATCCACGTCTAGGTTAATAAAGAATATTAATTAATAAACAAAAGAGTTAAGTACGAAGAGCCGTGTGATGGGAGACTGTCAAGCACGGTTCCGAGAGAAGGGAGGCTGAAATTCCCTCCACTTACTCGACT
>USSA01000071.1 GCA_900557255.1 uncultured Prevotella sp.
TGGCTTTCAAGCGGAGCAACAATTCAAAGATATGACGATAAGCCTTGGAGTTGATACCGCCAAACTTGTTGGTGCACCATCCGCCAAACGATGGCCACTCGTCATTGATAAAGATGCCGCGATATTTCACCTTAGGTTCTCCGTCGGTATAAGTACCGGGAACTACATAGATTTTGTCGTGTCGGGAGATAGGTGCATCCGCCATCCAATACCATGGCGACACACCTATCTGACGCGACAGTTCGTAGATACCATAAATGGTACCTCGCTTATCCGAACCTAAAACAACTAACCTTCCATGATCTGTAAAAATCAGGAATTTCTCCCATTTTCCTTTCAACTGCTTGCACTCTCTGGCATACTTCTTTGCCAGTTCGCTCTTACCTACGGTAGCCACCACGACGGGTGCCTTGTCGCTGCCCGTCACGGCACGCAGGTCGTTTCTCAGGTTCTCCACTGCCATCTTCACGCCCTTCCAGTCGTTCTGACTATAGCGGATGGTATCATTAGACCCCGTCAGGAGGAGTGCATCCTGCTGAGGAGCCGAGAACTTCACAAACTGTTCTGCTGCCTGTGCTGCGAGATGCGAGGAGAGCAATATGCCCGCCATCAAAAGAAATTTCTTCATGCTATTTAAGTTTTTATTTTGATTAAACATCAGTTGCTACACATTATTAATCATATAAGGAAGAATCCTGCATGTAATATAAGGAAGAATCCCTTCATGATTAGAATGCTAACTTTGATGCTGCAAAATTACGCCAAGAAGCACAAATCTTCTTTGGTATATGTTCCAAAAGCTTTGCTTGATTACACATGATGGGGAAAAGATGGCATAAAAAATCCAATCATTTACTCCACTACATCTGCCGATAGTTCAGCGATGCCAACAGGACATACCTTCGTGTCATAAAAACGAATACGCACAAACCTCGATAGAATATGAGTGTCATTAATCTGAATATCCTCAGAAGTAAGCATGGCTGCATTCTTCCCCATGTCATGCAGCATAAACCACGTTTCACCATCAAGCGATCCTTCCAGCGTATAATGATAGCATCCCTTTTGAGGAAACGCCAAATGCACTTGCTGAATATAAACGCAACGTTCCATGTCAAGTGTCAAGGATGGATTGTCATCAGCCTTGTCTGGCAACCAATAACTCTTTGTATTTCCGTCAGCAGCGTGAGGAGCAGTATGCTCCTGTTCCATGGATGAAGCAAAAGTTGGATTACCTTTACCCAATGTCAACTTAGAAACCTGCTGCATAGAGGATTCGAAACGACGATATGGATGCTCATCACTCTGTCGAGAAATTCCTTCCTGAAAATCCGGTGCTCCCACAAAAGACAACGCCAGACGCTCTGTGGGCAGCCCTTCAGAAGATGCCTCCACAATTGTCTCACCAGCATAATAAGAACGAATTGTTATCGCTGCCTTTCCGTCAAGGATACAGATATCGGAATCTTTGCTAAATGTGATGGAAGAGCCTGTTGGGAATCGCCCTGGACCACTCACGATACGCAAAGTTGTATTAGGACTGTTACTCAACGAATTACCCGACTTATCCACAATAGTTGCCAACAGCTGAGCATCATCTGTACCATCAGCCTTGATGCCTTTTGTCTTCGAAGCTGCCAATCGAATTTTGGCAGGTTGCCCCTCTCTTGACTCCGCAGGAGGCTCTATACCTAAGTTTTCTTTTTGATACCAATAATATCTGCGCTTCGGGATACGTTGGTAATCGATGAAGCCCATTCTCCCGAAGTCGCCCTTGGCTATGGTGCCATGATCGAAAGCGCACCAAATGGCCTGTCCACTTCTCCACTCCTTGCCCTTATAACCTTCGTCACGAGCCAAGTCTCCCCAACCTGGAGCCAATTTACCTGGTCGCCGGTCTATTGTACTCCCATATTCTGATACCACGTTCGGAATGCCAGGATTTTGAAATTCCTTGATGTTGGCACCATCACCATTGTATCCAGCCACATCCCCAATATGGTCAATCCGATCCTTGTCTATCGGACGCTGACAACCACCAATGGCAGCCTTACGCGTAGGGTCTAGCAGATGGGTGAGTTCCACCATTTTCCCAAGCAATCTCTTTACACTGTCTATTGTTCCCCAAGCCGTAAAGAAAGGTTCGTTGCACATGCTCCACACAATGACGGAAGGACTATTACGATGGATGCGTATCATCTCCTCCAACTGCTGTAGGCAACTTTTATCGAACGCAGCAGTATCCTTGGCTGTAGTAGGATAAGCACTGGCAGCCCACCAACCGTCAAGTCCATTGCCACCCGTTCCCCAAAATGGAGCCTCAGACCAAAACATCACCCCCAACTGATCGCAAGCCTTGACAAAAGCAGGCGAATGGGGATAATGGGAACCACGGATAAAGTTCATGCCGGCATCCTTGACCATGTTAACATCACGCCAAGCAGCCGAATCGGTAACAGCATCACCCCACCCCGCCTGGTCTTGGTGTACATTAGCGCCATGCAACACCACATGCTTGCCATTGAGGAAGAAGCCATGGTCTGCCGTCCATTTCAGCCATCTGAAACCAAAGGTAGAAATCGTCTCATCCAACACTTTTCCCTTTTTCAACACCTGCGTCTTCAATGTATAAAGCACAGGAGTATCAGGTGACCATAAACTAGGATTTTTCACTTGTTGGGTTAACAAGGCAACCTCTTGTTGCTCGCCAGTCGCCAAAAAGACTTTAGACCGAGCCATTGCCTTTCTATTACCATGTGCATCTTGCACAATGGCTCTCACCTCAACAAGTTCATCCTGCAAAGAAGCATTCGTCACCATCGCCTTCACACTTACACGAGAAGCCTTACCATACGTTGTCTCCAACTCTGGTGTCGTAACAGCCACCCCATTCCAAGCTACATGCACTGGGTTCTGAATGGTCAGTCTTACATCACGATAGATGCCACCGCTGAAAACATGTTCACCTGCTCGTGGAGCCACATTTGGTTGCCAAACATTATTGACACGGATAGCCACAACATTCTTGCCCAAGTGAGTCAATTGACTAATTGGAACCGAAAAACCCGTATATCCGCCTACATGTCGCCCTGCAAGATGTCCATTCACATACAATTCGGCATCTTGGAACACACCATCAAAATCCAAACTGATACTCTTGCCTGCATCACACACATCCAACTCAAATGACTTGCGATACCAGCCATACCCCATATAGAACTGTTTCGACTCAAAATACGGAATGCTGAAGGAATGAGGCAAACCGATATGCTCCCAAGTGGCATCAGAGAAATTCGGAGCCTCAGCACCCTTCACATCCCCCAAGACGAACTTCCAATCCCGATTAAAAAGCATGGTCTTGCCATGCGCTGTTGCTCCGACAAGAAGCAACAGGCTCAGCAAGACCAACTTTCTAACTAATTTACTAAAAACTAACATATACAAAATATTATTTAAACTGCATCAATGGAAAAACTTTATTTCTTGCGTTACTCGAAGTTATCCACATCCACATAGCCACCCAATCTCAGAAATCCCTTACGCTCTGTCAACTGCAACGCATTCTGCGGTGGTGAAGAGAACTTCACAAACTGTTCAGCAGCCTCAACAGATAGCTGAGAGGAAAGCAGCGTACAAGCCAACAAAACATATTTCTTCATTACTATACCTTATTATATTATCTATTCAATAATTCTTCAACAATCTCACACCATAGATTTGACCTACTTCTTTTCCCTTATGAGCCACAAACTTCACTCTAACCTCCTTCTTTCCTTTTACGAATTCAGCAGGTATTTCATAATCAACGGTCTTAAACTGTGTGGTGCGCCAGCGGTGACTGTTGTTTACACTGCAAAGCAACTTGTCGTTGACATAAATATCAAACTCACTTATACGCCACTCATCCTGTCCCCAGAACTTGAGCTGAAGGCTAAGATTAGTTTCTCCCTTGGTCTGCATCAGATAGCTGAAATAATGGCCATCCTTTGCGTCACGGAAAAAGACGCCCTCAGTATTACCACGCTCAGTAACATCAGCCTCCATGTTATGATCAGTCTCCGGCTGCTGTTCTCCAGGGTTCACCTTATCCACAGTTCTAGCCTCCAAAGCCTGACGGGCTTTTTCCTCATCAGCCAACTTCTGCATATAAGCCTTGTAATCATTCTCGCCTAGTGCCAACCAATACATCATATATCGAGAATCATGAATCTCGAAGAACGGCTGCAGTTCACCATCAATGGCATTCTCCATGTGGGTGGCAAGTTTGAAATGCAATGGTTTACCAGGAATTGGCTTCAGGTCTTTGGCGATGTCATTCAGATGCTTAGGCAGAAGGATTGGAGCTTTATCGAGCGGCAACTTCATACCACCAGCATATTGTCCGAAACGACTGTCATCAGCGATGAGCGAACGCATATCCTCTGTTCCCGTCTTCATGCCGAGCAGGATAGGACCATACATGATTGCCACATACTGAGGCACATTGATCATCGGTTTGATGTAAGCGTGCATAGGCATAGAGATCTTTACCTGGTCACCCTTCTTCCATTTGCGCTTGATGCAGACAAATCCATTCTCTTCATAACTATCGGCATCAAAACCTACACCCGTCACGGTGAAGTTATCACACCACGATGGTTTACGAATCTTCAAGGTGAAGATACCTTTTCCCTTAGTTACTTCTATATTAGATGTCTCAGCGTATGGGAAAGCGGTCTGCTGACGAATCACCATCTTTCTATCCTTCCAATTCAACTCGGAAGCCACGAAGAGATTCACATAGAGCGCATCATCCTCCGCCTTCACACCCTTATCGTGCGTCCAGACAAACTGTCCATACTTTCCGTGGTCTTCCATACCTGTTCCCACGCAGCACCACATCGCCTCATTAGGAGCAGAATAGTTGCGATAATGGCGAGGACGGGCGGAAGTGAAATAGACATAGCCGCCATGCTGCGGATGCTGGGTAGAGAGGATATGGTTGAACATCGCAGTCTCGTAAAAGTCGCCATACATGGCATCAGGCTTCACTCGGTTCAAATCCTCAGTAAGCTTCAGCATATTATACGTATTGCAAGACTCCGGTCCATCAATGTCGTTGATATAGTCGATGCAAGTTTCCTTTGTCGGGAAGTGCTCACGCCTGCTGTTACCTCCCAAAGCCAGCGAGCGCTGACGTGTCACAATTTCCCAGAAATACTCGCTGGCATTGTGATATTGTACATCATGAGCCAACTCAGCGATGCGCTGATAGCCGATAACCTTCGGAATCTGCGTATTGGCATGCATATTGTCAAGACAGTCCTTGCCTTCTTCCATTGGCACCAGCAACAGCTTGTGAGAGAATCGGCGTGCACAATTCAGATATTTCTGCTCTCCGGTAATAGCGTATGCATCAGCAAGCACCTCGTTCATGCCTCCATGCTCGTTGCCGAGCATTTTCTCCATCTGTTCGTCGTTCAGATCACGCGTAATGTCCACAGCCCAATCACAGAACTTCAAAAACAGATTCTTTGCCTGTTCATTGCCGCAATAGAGCCATGCATCACGAAGACCTGCATACATCTTATGAATGTTATAGAAAGGTGCCCATGTTCCAAAGTAAGGTCCGAAATCGCCCTTACTGAAAGCCGTCCACATCTTGGCACTATTCGGAACACCACCGATATAGTTATGGCACCAGGCTTTAGGACGCTGATTGTTGGCATCAAGCACCAGCTGGAGTTCGGATATCATATATTCCATGCGCTTGCGGCACTCCTCATTGCCTGTGGCTGCATTGATGGCAAGAGCCGACAGATAATGTCCGCCCACATGTCCGTCCAGTCCATCCCAGTTGGGATAAGAAGGTTTGCGAGGCTGCAAGCCAGCCTCCTTGCGATAAGGGGCAAGCATGCGGTCGCAATCATATTTCAGGAGCACCTGCACGTTCAAGTCGCGAGCATGCTTCAATGGTCCGTCCAAAAGGGTGATGTCGCCCAGCGGGAACTCATCCTTATAAAGTTTATCTTGCGCCACAACACCCAAGGCAGGCGCAATACTCAGCAGAGCTATCATTAGTTGTTTCTTCATAATTTGATATTATTTTAAATTCTTAATAAAAGTGTATATGTGGACAATTACATTTAGCTTATGGCTTTCAATGAAAAAACACTTCTTTTAATGTTCCTTCTTACTCCCCAAACTTCCACCAATCCAGGAAGAAGAGGTTCTGCTTCTGGATGTCGCCTCCCTTAAAGACGAAGTAGAGATCATGAACACCCTTTACCTTCTTCACCTGGGTAGAGAAGGTTTTGTATTCGTCCTTGGTGTTTTTGATATCCACTTTGCCGATGCACTGGCCGTTTACCCCATCAAGACGGATTTCGATGCAGCCACCCAACATGTGGCAAGAGGCAGAAACCTCAAACTTACTTGCTCCCTTCCTGAAGTCAACACCCTTCACGAGGATATACTTTCCCTCATCAACATTCGTAACCACCTGGTTCCATTTGTTCTTCTGCGCCCACTGATTCTTAGGCTGCGTCTTCAATCCATAGCCCCAAGCCATCGTCTCAGCCTCAACCTGGCGATAAGGGTTGAACCATTCTATCTGCTCTAGCTTGCAGTCCTGGAAATATGGCAACTCCTGGATGGTTCCGTCAGGATTGTAAGTCATTTCGGCCGCAGAAACAGAACGCTGCTCGGCATGACGCCCCGTCTTCAAACGGAAGATGTCATAATTCAAGCCGAAGCAATAGCTCTTGCCCTTATAGTCGATGATGCCCGGATGATTGCCACGAGTACGAGGCGTATGGTTCATGATATGTCCCTTATATTCCCACGGTCCGAGCGGATTCTTGCTCATCGCATAACCGATGCCCTCAGGACAGCAGGTAGAAGCATAAGCCAGATAATAATTGCCATTGCGCTTCCAGAACCAAGGACCTTCCTGATAATCCTGAATCTTCGGGAAGTGCATGATGGAATCAGAATATGAAATCATGTCCTCGTTCAGTTTCACTGCCTTCAACTCCGGGTTGCCCCAATACATGTAAGCCTGGTTATCATCATCTATCCATACGGTAGGGTCGATGTCGAACCAGTCGCCCTCCCAAGCCAGAGGCTTTCCGATAGGATCCTTAAACGGTCCGTATGGATTATCAGCTACCAGCACTCCGATGCCATGACCATGGATAGGACAATACATATACCATTTGCCATTGCGCTCGATGACCTGCTCTGCCCAGGCACCATTCTCGCCCTTGAACCACTTGAAGTCTTTCAATGAAGCCACGGCACCGCGGTCTTGCCAGTTTACCATATCCGTAGAGGTATAGAGCAGCCAGTCTTTCATCAGGAAGCCCTCAGCCCCATCCTCATCGTGGGTGGTATAGAGATAAACCGTGTCGTTGTGCACATAAGGTGCAGGATCGGCTGTGTACTTGGTCTGGATGATTGGCAAGTTGATGTTCTGTGCTGTTGCTACAGTTCCCATGCCAGCCAAAAGCAGGGATAAAATCATTCTGTATCTAGTCATTTTATGATTTAAATTAATTATTAGTTGATTAAATTGTTATTTATGGATGCAAAGGTAAGCAAAAAAGCAGAATTCTACTTTTTCATAATTATCAAATACTTTATTCTATGTATAAAATAAATAGGAGGTAAACACTAATCATTGGTGTTTACCTCCTATTATCATATTTTCCTACTTCTCAAACATGCAATTATCTGTTACCAGGTAACGCTCATACCCAATGCGATGCTGGCATTGGAACTGAGAGGAATGAACTCTTTGCTGGTCTTGCCCAAGATGTGATCCATACCGATGAAGAAGTTGTAACCCTTTGGATGGATATTCAGAACATAACCCATACTTGTAGCAAAACTGCTGACTGCAAAGTTGACACCACCATCCAACCACTTCAATGGTTTCCAGTTGGCACTGAGTCTACCCTCGCTCCAGGTATAATCACCATTGATGCGGGTGCTACTCAGCAAACCGAAGGACAACTTGTCGTATGCTGGCAAACTGTACTCTGCGCCAAAGTTGAGCGTAGCTGCCAGAGCGGTAGTACGGCTACCCTGGTCGCCCAAATCCTTCAGGTTGATGAAGTCGGTAATCTGGTCGCCGTAATCATCCAACTTGTCATCGATGGTAGAACCGCCGTTTTCTCTTACCGCAGTATAATGGAAGCCATTGAACTCGAAGTTCTCAGCTCTGTTCACAGCCTTCATATTGTTGCTCCAGTTGATGAAGCCCAAATCGAGAACAGAAGCACTCAGAGTCAGGTTGTCGTTCAACTTATAGACACCACCGAGGTCGAGTGCCATACCGAAGCCGCCCAATCCTGCGCCATCAACATCTACATCATCTATCTTTTCGTACTCCCCCTTCTCCGGGTTGTTATATTTATCTCTTGAAGTCTTATAAGTAAAGCCCTTCATGGAAACCTGTGCATTCGCCTTGCCGGAAACGATCCACTTGTCAGTACCAGAGAGGTCAGCACGCAGGTTTTCCAGACGAACATCACCGTCAGCCACACCGAAGAGGAACTTCAATTTAGCACCGATGCGGAGTTTCTTGTTGATCTGATGAGAGTGACCCAATGCCAATTCAGCATAAGAGCGAGCCATCATGCTCACATCACCAATCTCATAATTCTGATTGCCCGTGTTCTTGGCAAATTCAAACAACTCATAAGGCAGGGAAGCGCCGAAAGATGCCTTGGCATTCACCTCGATGGTATTATAACCGCCAAAGCCCTTGAAACCAGCAGAAAGAATGGCGATGCCTACATCTCCCTGTATGCGGTTGTTGCTCTTGCTGAAGCCTTTCAGCGCCTCATCGGCAGAAATATAAGGATTCATGAAGGAAGTCATCTTCTTGGCACCCGCCTCCTGTCCGTACATCGGATTGTTCAGTACAATATCCTGGTAGCCGAAGTTGCCCTGCAGGTTGACATTGATATTACCCAATGCAGGGATGGTGATATAGTTCTGCTTGTTCTCAAAAGCCGGGTTCATATCGTGACGGAACTTGTAGTCGTCAGTAAAATAAGCGGAATTGAGTGTCTGAGCCATTGCGGTGCCACCCATCATCAGCAGAGAGGCAGCCAAGAGATGCTTATATATTTTATTCATCATTTTCTTTGTCTTTTATGTGTGTTATTATTCTGTTACTACTCTCTGTCATTAATTGAAGTTACCAATCACCTTACCCACGAGTTTCACCTTGATGTTTTCCAACTTCAGGGTATGCTTCTCAGAGTTGAGGTTGATACCGGTCACGGTAGTTCCATCATGGCTTGCCTTACCTTTTACCTTATAAGAGAGTCCGTCGAGTTTCTGCAATGCGCCCTTTACCTTTTCACGGAGTTCGATTTCCAGCGGAGAAGTCGCAGCTGTGACACCATCAGCAGATGCCTTCACAGTACCCTGCTTGATATTCACTTCTATCTGGTTGCTGATGTCTGCACCATTCACTCCGAGTGGGGTTGCTTCTACGATGAGGGTAGCAGGAACCAGATTCTGTGCATCAGCAGTAAGACGCAGATAAGTACCCTCTGCCAATTCCAGTTCATCCAAATCATCATTCCAACCGTCGAAATCATCTGCATATTCGATAACAGCACCCTCGGCAAATGCCAACGGAGCATAGACCTCATAACTTGGCTCAACCTTGTAATTGTGTCCGAACTCGATAGTCATTTCCTGACTGAGATCAGCCTTTGCCTCTACATTGGTAATCTGTACGTGGTCTGGAATATGCTGGTTGATAAGTGTAGCCAGGTTGCTCACCTCATATACATTGGCAGCACCATACTGAGCAGTCAGTTCTGCAGTCTTATGGCGGCAGATACAGATCTTGGTCACTGGCACAACAGTAGTCTTGCAGATATTCATCTCAGGGAGTTGCACGGTAGCCAAGTTCTGACCGTTCTTGGTAGAAATCACCTTTGCGCTCACCTTTGCCGCTGCATCCATATCATTTTTGATAGAAAGAATAATCTGAGGATTATCCAAGTCTGCTCTTACGCCATCTTCTGAAAGGAAGTCAGGAACGCCCGTCACAGTTACATCACCCAAGCTTGAGATATTGATTTCTGGGTCGAAGATACCGGTAGCAGACTTCAAGGTAATATCATTGACATTCACGTTGGCACCGATGGACAGTGCAGATGTAGGCACACCCGTTACATTAGCCTCAATACCGAGGTCGAAATAACCATCCATCTTGATAGAGCCATCATTGCCGATGACAACCTTACCATAAGCATCCTGATTTGCGAAATCCAGTTTTTTAGCCTTGATGGTGAGTCGGAGGTCGTCGCTTGTAGAAACATCCTTCACGGTAATCTTCGAGCCGTTGACCTTAGAAACGCCATTGCCATTACCAGTAACCTGTGGTAAAATCTGCAGATAGCCAGGAAGGGTAAGTGTAACCTTGTCAAGCTTAGTGATGGCAGAAGAAAGACCACCAAGAGTGAGATTCACATTCAGCACGATTTCGCCATTCACCTCAGCACTTTTCAGGCTCTTCACGGCAGCATCCGTACCATTATATATGAACATCTGTTGCTTAGGAGAGACAAAACTGAGATGAGTACCAGCAGCACGGGTACCCTTGGCAGCAGAACTGGTAGGCAAGGTAATCGTATGGTTATAAGATCTACTCGTCAAGTGAATAGGAGAAATTTGAGGAGAAGCTGTAGTAGCATCCGTACCTGTCAACTGGAACAAATAATCGCCGTTTGCGGCAATCTTCACACTACCATTCTCTTCGAGTTCCAGAATATCAGACAAAGGAATGTTCATGGTAGAACTGGCAGGTATTTCCAATTCGCCATTACCAAATCCCATCGTAGCATCAATCTGGTCAAAATCATAATCGTCATTTGTACACCCAGTTACCGAGAAACCCAACGTCAATAAAGACGCAAGTAACAGACTTGCTTTCATTTGCTTTTTCTTCATAGTTTATGAATATTTGATAATTATATAACTTTACCCTCGTAAAGAGAACTTACATAAATTAAAATATATTTGCAAATATAGCATTTTTTTATTAATAAGCATGTAAAATAATCAGAAATCTTCGCTCAATTCCTCAATTTATACACAAGACGCCGTTATTTTAAGAATATTTCCACCTCAAAAGTCAGTTGACCACACATCATGATTCTTCAATAATCTCCCCCCACAGGATGGCGCCCCAGCAGATTTGCAATCCACCAACAAGAAAAAAAACACACGGACAAATTGAATTTGTCCGGATTGCCTGTCCAGACGCTCATAACCGCCCAATAATCAACGTATTACAAATCACCGGACAATTTGTCCGGACAAATTCAATTTGTCCGTGTTATTTTTTTAGCATGAAATCATAAAGAAATACAAGGATTTCCATCCTGTCAATGAGTTCCCAAATAGAAAACGCTGACTTCAGCCCCAAGAAACTATGAGTTTTAGAGGAGAAAGCTATGAGTTAGGATTTTTAACATAAAGCACTAAAGCAGCCGCATAAGAGAAAAATCAAATTTGCTTCTCTAAGTATTTTATCGCTACAACCTTATATATATTCGCAAATTGCACTGAGTAGAGTGCATTTTTAAACGCAAATTGCACTCTACTCAGTGCAATTTCGTATTTAATTTGTATATTTGCACCCATAAAGAACAATATGGATGCTCTATTGATAGATAATCCTTTATTATAGAAAAGATGACCCCGCATTTTGCAAGGCCATCTTTTCTGTTGCTACTCCCCAAACTTCCACCAATCCAGGAAGAAGAGGTTCTGCTACCAAGGGAACTATTTTGCCCAATCCAATACAATCGTCTTGTCTTCATCAATCATAAAGTTCATACCAATCTTTTCCACGGTTTTGCCTTTTAGGGCAAAAGCATCAGCATAATGCTTGTTGTTGATTTGGTCAAGAGCCTCTTGTGCCGACTTATTAAATTTCAGTTCTATCACATAGATGGTATCCTTTGTTTCCATCGTAATGTCTGTTCTTATACCGAGACTTAAAATCTCTTTTATGAAATATAGGAGTAGAAAAAGTATACTGAAAAAAGAAAGTCACTGATTATTAGTTCAATACATGATTTTTAACAGTTTTTTCTTTTTCAGACCTTTTTTTTTATGCCATTACTTTATATAATATTTACTATCAAATCGAGTGCCCTCTTTTTCTATCTCCTTCCCAACCATAGAATAGAGCATCTTTCGACTATCTTTTGTTGCTCTGTATTCATGTTTATTTGTGTCTCCTAATTTTAATTAGTGTATCCAAATTTATTCCATGCTTTGGGGACGAGGTGCTTGGTACGGTATTTTCCAAATCGGCGTATCTCGATGGCACTCTGCTGAGCCGCAGGCAATTTGTAATGGGCGATTATTTTGCCCAATCCAATACAATCGTCTTATCTTCATCAATCATAAAGTTCATACCAATCTTTTCCACGGTTTTGCCTTTTAGGGCAAAAGCATCAGCATAATGCTTGTTGTTGATTTGGTCAAGAGCCTCTTGTGCCGACTTATTAAATTTCAGTTCTATCACATAGATGGTATCCTTTGTTTCCATCGTAATGTCTGTTCTTCCACGGAAAGTATGCTGTTCCACCAATATACGGAAATTCGTAAGCAGGGCAAAGATGATATACATTGTCTGCTGATAATGCCCCTCATAATCGGTATTATCGCAATAAGGTACCGTCTCCCAGAACGTTTTCAATAGCTGAAGAGCACCATCCATGTTACCCTTATTGATAAGAGAAGACATCTTGGCCACGGTCGTATTGCACATTGCAGACTTTGCCGCCAAATAATGCGGCAACATACTGCGAAACAAACCTATCCTCACTTCTTTGTTAGGCAGAGCCAAGGTATAGAGTTCCGTTTCCGGATCATAATTCTTGATTGTGATATAACCACTCTGATAAAGCAAAGGCATGATAGTAGTCATCGTCTCAGTGGCTGCATCGAAATCATCCTTTGATGCATCCATCTGTTCACCCAGGTCAATCGGTGTAAAGTCATATTTCCGCATCATATTAAGGAGATAGGTAGGAGTGCCTGAGCCAAACCAATAGGAATCAACCTTTCGCTTTGAAAAGCAAGTGAGCAAACTGTATGGATTGAATATGTCAGAAGAAGGCCAAGCGAAATGATAGCCATCATAATTTTCCTTCAACTTTTCCAAAGTTTTATCATACGACAAGCCCAACACATCTGCCATCTGCTGAATATCTTCATGCATTTCTGTCACAAGTTCCTCCTTGGTAATGCCGCAAATGCCAGCATATTCTGTATCCATACTCACATTAGTAATATTATTGAGTTCACTGAAGATACTAAGCTGCGAGAACTTGGTGATACCTGTCAAGAAGACGAAACGCAGCATTCGGTCGCTATCCTTTAGGGGACTATAGAAATTGCGCATCACCTCCCTTAAGACGCCCAAACTAGTATCCTCATGCACTACATCAAGCAAAGGAGCATCGTATTCATCGATGAGCACAACAACCTTCTGCCCAGTCTGTTCATATACCGTTTTTATTAAATTAAGCATACGGACATTCGGGTCAGGAGAATCATTGACGATGCCAAATTTTTCTTCATTTACATTTAATATATATAAGAGATAGCGCACCAATTGGTCTTTCTCCATGTGCTTTCCACCTGCCAAACTAAAATGAAGCACAGGATATTCCGTCCAATCTTTTTCTAGCTTTTCGATGGCAAGCCCCTTAAAGAGTTCCTTCTTTCCCTCGAAATAGCTCTGCATAGTAGAGACGAGGAGTGACTTTCCGAAACGACGTGGACGCGCCAAGAAGAAATACTTTCCACTCGTATGAGTCATACGATAGATGTACTCCGTCTTATCTACATAGAGAAAGTCCTCCTCTCGAATCTCAGAGAAGGTCTGCATGCCTATTGGATATAACTTCGTTGCCATATTATCAACAATTTACTATTTACGTTGGCAAAGATAAGCAAAAATCCCGAAACCGCCAAGCGATTTCGGGATTTATTCTGTATTCAACTGTGTACCCAATACCTTGAAGGGAATTTTATCACTTTATCAACGTTTATCAAGATGACCTTGCGTTTTTGCGAGGTCATCATTTCCTTACTGTTTATCGTTCAGGAAATATAATTGATTTATTGTTGTCTGAAATTCCATTTAGAATTGTCGCTTTTGAAATCGAAGGGAGCCAGACCTGGGGTACAGTCGCCGAGTGAAACCAATGCCA
>USSA01000072.1 GCA_900557255.1 uncultured Prevotella sp.
CTTATATCAAGCGTTTGAACGATCTTGAAGCTATCGCCATGAGTTATCCTGGCGTTACCAAGACCTATGCCATCCAGGCAGGTCGTGAGCTTCGTGTCATCGTGGGTGCTGACAAGATGAGCGATGAGCAGAGTATCAAGCTCTCTGACGAGATTGCAACCAAGATTCAGAACGAGATGACCTATCCGGGTCAGGTAAAGATTACCGTGATTCGTGAGACTCGCAGTGTAGCTTACGCTAAGTAAGAAGGAAGCAAGCGATAAAACGCGTTTTCATATATTCGAAGTTTAAATTGTCGTTTCTCTCCTTCATAGGATGAGGAATGTATTTGATAAAGTCGCTGTTCTCTAGGGGACAGCGGCTTTTTTCTTTCATATCATGTACGGCTACATTTATATAATATAATGTGATGAAAGCAGAACAGAAGATTTTAAAGCGATTCAATAAAGGATGCGTGGATTACCGCCTTTTAGAGGATGGTGACCGGATTCTCATTGCCTTGAGCGGCGGAAAGGATTCTCTGGAACTGGTACGCCTCTTGGCTCAGCGTGCCCGCATCTATAAGCCGCATATCCAGGTAGAGGCGGCGCATATCATTATGGATAACATTCCTTACGAGACCGACCGTTCTTATCTGCAGGCATTTTGTGCAGAGAATGGCATCAAACTCTATATCCTGCATAGTTTTTTCGATGAATCCACCGATCCCCGCAAGACCCGTTGTTTTCTCTGTGCGTGGAACCGTCGCAAGACGCTTTTCGAGTTTGCTGTAAATAATGGTTTTAACAAGATAGCCTTGGGCCATCACATGGATGATATACTCGTTACCCTGCTGATGAATATCACCTTCGAGGGTTCTCATTCCACCATGCAGCCCAGCTTATCATTAAAGCATTATCCGCTCACCATCATCCGTCCCCTCTGTCTGGTGCATGAGGCGGATATCCGTCAGGTGGCAGAAGAGTTGCATTTCACTAAGCAGAAGGCGTTGTGTCCTTACGAAGAGACTACCCGCCGTTCGGATATGCAAGCCGTCTTCCAGCAGTTGGAGCAGTTGAACCCCGAAGCCCGCTACAGTCTTTGGCGCTCCGTCTTTATGGCATAAAATATAGTAGAAGAAGCAATAAAAAAGAAAGTAGTTTCATGTGCTCATAAAACTACTTTCGTTAGCCAATGAAATAGGCTTCATTTGCCATCGAAGCCTATTGTATTTGTTCCTGGGGTAGATCTAGTAAATGGCAGTTACTAATTTTGGGGAGCTGCCCAGAAACGTGAAGCATCTGTTGTCAGTACTGAATGGTCGGGAAGTTCAAAACCTTTGAATCCAGAAGGAACAAGCACGATATGACGATTCTTGTTTCGATAAGCAGGATTATTATCTTCGCGACCATAGCCTGTTGTCTCCCAAGTATCAAACCAGTATAAGTTTTTTGCCCAATATGCCCTGTAATAAACAAAATCATTATCTGAATTCAAGAGAGGACGGTAAACGATTTCTCTGCCGTCAATATATCGCTCACGCATTTCTGCAAGAGAAAGTGGAGTGCCTTTTTCATCTTCTGCCCAAGCATTCATATCCGAGTCTAGCATAGCCCATTTCTGTAATTCTGGTAGCCACACCAGGTTAACAACATGGCAGTCGGAATCCTCGGAATCTGCGGGATGACAAGTTACAAAGCGGTTTACAATACCCTCAGACAGCAATAGTTCGTGTAAGAGGATGGAGTGTAATCGACAGTTGAATGCAGGCTCTATCGATTGAGTGTATTTCCAGAGATCTATAGCATTACGTCTCTTAGGATTAATCTTTTGATTGGCATGAGGAATGTTTTCCGCAACAAAACGTGCCAGTGAAATGGCCTTGTCCCATGTTGGCATTGTGGAAGATACAACTGTATCGAGTTTGAAATATTCACGGATTTTTTGTGATTGGACAGAATCTTTCTGATATGCAAAATTATAGGACGTAGTATCTGGTACATATTTGCCAGCGTCTTTTAATTTTTCTACCATTTCATTCTTCAGCGAATTGCAAAGATAAGCTTCCACTTGTTTATTGAAAACAAAGCGTGCCAACAGTAATGTTGCTACAGCTATGAGCAGGATTCCCAAGATGCTCCAGCCTACCAACTTGATTTTTTTCTTCATTTTTTATTCTATTAGTTATTTCATTTTTTCTATCTGTTCCTGGGTTAGTCCGGAATACTTCTTGATTAGATTGATGTCAACACCATCGGCAAGCATGTTCTTGGCAATTTCCAAGGCTTTCTCATTCTTACCTTCTTGCTTCGCCGTATCAATAGAGTTTTTGATATCACGATATGCCATCTTACTTGCCTCCTGCGTGCTCTGGATTCAGATACGACACGTCCTTCACAACCTGTCTGCCATTAAACAAGCTGTTGAGGAAGCAGATGAGCAAATCCTTGTTCATTGCCGTTCCGAATATTCGCTTGAAGCCGAAGTCGGTCAGCAAGCTGATGTATCTTTCTTCTACCTGTTTCATACGCCATTCGTTTAGTTCAACATCTAGTTTCACTGCAAAATTACGCTTTTTTTTCCAAAAAAACTCTTAATAAACTGTTAAAAAATGATTGAATATTCATTCCTGCTCCTTATTTCATTTCATCCGAGTTGAGTATGGTGATGGTCTTGCCCTCAATCCTGATGGCGCCCTTCTCCTCGAATTCGGACAGGCAGCGGAGGAGCGAGAACTTCTGGATGCCGAAGATATCCGCCATTTCCTGTCGGCTGACATCCAGATGGATGGTTCTGCTCTGCTGTTCGGTGGCCATCTTGATGAGGTATTGCGCCACCTTCTCCTTGACGGAGAAAAGGGAGAGCATGCGCATTTTCTGCGAAAGGAAGATATCTATCCTTGACAGATGCTGGATGAAGTTCCAGCGTATGCGCTCATCAGTATCTATCAGCAGTTTCAGTTCAGAAGGCCTCATGCGCAGGAGGGTAGTCTTCCTGCTTGTCTCCACGCTTACGGGCATCTCGTTATTATGTGCGAATATATAGGCAGGGGCAATCAGCATCGATTCTCCCAGCCTATCTATCTGAGCCTGCTTGCCCGACAATCCCGACATGCGGGCTATCATCTCCCCCTCGACAATGATGTCGGCATATCTGCAGGGCATTCCTGCCAGCACATAGGTTTCCCTGGCAGCAAGCTCCACCATCCGGTAGCTTACCATCGACAGTGCCTCTCTGATTTCCTCTGGAGTAAACCCCTCAAACACCGTGCATTTCTGCAAGGTAACGAATATTGATTCTTTCATACATTTAAGTTTTATATTCAATAACGCATTTTCCCCCGATTTATTGTTTGCTCCATTTAGAATCTTGAAGGCAGAATCTCCACACGCCCTATAAGAGTGGAATCTTACTAGCTAATGTTCTGGTAATAAGCAAGAAAAATACGAAAAAACTTTGGTGTCTTAAAATAAAGTCGTAACTTTGCAGCTGAATATTAATAAATGGAGGAAGAATATGGCAAATTATATCAGATTTGACTGGGCGATGAAGCGCCTGCTTCGCAACAAGGCAAACTATGCCGTGCTGGAAGGCTTTATGTGTTCGCTGCTGAACGAGAAATTCAAGATCAACCGATTCCTGGATAGTGAGAGCAATCAGCAGACCGAGAATGATAAATTCAACAGAGTGGATATCCTGGCGGAAAATGAGAAGGGAGAATTCATCATCTTCGAGATACAGAATACCCGTGAACATACCTATTTCCACCGTATGCTCTATGGAGTTTCCAAGGTCATCACAGACAATATCAGTCTGGGCGATGATTACGACAAAGTGCGCAAGGTATATTCTATCAATATCGTGTATTTCACATTGGGACAGGCTAAGGATTATGTATATCATGGCAAGACGATGTTCCAGGGACTGCATCAGCCGAATGATATCCTGAAACTCTCCAACCGACAGAGTGAACTCTTCTTCGGTGATGAAATCCCTCAGGGGCGCAAGACTAATCGCGAAGCCGGAGACATATTCCCGGAGTATTATCTGCTCTGCGTGAACAACTTTGACAAGCTGGCGGTGAACAATCTGGATGAATGGATCGAGTTTCTCAAGACCGGCGAGATCAGCGAGGCAGCCCAGGCCCCAGGTTTGGCAGATGCCCGCAAATGCCTGGATATAGATAAGTTGACCGTAGCGGAAAAGAATGATTATGTCCGTCACATGGAGAATCTGCGCTATCAGCGCAGCGTTATCAAGACGGGGTATGATGATGGCTGGCAGAAAGGTCTTGCCGATGGTCGAGAAGAAGGACGAGAAGAAGGACGAGCTGAAGGACGAGCTGAAGGTCGAGAAGAAGGTCGAGAAGAAGGTCGTGCCGAAGGTCGTGCCGAAGGAGCCAAAGATGAGAAGAAGGCCACAGCCCGTCGTCTTCTTGCAATGGGCTTGTCTGCCGAGCAAGTGACAGCAGCAACCCAGTTGTCATTAGATGAAATCAAGAAATTATAGCTGCTTTTTGCAATAGATAAAGGGAGATTTCGCCAAGAAATCTCCCTTTATTGTTGTATGCTCGACATGGACGTTGTCTAACGGCTGCAAATTCTCCCTTAACTCAGTAGCTGCTGTTCCAGCAGCTGACTGCGAGGGAAGATGATCTCATTCTCTATATAGACATGCTCGTTCAGATCTTCTGCGAAATTCTTCAGCAGACTCAGTAGCAACTTATAATCTCCGCTAGCATCAGCTGCCGGGGTGTAGTTGTTTGTGAGCTTTCTGAGGCACTGCTGGCGCTTGGTCTCATTATCATGTTCCAGTATCATCACGTGAATAGGCATGGCTACAGAGCCGCAATGTATCGGTGCTGCAGGCTGACCCGTAAGCTGCGATTCCATCAGTTGATAGGTGAACGGAAAGAGAACCTGCTCTTCCTTCTGCAGATGGTTCTCCAGGTCAAGCATGCACTCGCTGAAGAGACTCTCTATTTCTGCCATTAACTGATTCTCACCCATCATCGAGTGGATGAGACTGAGGATTTCCGGACCCTTCTCACGGATTCCACGGTGATGAATCTTGAGGGCATAATCGATCAGCAGATCGGTTGGCCACTCCTCGAATTGATATTTTGATGCTCTCATATCCTATTGTAATATAAAATTATTAAATTCCTTTTATCCTATATATTTTTTGATGTCCTCTTCTACCGTTCCGTTTCCGGCAATGCCAAAGGTATCTACCAGTACCTTCAGTACGGCTGGTGAACAGAAGGCTGGGAGCGTAGGACCCAGATGGATGTGCTTTACGCCCAGATGCAGCAGGGCAAGAAGTACGATGACTGCCTTCTGCTCGTACCAGGCAATATTGAAGAAGATAGGAAGGTCATTGATGTCGCTGGCTCCAAAGATCTCCTTCAGCTTCAATGCCACAACCGCCCAGGAATAGGAGTCGTTGCACTGACCGGCATCCAGCACACGAGGAATGCCGTTGATATCGCCCAGATTGAGCTTGTTGTACTTGAACTTGGCACAGCCGCTGGTGAGTATCACTACATCCTGAGGCAGCGCCTTGGCAAACTCCTCGTAGTAGTTGCGGCTCTTCATTCTGCCATCGCAGCCACTCATCACCACAAACTTGCGGATGGCTCCGCTCTTCACAGCCTCTACTATCTTGTCTGCCAGGGCAAAGACCTGGGCATGCGCAAAACCGCCGATGATCTCGCCTGTCTCTATCTCCCTAGGTGGCTGGCAGGTCTTGGCAAGCGCAATCACCTCGGAGAAGTCCTTGTGGCCATCGGCACCCGCCTGGATATGCTTCCAGCCAGGGAAACCGGTAGAGTTGGTGGTGAAGACGCGGTTCTTGTAGCCTGCCGATGGCGATGGCGGTACGATGCAGTTGGTGGTGAAGACTACAGGACCGTTGAAGCTCTCGAATTCCTCCTTCTGTTTCCACCACGCATTGCCGTAGTTGCCCACCAGATGCTTGTACTTCTTGAGCTGCGGATAGTAGTGGGCAGGAAGCATCTCGCCATGGGTATAGACGTCGATGCCCGTGCCTTCGGTCTGGATGAGGAGATCTTCGATATCCTTCAGGTCGTGACCGGAGATGAGGATGCCCGGATTGCTGCCTGTGCCGATGTTCACTCTGGTGAGTTCCGGATTACCGTATGCCTGGGTGTTGGCCTTGTCGAGGAGTGCCATCACATCCACGCCGTACTTTCCTGTTTCGAGCACCACGCCCAGCAGCGTGTTCATATCAGCATCAGGGTTGCTGATGGTGGCGAGAGCACGGCAGATAAAGCTGATAATCTCGCTGTTCTCTTCTCCCAGATGGGCTGCGTGCTCGTAGTATGCTGCCATACCCTTCAGACCGAGCATGGTGAGTTCCTTGAGCGAGCGGATATCTGCATTCTCGTTGCGGAGCACGGATTCACGGGCGCCCTCTGCCTCATAGTCTGTCTTCTCGCCACCCCAGGTTACCTCCTGATAGGCAGGGAGATGGATATTCATGCTTGCCGCCTTTTGCAGCAGCTGTTTCTTCAGTACGATGCCCTTATCTACCTTTTGCAGGATATCCTGGTCGTTGAAGTTGGCGTTGGTAATGGTGGTGAAGAGTGCATCCGTGAGGAAATGGGTTACCTCTGGTGTCGGCTCTTCGCCTATGCTATGCTGTATGGTTCCTATGCCACGAACCACGCTGAGCAGCAGATCCTGCCACTTGGAAGTTGTTGCCTCCTTACCGCAAACACCCTTGATGGTACAGCCTGTACCCTTAGCTGTTTCCTGACACTGGAAACAGAACATCTTGTTTTCTGCCATATTGCTATCAATTAATGAGTTATTTTAATGTTTTCTTCCAGGCGGCAATCTGCCATTCCTGGTTTCCGGCTGCAAAATTACGGCTTTAAAAATAATCCTACGGTAACAATTGTGACCGTAGGATATTAAAAAAACATAAAAAGAGTGTGGAGGAACGGATTTCTCCCTTCTTGAAGAGCATGATGATTAGATTGATGTCAACACCATCATATATTTATCCTTAAGGGAAAATAAAATTAGCCTTAAGGGAAAATAAATTTTGCCTTAAGACTAAATATATTCTGTCTTCTGATGGGTTATGCATACGAGTGCATGCCCGTGAGGAAATAGTTCACACCGAAGTAGGTCATGGCGATGCTCAGGAAGGCAAGGGTGATGTAGATGTGATACACCAGCGGCTTGCGGAAAACAGGCAGGCTCTGTGTATGCACTACTACGGCATATATCATGAAGGTGATGAGTGCCCAAGTCTCCTTGCTATCCCAACTCCAGTAATTACCCCAGCTCATGTTAGCCCAGATGGCTCCGATGAAGATGCCGAATCCCATCGTGGTGAGGGCTGGGTATAGGAAGATGCGGCTCAGTGCCTGAAGCTCTTCGCCATGAGAGCGAAGGCAGATACCCATGATGCCACAGATGAAAGTCAAGGATAGCAGTGCATAGCTCATCATGATGATGCTGACATGGATGCTGAGTAACGGACTGTTCAATACCGGCATCATCTGTCCGATGGCAGGATCCATCTGGTTGATATGGCTTACCAGAAGGAAGAATCCTGAAATCAGGAAGCCGAATACCATGACGATGCGGATACGCAACTGCATCAGAATACTGATAAGCATCACGAACCAGGCAACAGTCAGCATACTTTCATACCCGTTAGACATAGGTATGTTGCCGCTGATAATCCATCTCAATGCCAATCCGAAGGTTAAGGCAAGGAAGGATACGCCAAGCAGGATAGGCAAAGCGATGTTCAATACCTTGATTTCTCTCTTCTTCGTCATGCGATAGATGGTGTAGAAGAGGGCAATGAAGCCCAGTGTGAGGTTTGCCATGAAGAGAATGGTGGCAAAAGGAAAGGCATTATTGATGCGTTCTGCCTTATACTGTGTAGCTGTTGGCAGCGAATTACCGCTACTAACCTCCTGATATTTCTTCATCTTGACGAAGAACTCGTTTACACGGCTGATATTTCCTGCCTTTACATCACCATTCAGCAGAGAGAATACGTTCTTGATATAGAGCGCATGCTGGTGCTCCACGTCCTGCGGCAACTTATCTACAGGTGAAAACCACGTGGTAGTGCCAGCCTTGATGAATGAATGATCCTTGGTAGCCTTCACATTCTTGGTGAAGGTATAAGGAAGAACTTTCAATGAGATACCTTCTCGCAACTCCATGATGATTTGTATCTTGCCATCGATATCAGCGGCTTGCTGATGGAACTTGTCCTGCTGACCATTGTAGTATTCCTGAACATACTGTCCGATGGTATAGCCACCCATTTCACGATTGAAGAAAGTATTGAGCGAAGCATAGTCAGGCAGATTCATTGCTGTTTTCATTTCTCCGCTCTTGATCTTGATGAAAGGCTCGTTTGCCCAAGTATTTCCATAGAATACCCAACCAGAGAGTACCTGTTCTGCAGTCAATCCCTGATAGCTCCTGGCTCCATATATCTTCTTGCAGAAATCGAGGGCAAAGGTCTGTACCGGACAGATGCGGTCGTTGTAGAGAATATGAAGCTCGCCAAACTTCTCTGCAGTTTCCTTTGGCAATACAGCATTTTGGAGATTGCCTGTTGCAGAGTCTGCATGCAGTGTCTGTATATTGCCCATGCTGAGGATGAGTGCTGTTATCAACGCTCCCTTCTTGAGCAAAGGACTCTTCAGTAGTTTGCGATAACCGCCCTTAGGGTCGAAGAGCATCCATACGAGGGAGATGAAGAGCAGCGCATAGCCAGTATAGGTGACTGGTATGCCGTATGGATCGGCATTGATAGCGAGCACACTTCCCTTGCCGTCTTCATCGTAAGATGACTGATAAAGACGGTAAGACCGGTGGGAATAGATGTTGTTCATCGAAACTTCGCCTTCGCTCTTATCATCTCCGTCTATTACGGTGAATTTTGAAGAATAGTCAGCCGCAGCGTTGGTTCCATCGTGCATCTTCGCTTCAAACTTCTGCAGGCAGAGCGAGAAAGGGAGTTTCTCTTCCTTCATACCCTGCTCTTCATCCTGAGCCATATAAGTATCTGTAGGCTGACCGATGCGCAGATGAATCATACCCCGTTTAGCCGAAATATGTGTGAGCAATGCCCCGGCAAGGATGATGATGAAGGAGAGATGGAGTGCCAGCGTAGAAGCGCACTTCACTTTTCTTTTTATGATGTAGAAAGCACCGAGGGCAGCAAGTACTGCCCAGATAAGAATGAACCACCATGCCCCATAGTAGTGGGCATGGGCATAATCCGTGCCCTGGCTTTTTTCCACGATGGTGGCGGCAGCCATGCATACGAGCACAAGGATGTAAAGAATGAATATAATCTTTTTAACCATACTTAGTTGGAATCTTGATAGAATTTCCGCTGCAAAATTACGATATTATTCGGAGATAAGCAAGATTTTATATGTATATTTAGAGGTTCTGATAAAAAAAGCTGCCAAATGCTTTTGATAGCTTGGCAGCTTTTCTTATTTTTGTTTCTTCATATAAAGACTTAGATAGCATTGATGAATGCCACTACAGCATCACGCTCTTCCTTGGTTGCATTGTAGAAGTTGAGTGCTGGTTTGTATGCATCGCTGCGCTTATCATAGCAGTGCCACATGATAGCCTCTACTACGTTGCGGGCACGGCAGTCGTGCAAACGGTCGCTTCGACCAGTCAGCATGCTTGACAAACCACGTCCCCAGAGTGGAGTAGTGCGGCACCATCCTGTGCGGATGTCGTTAGCCATGAACAGACGGTGCTGTACCAAGTCGGTGTATGGATAAATAGTCTGGTTTGGATACTTTGGCAACATGGTGTTAGGATCCTGACCTATGCTCTTGGCGTAAGCCTTGATAGCATTATCTACCCAATAGTTGTCAGCACCTGTTTTCCATGATGGCTTGTGGCAATGAGTGCATCCCCACTGAGTGAAGAGCTTCTTACCTTCCTGAACCTGTGCGTTGTCGAGGTTACGGGCAGCAGGAACAGCTAGACCACGGTGCCATACCATGAAGTCATAGTAATCCTTGTTGTTCATCTCTTCCTCGCCATTGTAAGGAGCACCCTTGAGGAGGTACTTCTCAAAGGCATTTTCTTTGCCATCTTTAGGTGCTTTGTTACAGCTCAGAATCTCGTTTACTCTCTCCTTGATACCTTCGTCAGTTCCATCTGCATAGTATGGGTGGAGTACAGAAGACGCGTCAGCACCATGCTTCTTGATATAGCTAATTACTTCTGGGTCTTCGCTCTGATACTTTGCCCAGGCTGGAGTGGTATAGAGGTAATGACGATCGGAACGTGTTACGTTGGTAATGTTCCAGATGGCGTTAGCACCTGGACCATCCTGCAGGGAGGCACGGGTCATGGCATAGGTAAACTTCTTCACCTTCTTGGTTCCATCTGCCAACGTGTACCAGGCACTTGAAGCCCAATCGTTAGCAGTCTTGTCCCACATGGCAGGGTTCAGCTCTACCCCGTATTTCGCCTCATCCTGATAAACCTTCTTCATATCATCCTGGTCGATGGCATCAAGCAAGCCTGTACCATAGATACCGATGGTTGATTCCAGACGAACTTCATAGTTGACTGGCTTAGGATTGGTATTGAATGCAGACTGAGGGATAGTAACCTCTGGATACTGCAAAGCAAAAGCCTCGCCATCCTTAGGGAACTTCATAGCCAAACCGCTAGGCATGGTTGTAACCTCATTCCACTGGATGTTAATCTGCTTCTCTTCGATAGGAGCAGAGAATGGGGTCATTGCCTTGGTCTGTGGCATACCTGTAACCTCAGATATGTAGCTGTTTGCTGCGTAAGGCTTTCCGTCAGCGGTAGTACCTGCTGTAGGGTGATAAACTACGAGCAGATAGCCGTTACCAAACTGGTCTGCCTGATACTGGTTCTGGAATTTACCATGACCATAGTTTGGATGGCAGTGGATACAGCTGCTGCGAAGCCAAGCTGGGCCAAGACCCTTACGTGGAGCATCTGTGATGGTGTAAAGGTGCTCGAAGAAATCTTCACCTTTGTTGAAACTGTTTGACAGTCCCTGGTTGGTAGTAGCTGGTGTTTCTGCCGAATAGCTCATGCCTTCGTCTGTACCAAGTTCACCGCCTGGATACCATTCTGAGGCCTCAAAAACATCGTTTGCCTTACCAAACTGAGAGTCACCATTTAACTTGTCATTGTTTACAACACTGTTATCGTCAGAGCAGGATGCCAATGGCAATACGAGCAAGCCGAGCAATAACATTTTGCTAATTCTTTGATAAACCATAATGTTATTCTGTTTTATAATGTTTTATATTCTCGTTTTACGCAGAATAGCATCTCACCAAAAAGCGTATGGTGAGATGCTTCCTGTATGTTTGTTTACCCAAGATTATTTTGGGTTAACTTCATCAAATTTCTTACCCCAAACGGTACTTACATACTTAACGAATGGGTAAGGCATACCGCCGATCTTGCTGATAGCGTTAGCGATGGCAGTTTCAACACGCTGACCTTCTGCTGATCCGTTGTCCTTGAAGAACTGATGGAAGCTATACTTAGCATTAGAGCTTGTACCATTAGTTCCACCATACCACAAGTTCTCGATAGAACGGATGTTGTTCTGGAAGTCGGTGATAGAGTTGTAGCTATATGGAGACTCTACGTAGCTGATATCACCTGCCTGGAATGGGTTGGCAATCTTGGCTGTACCTACCTCGTTAGAGATAGCAAAGCAAGAACCTTCCTCCATAGAGAGAAGCTGCTGGACGGCTGCCTTCAAAGAAGCGAACTTACTAACAGAAGTGTTACCTGCACTCTTCATGTTGGCAGCGTAAGACTGACCCTTGTCTGTCTGGTACCCAAGACCTGCTGCCTTCACTGCTGCGAGGCGGGTAGCGTTAGGATTCTCAGACCATGCAACCTCCAACTCATATACGTGGTTTACTAAGTCCTCGATCACTGCTTCGGCATACTTCAATTCCTCAGAACCCTTTACGTCTGTGAAGCCTTTGTAGGTATCGTTACCCTTGAACTCAGCAACCTTACGTGGCTGTCCATCACGGAAGAGGATGAACTCAAGTGCATGGAAACCAAGGATAGAAGCATCCTCAATCGCAGCATCACTAAACTTACCTGTAGCAAAGTAGCTGTGGAGGAGTGTACGGTTCAATGGCCATGAGTCGATGTGTGGGTCAATTTCGAAGTCTGATGCTGCACCACCGAGGAAAGCCTCGCTCTTCTCCCACAATGCACGTGCGTCCTTGAAAGCTGCGCAGGCATTGTTGATGTTCTCCTGAGTCAGGTTGTTGGTATCTACACTCTTAGGAAGAGCTGTATGCAACTTCTCTACAGCGTCACCCAATGACTTGTAGGTTGGCTGGATGGTATTATCTACAGCATTAGCACATACATTCTTCAGGTATGTTTCCTGATCTGCGCTCAAATGTGCGTCGTTTACTTTGCTGTAGGCTGCACGGAGGGCATTGCAAAGTTCATCGCAGGCATCCATGGCATCCTGACCATATGCCTTGTTTGTAAAGTCGTTGTTCTCTACAGGATCATCATTGCTGCTGCATGATGTGAAACCTAATGGCAACATGAAAGCTGCCATGAGCATTACTGCACTTTTAAAAACCTTTTTCATTTTTAATATAAGTATTTTGTTATTTATATGTTTGTTTCAATCACTTTATATTAAGTTTTTCTGTGAGAATCTTTAGAGAAACCATCCTTCATAAGCCACACCGATGTTGATGGCTGGCTCATTGTTGTACTGGCTCTTCAGGAAGCGATGTGAATATTCTGCCTTTACTGCAATCTGTTTTACAGGATAGTAATTGATACCTACTGCCATACGCTGTACGTTTGTGTAGTCGTATGAAGTATTCTTGGTCTTGGAAGCGTATGGATTATAGTGCTCATAACGGCCAAAGAGATACAGTTTCTGGTTGTCCTGACGGAGTTTCTCAATTTGTGAGAAGATATTATATCCTGCCTCGATACCATAGGCAAAGGCATTCTTGCTGACGAATGCTGAGTGGTGGAACGGAGAGAGACCATTCAGACGGTTGGTGAAGTACTTCAGCTGTTTTGCATCACTCAGGTAACCATAGTCTGCCTGACCGCGTACAATCCAGTTATAATTATTGTATGTGAAGTCGATGGCTCCGATAGCTACCACACCTTTGTACTTAGATTCTGCTCCATCCTTGTTGTTTGGATAAGAGTTGCCGATGGCATGACCATAGTATCCGCTCAGACCGATGCGTAAGCCCTTGATGCAGTAGTTGTCGATACGGAGAGCTGTACCATATTTTGTTGCAATTTCACCTTCGGTAGGAGTGCCTGGTCCCTTTTTGATCCAACCTGTATTGGTAAAGTTGTCTGAGTTCAGGCCTGCCAGGAATTGCAATTCATATCTCCAACCCTTGGTACGTCCCCAAAAACTGACACCTGTCTGATGCCAGGTGCTTGGAAGAATCGTATTCTCACCTTCAGGACGATAAACAGTGAAGAAATTCAATGGCTCATGGTAAGCGTTGTTCAAACCTACAGGCACTACAATGTGACCAGCCTTGATGTTAGCCCAATGACCGAATGACTTCTGAATCCAGAACTGTTCGAGTTCGACTTCACCGCCTTTTTCAACTTCCTGTTCCCATTCGCCACCTTCTTCGTCTTCTTTCTCATAGGCCATTCCTACGCCACCATGCTCAAACTCAATCTCGGTACCCATAGTCCAACCCTTTCCGAAGTCGTAACCCAGGTAAATTACTGCATGAGGAATATCGAAACGACCATGGCTAGGGTCATTCTTGTGCTCGTCAGCCAAACTGTAACGGCTTACGTGGTCGCTATAGAAGTTGCGGCTCATGGCAACCTCGCCATAACCACCCACGCTGAGACGCTTGCCATTCACGTGCTGCATCACGCTGTCAGCAGCCACAGTTTGTGCACTTGCCGTTGCCAAACCTGCAACGAGGGAAGCTGACATCAATCCAATTCTTAAACTGTTCATCTTTAATATTTTGAAATTATTGTTATCGTACTATCCTTAGTATAAAAAGAAAAGAGCGCGGATGTCTGTTTGCGGTCTCGACACTTTAGAGGCCTAGTATCTCCTTAAAGCCATGAGGCATGATAAGGAATTACGCAGCTCTGCCGCTCGGGAATGGCAATCATCACCGCGCTCTTTCTCGATTTCGGGTGCAAAGGTACGGAGTTTTAAAATATCTTGCAAT
>USSA01000073.1 GCA_900557255.1 uncultured Prevotella sp.
TTATCACTTATTGTCTCGTGGCTATTGTTCACCATGATATGCAATTGAAACGCTCGACATATGAAGTTTTGCAGATTCTAAGCATTTCATTGACGGACTAATGAAATGAACGAATGTGTTTTATGATAAGCACCATATAGCACGCAGGGATTCCTGCGTGCCAATGGTTAAGCTTCTATCAAATTAGAAGCAGGAATTACATCAAGTCACACTTCTCCCCAGTGTTCTTCTCAACCTTCTCGCCATCTTTCAGGATGCGAGCCTTATAGCCAAACTTCTCAAAACCTTTCTGGAGTTTCTCTGGGGTTGTCTTGTCAGCATTATACTGTACTGTGACTGTCTGGTCTGGCACAGAAGTCTCAATGCTCTTGATTCCCTTCTCGAAGCGAAGGTTGCTCTTGATTTTATTCTCACAAGCCGCACAGTGCATCTGTGGGGTTGTGGTGAACACTACGGTCTTGATGTCCTTGGCAAAGGTTACCATTGCCACCATCATCATTGTGAACATTACTAAAATTTTCTTCATAACTTTTCTATTTGCTTTAATCATTCAACTTTAAACATTTTCAATTAAAAGTGTACTCTCACTCCTGCGTAGAACATCCTGCCCTCTACAGGTCCCCAAACCAAGGTTGGCTCGAAATCGCTTCCCCATGGGTTGCCGGCACCATAGATAGGAGTTTTCTGCTTGAAATCAGTCAGGTTCTCGCCTCCCACATAGATACTCCAATGGCGGAACCATCTCGTAACCTGCGCACTCACTTGCCCGAAGCTATGGAAACGAGGAGACCATGACTGGCTTCCATCTGCCAACTGGTAAGGCTCAGGATTTCTGCCTCCACCATTCAACTGCACGGTGGCATCAAATTGCCAAAGGCCAAGTGGAGTCTTATAGGAAGCTGTGAAGAGCGCCTTATACTTGCTGGTCAATGGCTTCTCTTTCAAGGTTTTGCCATAATCGTAGGTACACTTCACATCGTTCAGACGATAAGCCGCTGTTATCTCCAAGCCCTTCAGCAATGGATAAGAGGCATCTATCTGGAAAGTGTGCGAATAAGACTTGCCCATCAAATTATAGATGGAGATAAGCCCCTTGTTGGCATCATAATCCACCACCGCTTGATTCTTGAAGTCGGTATAGTAATACTCAGCGTTCAGTTTCAGTGTCTTGCCAAACATCGGGATGTAGAAAGCGGTACTCATACCATAGTTCCAAGCCTCCTCTTGCTTAAGTCCATCACCCGTAATCTGAAACTCCCTGCCGCTCGCCAAGAGATAGTTGTACTCTGCCAAGCCAAATACCGTGCGATAGCCCTTACCTGCTGACAGGCGGATGCTGATGGCATCGACAGGCGAATACTTCACGTGGAAACGAGGGGTGAAGAAGCTGCCATAAAGCGAACTATGGTCGAAACGGACACCTGCCATCGCTGTCAACTTCGTGCCTAACGTATAGGTGTATTGGGCGTATGCTCCTGGAGTCGTCTCCTTCTCGTTCATTCTCTGCATCTCCGACAAAAGGTAAGGAGAGTCTTCTTGCCCTACTGTCGGTCTTGGAGAAATGTTCACATTGGCGCGCTGTCCTAGGTAATCATGGTTGACGCTCAAACCTACCGACAAATTGTGCTGATGAGTAAAATTGGTCTCAAATATCAGCGAGCCATAGAGATTTTTCTCATTGAGGTCGTAGAACCTGTTGCCATACTGGGCATCGAGCTGGTGCATCGAAGCTGAGGACATGAAGGCAATATTGGTGCCATGCTCATGATTGAGGATGAAGGCATGTTTCATATAACCCTCATAACGGTTGGTATGGAGCTTGATTCGATAAATATCATCACTATGAACATGTTCCTCATCCTGCCCACTGGTACGAATCTCCTTCAAAGCCCCAAGTCCACCATGAAAGATGTAGTGCTTGCCTTTATACAGCCAACGGTTCTGTACATTATATTGTTCTCTGCCTGGCATATCATAGAAGCCATCGCCATTGTCATCATGGTTTTTGAGGATATTCTCATGATGCAACAATATCTCCGTTGCCCACTTATCCGACAGATGAACATTGGCATCGGCATTTGCCTCGATTCGGCTCTTGGTATCGCCAAAGAGGTTCACCTCCACCTGTTGCTCATCCTCAGGTTGCAAGTAATCTACATTGATTTGCCCCGTAATCGACTCATAGCCATTCTTCACCGAAGCACTACCCTTGGAAACTTGAATGCCTTTCATCCAAGGTCCCGGCACATAGCCCAGGGCGTATGGGATGGCTGCACCACGGAAATTCGGCAGATTCTCGGTGAGCATCTGTACGTAAGTGCCCGAAAGACCGAGGAGTTTGATTTGTCTTGCGCCCGTCGTGGCATCATTATAAGCCACATCCACCGATGGATTGGTCGTAAAACTCTCGCCCAGGTTGCAACAAGCCGCCTTGAAGAGTTCATCCTTGTTCACGGCGATGCCATTCACGGCACCAGCCAATCGGGAAGTTCCCGACTTGCGAGCCACCACCTTCACCTCATGCAAGGTCTCGTCCTTGAAGATGGAATCCTGAGAGGAGGAATCTACAGAGTTATTTTCTACAGAATTATTACATGATGATGACAGAGACACAACCTCTGTCTTATTATTTTTTGCATAAGCCTCAGCACCAATAACAAGCAAGGCACTGAGCAATATATATCTTGAATACATAAATATATTTCCTTTTATCCGAATCTTAAATCTTCGCTCCGGATGATTTTACCATTTTTATATATGTATGCAACCCTAAGATTTTACTGATAGGGATAGGCATACGACAATCTTGGCTGCAAAAGTACAGAAAAACTTTTGCAACCTATTTGCAAATATGGAAAAATCAAATAATCAATCACCTTGTCATAGTGAAGGCAGTGCATGACGGTAGTACCCACGCTCAAGTAAACCACCATGAGCGAGAGCATCAAAGCCATCAATATGTTGAGCGAACGTTTCATACCTATTTTTTGCACCTTTCTTTTCTCAAGTTGCAAAATTAAGCATTTCCTTCAGAATATAAAGCTAATACCCCCATAAATTAATTACCTTTAACTGTTTTTCTTTTTTGCAAGTCTCTTATATTTTATTTTCAGGGACTCCTAACCCCTCTTCTTTCTGCATTCATACCTTATTATATAGAGTTATTGTCAATTCTGACAACTCCATCATTTTTACTTTCGAAACCGCCATTTCGGAAAAACAAGAAGCACACAAACAAATAAAAAAACTTAAATTAGCAAATAAACAAACTGATATTCAGGTATTTTTATTACCTTTGCATTCGAAACCGCCATTTCTGAAACAGCGGTTTCGAAAAATAACATCAAAAAGAAACTGTAAAATTATAGAAATATGAAGTTCTTTGGAAGACAAAACGAAATAAAAGAATTGCAAGAGATAAAAAATCTATCTTTGCAAACAGCCCGCTTTACAATCGTAACCGGACGCCGACGTAGCGGTAAGACATCCTTATTGATAAAAGCATACGAGGATGTTCAGGATATGCTGTATTTCTTTGTTGCAAGAAAATCAGAAGCAGAACTCTGCAGAGATTTTATCGAAGAGATGACGAGCAAACTTCAGCTTCCTATTCTCGGTGAAGTAACACGCTTTGCTGACATCTTTAAATATCTGCTTCAACTATCCAAGATTCGCCCTATCACTCTCATCATTGATGAGTTTCAGGATTTCAAGCGGGTTAATCCATCAATCTTTTCAGATATGCAAAAGATATGGGACCTTAACAAACAGGAAGCTCATATTAATCTTGTGGTCTGCGGTTCTGTTTATTCACTTATGAACATCATCTTTAAAAATAACAAGCAACCTCTTTATGGTAGGCAGACTGGAGAAATAAAAGTCACTCCATTTCCCCCTTCTGTCATCAAGGAAATTCTCTCTACATATAATTCTGCCTATACCAATGATGACCTACTGGCTCTCTACAGTTATACAGGCGGAGTAGCAGAATATGTAGAAATGATGATGGATGCAGGAGCCACGACCAAGGAACAGATGACAGAGCGGTTTATTGCAAAAAACTCTTATTTCATCTACGAAGGAAAAAATATGCTGATAGAAGAATTTGGCAAAGACTATGCCCGCTATTTCGAGATACTGCAACTTATCGCTTCAGGCTACACAACTCGAGGTGAAATAGAAAGCATCATGAAAATAGAACTTTCGGGCTATCTCACCAAACTGGAGAACGACTATAGCTTGATCTCCCGTTATATACCGATGTTCCAAAAGACCAATCGCAACATTCGCTATCAGATAGAAGACAACTTCCTTCGCGTCTGGTTTCGCTACATCTACAAATATGGATACATGATAGAGGTTGGCGCCAATAAAAAACTAAAAATGGTCATGGATAAGAGCTACACCACATACACCGGCAAGGTTCTGGAAAGATATTTTATTGCCAAGATGATAGAGAGCGAAGAATATACCCAGATAGCCTCCTGGTGGGACAGAAAGGGAGAGAATGAAATCGATATTATCGCTGCCGATGAACTGGAGCAGAAGGTTATTTTTTATGAGGTAAAACGCCAAGCTAAGGATATAAATCTCGGCATTTTAAAAGATAAAGCCGAGCATTTCTTCCAAGCTACAGGAAAATTCAAGAAATTCGATATCGGATACCAAGGATTGTCGATGGAGGATATGTAAAAAAGGCTTAAGAAATTGTCTTACAAAGACATAAAATAAGAGAGAAACTATTTTTTAAGGATAATATTGACTCATAAGAACAAATGAAAAAAGGACTATTTGCACTCGCGCTGGGTACCTTTACCTTGGGCATCGCTGAATTCATCATCGAGGGCATCATCACAGACATCGCCCACAACATGAACGTTTCCATCCCGGAAGCAGGACATCTCATCTCCATCTATGCACTCGGCGTCTGCGCCGGAGCTTTCTCATTGATTCTCATGCATAAATACAGACCCAAGAATATCCTGATGTTCCTGGCTTCGCTCATCACCTTCGGAGCTGTCATCGCCTCAGTAGCACCTAACTACTGGCTCTTGCTCTGCGCCCGCTTTATAGAAGGTCTGCCTCATGGCGCCTACTTCGGAACGGGTACCATCGTGGCGGTGAAGATTGCCAAAGAGGGTAAGGGAACCAATGCCGTGGCGATGATGTGTGCAGGTATGCCGGTGGCCAACCTACTGGGTGTGCCGGTGGGAACCTTCCTGAGTCACATGTTCAGCTGGCGAGTACCTTTTGTCAGCTGTATCGTGCTCGGACTCATCACCTTATACATGATTCACAGATGGGTTCCGGATGTAGAAGCACTGCCAAACAACGGTATGAAGGCACAGTTCCATTTTCTCCGCAACAAGGCTCCGTGGCTCATCATCGCAGCTACCTTCCTGGGCAATGGTGGCATTCTCTGCTGGTTCAGTTATATCTCGCCGCTGCTTCAGATGGAGGGCGGATTCAGCGCAGCCAGCATCTCTCTGCTGATGATTCTTGCAGGCGGCGGAATGGTAGTAGGCAATCAGGTGAGTGCCTTGCTTGCCGACCGCTTCAAGCCGGGCCGCTTTACCTGTTATCTCCAGTTTCTGGCAGCAGCTGCACTTCTGCTCACCTTCTTCCTCGCCCCTTTCGGCTGGGTATCTGTGGTGCTGATGTTCATCTGCTGCGCCTGTCTTTTCGGCATCGGATCGCCTGAGCAATTCCTCATCGTGAAGCATGCCAAGGGTGGCGAAATGCTGGGCGGCTGCTGCATTCAGGGCGCCTTCAATCTGGGTAACGCCATGGGAGCTTTCCTCGGTGGTATTCCTGTTGCAATGGGATTAGGCTATAACTATCCTGCCCTTATCGGAGTGCCGATGGCATTGGCAGGAGCCATCTGTCTGCTGATTTTCCATAAGAAATATGAATAAAAATGCGATAATCCGAAATAAATCACTATCTTTGCAAACGAATTTCAAATAAACAAAGAAACATGATGAAACTTAACAAGACTTTCCTTACCCTGGGCTTGGCTGCAACACTCTTGCAAATGCCAGCCTCATCGCTCGCACAGACTGCGGGCGGTAACCGTCAGAATCCTCTTTTAACAAAGAGCAGTCTTCCATTCGGTGCTCCTGACTTCAGCAAGATTCAGGAGAGCGACTACCTGCCAGCCATCGAAGCGGCTATCAGGGAGCAGCGTGCCAACATCCAGAAGATAGTAAACAACAAGAAGAAGCCTAACTTCCAGAACACCATCCTCGCCTATGAGGAGAGCGGTGCGCTGCTCGAAAAGGTGACTAACATCTTCTTCGGTCTCACCAGTGCCCACAAGACTCCGGGCATCGCCGAAACCGAAAAGAAGGCTACCCCATTGCTGACCGAACTCGACAATGAGATTTCGTTCAACAAGAAACTCTTCGAGCGCATCAAGTATGTTTACGATAATGAATATAAGAAACTCAAGGGCGAAGACAAGCGCCTTACTGAGGTTATCTATAAGAGTTTTGTGCGTTCAGGTGCCCTCCTTTCTGCCGAGAAGATGGAGCGCATGAAGCAGATCAACTCCCGCATCTCTGAATTGCAGCAGGAGTGGGGCAATCTTCTTCCTGCCGCTACCAACAACGCCGTGGTTTGGGTAAACAGCAAGGAAGAGCTCGCCGGATTGAGCGATGCTGACATTGCACAATGCAAGAAAGATGCTGAGAGCCGTGGAGGCAAGGCACCTTACTGCATCGTCATCATCAACACCACCCAGCAGCCTATCCTTACCAATCTCCAGAACCGCGAACTGCGCAAGAAGGTGTATATGGCAAGCATCCACCGTGCCGACGGTACTAACCCAAAATTCAACACCTTCCCTATCGTAACCGAGATTGCCAAGTTGCGTGCCGAGAAGGGCAAGCTGATGGGATATGACAACTATGCCGACTATTCGCTCGAAAAGACGATGGCTAAGAACAGCAAGAATGTGGATGATTTCCTGAAGCAGCTCATCAAGGAATATGCTCCTAAGGCTGATGCTGAAACCAAGGCGATAGAAGCGTATGCCCAGAAGACGGAGGGCAAGGACTTCAAGCTGCAGCCATACGACCGATTCTATTATTCTGCGAAGATGAAGAAGGAGATGCTCAACATTACCGATGATGAGATCAAGCCATACTTCAACATAGACAGCGTACAGGTGAACGGTGTGTTCTATGCCGCTCATCGTGTTTACGGACTGAACTTCAAGCAGCGCAAGGATATCCCTACTTATCACCCTGACATGAAAGTATTCGAGGTAAGCGATAAGAACGGCAAGACAATCGCCCTCTTCTACAGCGATTACTTCCGCCGTCCTACCAAGCGTGGCGGTGCATGGATGAGCGCCTTTGCCAAGCAGAGCAAGCAGCGCGGCCAGTTGCCTATCATATATAATGTATGCAACAACGCCAAGGCACCGGAGGGTCAGCCATCTCTCATCACATGGGATGAGGTTACTACCCTGTTCCATGAGTTCGGTCATGCACTTCACGGAATCCTTTCCGACTGCAAGTACAATACCCTTTCAGGAACAGCCGTGGCTCGCGATTTCGTAGAGATGCCATCCCAGTTTAACGAATCGTTTGCTTCTATTCCGGAGATATTCGACCATTACGCCCGTCATACCGAGACCGGTGCTGCAATGCCAGCCGATCTGAAAGAGCGCATGCTGAAGAGCATCAGCTTCCAGACCGCTTATTCACTGGGCGAGAATCTGGCTGCAACCTGTCTTGACCTTGCCTGGCACAAGATTAGCGAAGAAGAGGTGCCTTCACCTTATATGGCAGGTGCCTTCGAGAAGGAAGAGCTCCACAACATCGGTTTGCTCAACACCCAGATTCCTCCTCGCTACAGCACATCATACTTCAACCATGTATGGGGCGGCGGTTATGCAGCAGGCTATTACAGCTATCTCTGGACAGAGGTGCTGGCTGTGAACATCGCCGACTACTTTGCAAAGCATGGAGCCTTGGATCCAGCCGTTGGTCAGGCATTCCGCGATAAGATTCTGAGCCGTGGCAACACCAAGGACCAGATGGAAATGTTTACCGACTTTACAGGTATGGAGAAGCCAGATGCTTCCGGATTCCTGAAAGCAAGAGGTTTGTAACGCATAAAATTACGATATGAAACAGACCAGCTTTCATTCAGTAAAGTTGAAGATAAAGCGTACGACACTACTGGTAGTAGGCCTTACGCTTTTTCAGATTCTAGCCTGGGCAGGGCCTCGCAGTTTCCAACAGGCACAAGCTATTGCCGAGCGCCAGGCAGCCCTGCAGGGCATCGTAATGGACCAGCAGCAAGTAAGCAAGGCTAGAAAGCAATATCAGCTGAATGGTAGCGGTTCTACAGAACCCGCTACCAGCTATTATGTTTTTGACAACGGAGCCGACAAGGGATTCACCATCGTTTCGGGTGATGATGAACTGCCGGAGATTGTAGGCTATTCCGCTCATGGCAACTCTGAGAATCTGATGAAGACAGAAGGATGTGCAGCGTTTCTGAAAGCTTATCAGAAGTTTGTTGCAGCCTTCACCCAGGGTGATGCCAAAGCCAGAAAGATTCTGGCTGAGCAGAGAGCGCTGAAGACGGATGGCCGTTATCAGCAATCAAAGATAGCACCGCTCTTGGGAGATATTGCCTGGGACCAGCTGACACCTTATAATAAACTATGTCCTAAATATATAGGTTCTAGCCAGAGTGCTACAGGATGCGTAGCTACAGCCATGGCACAGGTGATGATGTATTATCAGTATCCTAAAGAGCTGAAGGCTACCATTCCCGCTTATACCACCACAACCAATAAGCTCAAGGTAAAAGCCATCAGCAAGGGTGAAAAATATGACTGGGGCAACATGCTCCCAACCTACACCAAAGGAAAATATAATACCACTCAAGCCAATGCAGTAGCCAAACTGATGTTCCATTGTGGAGCTGCAGTACAGATGGATTACGGAGATTCTTCGGGTGCATGGGTGCTCCCAGAAGATATGTCAACCTATTTCGGATATGATGCTGACCTCTTGCAGGAGGTTTACCGCTCATTCTATACGCTGGCAGAATGGAAGGAGATTCTCGACCGGGAATTGGAGGCCAAGCGCCCTATCCTCTATGGCGGTGCTGCCTCTGATGAAAGCGGCCACCAGTTTGTATGCGATGGTTCTGACGGAGAAGGTCTCTATCACATCAACTGGGGCTGGTCAGGCTACAGCGATGGATATTTCGACATCACCCTCCTCGACCCTGCAGTCCGTGGAACAGGTGCCGGCACATCGGCTAACGGCTATAACCGCGCCTGCTCTGTCATCATCGGTATTGCACCGGACAACGGAATCAAGGATGAACCGCTGGTAAAAGAGCATTCTCTTTACGCTGATACCTATGAAGATTACAGAAAATGTACCATCATCAAGGGCGAGCGCAAGAATGCATCAGAGAAATTCTCGCTAATGGTAACACCTGTATTTTCTAATCCTACCTACAATAAGTTCGAAGGCTTAGTTGCTCTTGGTATCAGAAAAGATGACGGTTCATATACGCCAATCACGCAGAGTTCCAAGTTAAAATTTAACGCGATGGATCCAGAGAAAGGATATGAACTCGACTTTATTAATTTCAACCTCAACTATGCCTTCCCTATCGGCACCACCGTTCTTTACGAAATCTACAGTACTGATAATGGCAAGACATGGGATGTATGTGCCTATATGGAGAACGTTGTTCCGTTCGAGCTGGAAGCTACTTCCACATCGCTTACGCTGAATGGCAATAAACTTTCGGCTGAATTAAAGAGCAACGAGGCAATCCGGCTTAAAATGGACAATTCGTTTGATATTACCATCAGGAATGACAGCCAGCGCGAATATCTCGGTCTGATAAACGTTTACACCAGCAAAACCAGCACGAAGCCAACCTTTAAAGAAGGCTCAAGCAGCGCAGAGGAATACATGTGTGTACCGGCAGGTGAGTCTACAACCCGCACCATTACATTAAAGCAGACAGCAAATGAAATGTATGTTTGGGTAACCGACCGTAATGGCGAGATCTTATTGGACGGAGTGAAGTTTAAGGTTGGTCAGATTGGTGCTGGCGAGAGTACAGGCATCAGTCAGATAACCGCCCAGAACAACGTCCGCATCAGTTCTGCAGCCGGTGTACTCACGATTGTTTCCGCAGAATCCAAGTTGATTCCTGTTTACAGTATCGGAGGTCAGTTTATCACCAAGGTATCCGTTTCAGCCGGTGTTCCTGTCCAGGTTAACCTGCGTCCAGGAATCTATATCGTAGCCGTCAGAAAGGTAGCTGTCAAATAACAGCCCCTTGCCGTTTCCCATAAAGAACTGGTGGGCATAACATTTTTAAAACTTTTATCAGAAAACTCTTGCTGATATGAAAATAAAGTCGTAACTTTGCGGTAGCATTTTAAAACAGATGATTATGAAACAGGTAGAAGAAAGATATATCAGTTTGCTTACAGACTTCGGTTTTAAGCGAATTTTCGGAACAGCAATGAACAAGGATTTGCTGATTTGTTTTCTCAACAGCTTGTTTGATGGCAAACAGGTTGTTAAGGATGTGAAGTATCTGAACCCTGAACATGTAGGCGATGTCTATGCTGACCGCAAGGCTATCTTTGACGTATACTGTGAAGGAGAAAACGGAGAGAAGTTTATCGTTGAAATGCAGAATGCCTATCAGACTTACTTCAAGGACCGTTCTCTGTTCTATTCCACATTTCCTATCCGTGAACAAGCACCAAAGGGAAAGGATTGGGATTTCAAACTCAATCATGTCTATACAGTTGCTTTGCTCAACTTCGACATGAATGAAGATGCTTTCGAAAAGGAAAAGATTCGCCATAGCGTGCAGCTTTGCGATACCGCCACTCACAAGGTGTTCTACGATAAGTTGGAATTCATCTATGTTGAGATTGCTAAATTTGACAAATCCCTAGAGGAACTAGAGACACTTTACGACAAATGGCTTTATGCGCTGAAAAATCTCTACAAACTTACCCAACGTCCTAAGGAGTTATGTGACAAAGTCTTTGACCGTCTTTTCGAAGAAGCCGAGATATCCAAGTTTACCCAGCAGGAGTTGCGTGAGTATGAAGCCAGCAAGATGGCCTATCGCGACATCAAAAATTCTGTTGATACCGCCAAGCGGGAAGGAATTGCAGAAGGCATGGAGAAAGGCATAACCCAGCGAAACTTTGAGATTGCAAGAAAGATGCTGGCAAAGGGTATGAATGAAGCGACTGTCTTGGAGATAACGGGACTGTCTGCAGAGGAGATACAGCTGCTGAAAGCGGAGATGTAAATTACAAATAACAACAGAGAGAGGGTGTACCATAAGTTAATGACACACCCTCTTTCTTTATCCTTTTACTGCCTGAGGTGTCCAGCTCTTCAGAAATCTGAGCACCTTTTCTTCGTTATATCCCTTACCTTCTTCCAGGAAACTGGAATCCTGGATATGGAGAACCTTTCCGGTTTCATCGAGCACCACAAAGACCGGGAATCCGAAACGCTGAGGATTGTTCAGTCGTTTCATCAGCTGTTCAGCCTTCTTCACCGCCGCATCACCGGCAGTTTTTCTGCGATTGTAGTTCACATGAATATATTCAAAATGATCATTCAACATCTTGTTGACCGCAGCATTCTTCTCTACAAAATCGGCAAACTTCAAGCACCATGGGCACCAGTTACCACCTACCTGACAGATAACAAACTTGCCATTCTTCTTGGCTTTAGCCAAAGCCTCATCAATCTGAGCCATCGGATCGATGCTTTCATTATACACCTTCTTGAGAGCAGTCTGCATCTGAGCAGGTTTCAAAGCTCCAGCCTGGTCGAGCGAATCCAGTTTCTTCATCATCTCTTCCGCCTTCACGGTAGAGAATGCAACCTTACCTTCCGGATTGATCAGATAAGAGGTTGGAATCCATGAGATGTGATAATCCTTGGAAATCTTCGTTTCCTTCCATTTCTTAAACTCACAGTATTGCAACCAGGTATACTGATTATCGCCCAGATATTTCTTCATCTTCGCCTCATCGGTATCAAAAGAAACACCCACTACCTGGATCTTGGTATTGTATTTGTCATAGATAGCCTTCACCATCGGCATGTCTCTTCTGCAGTCTGGACACCAGGAAGCCCAGAAATCGAGCACGGTCCAGACACCCGGAACCGTCTTTCCGTCTTTATCCTTCTGAGTCTTCTTATCTGAAAGCTGGAAGATTTTCTTACCCGTCTTACTGTCAGTAATCGTAAAGTCGGGAGCCTCGGTGCCTACAGGCAGCAAGTCAAGCGAAGTCTGTGCTCTACCGACGACAGCCGTCATCAGGAGCAAAAAGAATAATAGTTTCTTCATACAATTTTTCTGTTTTGTCTGTTACTTCAAATATATATATTAATATTAACCATCGAAACTAAAACTGATAATAAATGAACGGTTGCACACTCTCCTAGGAAACCTCCACCACCATCTGCAGACAGATGATGAAGAGCAGCAGTTTAGCCACCCAAGGCAGGAGGATGAACCGCGCCTGAAGACGGTGATACTGGCGCTCGGTAAAGAGATAGCTCAGCATGACACCTATGATGCAAAGCGTCCAGGCAGGACGGGCATGGAAGAAAGGCACCAGATAATCGATACTGAAATCATTTGCCACCTTATCATACATCTTCCCCAACACACCCAAATCCTTGGCACGGAAGAAAGACCAAGCAAAGCATATATATAAATAGGTGATGAGCCAGCTGAGGGAATTGCCAGCCAGCGTACGGGGAATGCTTATGCCCAACTGACGGCTGAAGAACTTATGCACCACAAGTCCGAAACCATGAAGAGCACCCCAGATGACGAACATCCAGGAAGAGCCATGCCATAAGCCTGCCACCAGCATGGTGAGGAAGTTGTTGAAATACATGCGCACCTTTCCCTTCCGGTTTCCACCCAGCGGAATATACACATAATCGCGGAACCAGAAGGAAAGCGAGATGTGCCAGCGACGCCAGAACTCGGTAACCGAGAGTGAACGGTAAGGGAAATAGAAGTTGTCGGGCAGATAGAAACCCAGGATGGCTGCCACACCGATACTCATATCGCTGTATCCCGAGAAATCGAGGAAAATCTGGACAGGATAGCCGAAGAGCGCTGCCAGATTCTCGAAACCCGAGAAGGTTTGCGGCGCATCAAACACCCAGTTATTGAACTGTGCGATATAATCGCTCAGCATATTCTTCTTGACCAGTCCCAGCATGATGAGGAAGAGTCCCGTCCACAACATTCTGCTGGAAGCCTGTTCGTTTCGTTTCAGTCTGGGTATCAGATTGGCGGCACGGGTGATAGGACCCGCCATCAGCAGCGGAAAGAAGGTGAGATAGAAGCAATACTCCAGGAGCGTTACCTCCATATCAAACTTGCGCTTATAGGTATCTACCGCATAGCTGATAGCCTGGAAGGTATAGAACGAGATACCTACAGGCAGAGCGATAGACTGCAGGGAGAAGTTGGTACTGAACATCTCGTTGACTACATCGCCAATGATGAAATTGGTATATTTGAAATAGCACAGCAGAGCCAGGTCTACAAGCACCACGAAGGTGAGCAGCGCCTTGCGCGCCTTCCCCTCATGCAGTCTCATTTCCTGGGTTACGGCATAATTGATGCAAGCCGTAAGCGGCAGCATCCACATCACCATTCCGTTCACCTTATAGGCAAAGAAAAGGCTGAAGCAGATGACATACATCATCATGGCTGTGCGCGAATAGCTCTTGAGCAGGGTATAAATGGCAAGGAAGAAGATGAAGAGCAGCGCAAACGGAATGCTGCCCATCATCAGCGGAGAATCTGCCTGATAAACAAACAGCCGCTCTATCCAATGCCACAAGGCACTTATTTCGAATGTTGAATAATTCATTTGTCTTTTCTGAAGATATTATTTATCAATACTGCGTTAAATTAATATTTAATCGTCTGTAAATCAATAACTTATATTAA
>USSA01000074.1 GCA_900557255.1 uncultured Prevotella sp.
CTGATAAAATACGTTCCGATGCAGTAAAAAATGCGTCCCGATGTAGCATTTGCTATGTCCCGACGCAGCAAAAGTTACGTCCGGATGTAGTAAAAGATACGTCGTGACGTAATTTCAGAAGCAACCTGGTTGCCATCCGGAAAGGCTTTTTCTAACTTCAAGTGAACCTCTTGTTAGCTACAAGTGAGCCTCACTTGAACTTTATGTAGACTATTCGCCGTCAACGCAAGAAGCGCCCAAAAATCGCCCGTACTTTGGGCACTCTATGCCCTCAGTACGGGCAATGAGTACCCACTACTTGTTCTCTTGATGCCCGTCACTTGGTCCCTAAGTGCCCACTTGATGGTCACAGATAGACCGCTTAATGGTCTCTGACAGAATACCTTATGTACTTTTATTCCTAATCATAATCAGACTTGTCAATCTTTCCTCTCCTATTCTTTGTTTGTATTGCCATTTATTACATACTGGAAGTGTAGAGGCTAAAGCTTTTATAAAACAGGAGTTGTAAACACTTCTTTTTTGGCCTTTTAATTCAACTCAAAGCCTTATTTTATGATACTTCTTGCGATTTTATGATACTTCTATGAGACTTTTCTGTAAAATAAATCGAAAGTCTCATTTTTGTATATCGCAATGTATCAGATATTTAGATTGTTATTTTCTCTAAATAATGATACTATGATACTTTTTCTCGCAAAAAACTTTTTTCTGTACGATTGAAATTACCCTATATGCCCTAGAAAGGGCAGAAGTTCCTAGCCCGTTTCAACCGTACAGGATGAATTACTTTGTCGTGAATATGTTAGTGGAAATATTATAGATGGCATAGCCTACAATGTCGCATCTCGTTGGTGGGGTAAGATATTTCCACCAGAATATAAAGATGGTAAGATGGTTGAGTTGGATGTTGTGGCAGAGTCTATTGATAAGAAGCATATCTTAATAGGTGAATGTAAATGGACGCACGATGAGGATGCCGACAGGCTCATGGATGTTTTGGAGCAGAAAGCTAAGTACTTGCTTTTTATTAAGAAAGGGCAGGAAGTTCATCTTGTGCTATTCTTAAAGGAGTCTCCAACTCATTGTGCTAAGGATATGCGAGTATTCCTGCCAAGGGATGTAATGAAGAATTAGTTGGTGTAGAAAATAGCCGATAGTGTGCGAAAACATGCTTAAAAACATCAACTTTCGCACACTATCGACTGTTTTTTACTCCAAAATAATGACATTTGCAGATTTATTATCCATATTAGGCATGGTCAAACCGACTGGTGCTCCAATGTAGGTTGGATCACAAACCACAAACTTATTGCCATTCAGCAAGATGTAATCTCCTGTCACTTGCTGGTTGAAGCAAACGGCCGAGGCGAGATGACCGGGATAATATATCAAGATGCACTTTAAGCCGAACAAGTCACGAACTATACGAGTGAATAGAATGGCTCTATCCTCACAATCGCAATAGGGATAGAATAAAGTTTCTTCTGCAAAGAAAGCACGGTCATGCCCCCAGACTTTGTCGTCATATTCATATACGAATGCCGTTTGAACCCAGTTCAAAAGTTTATCGACGGCATCGTGCTCATTCAGACTGGCAACCTTTTCTTGAAGGATGGGGTATAGCTGTTTTTGCAGTTCTTGCTCCATAGGTGTATTGGCATACATGGCCCATCTCGTCATGAAATTACCATTGACTTCCGATGTTGGATAAGTGTTATAGAAGTCGATGAGGTTTTTGTTGACTTGCACATTCAAGGTCATGTCCTTATATCTATCAGAAGATAGATTCCTTATCGGGGTAGATTGGTAAGCAAAGAGTTGACTTTGTGGTATATATAGCGAAAGGGATTGTTCTTTTGGAAAAGCAAAGTCGCATACTTCCATTTTTTGAGTATCATCGCTAAGAGAATAGTAGTTGATACCATCTATGAGGAAGTATCCTTTGTCGTAGATACCATGCTTGCTACCAAAAAGTAAATACAGTTTATTACCATTACGCCCTAATCTCATCTGGTATCCACTTTGACTATAGATATAAGCAGTGGTGAGTGTCGACAAGTTCCCTTTGCCAAAGTGGTCTTTGGCAAAAGTATCTATTAAGTTGAGATACGCCCAATCACATAACTGCATTCTGATTCTTATCTCTAGGAAGTCTCGAATGGTATTGTCAAGTTGGTCGGTTGACAGTTTCTTCCATGCTTCTGCAATATGCTGATTATCACAGACGTCCAAGTCTATATAGATATCAGAGGGGAAGCGAACACTACAGTCCGTACCACAATATATAAATTGACATTTGTTTTCCGCTTGTTGTTCCTTTTCATAGATAGGGGTGATAGGCTTGGGTTGCGGAGCTTGTTCTATTGGTGAAACTATATCCTTGATGGTGATAGCCTTATCCTCCATCTTCTTCCCTTTATCTTTGTTAGGTCTGATAACAGGAAAAACTATCTCGTCTTTTGGACGAGGAATAGCAGGAAGGGCCTTGTACTCCTTCCAAGCTTCTTTTACAAACTCTACATATTCTGCATTGCATTGAGCACGAAAGTCCTCATACTCTGCCTTTGCTTGCTTTTTAAAGTTCTCATATTGAGACTGGAAGTCGTTAGTTTGAGCAGAAGAAGTTGTCGGAGCAATAAAAAATATTGCTCCGGCAATAAAAGCTATTTTGAAATGTGGGATATTCATGCTACCATTATTTGTTTAATGTCCAGTTTTTCCATTCATTACCAATTGAAGAAGTCGCCATAATAGAAGGTGACTGTAATTTTCCATTGGTAACAATCGATTGGCGTTCAACTTGTTCCTTAATATAGTCGCTAAGTTCTCCTAACGTGGCATTTCCCTTCGTCTCTTGTAACTTCTTCAAAAGATAATAAGTAAACAACCCATGTTCTTCTTCCTTGTAAGGATATGCAGTTTCATCTCCTTGTGCAGCGGTAAAGACAACCATATTTCCTACAGGTATAGTTTGTTTTACTTTAATGGCTACTCCACGAGCAGAAGCTAGCATATTTCCGTCACGTTTAGCTCCGCTGAAACAAGCATCCAAGAAAACTGTGATAGACTTTGATGGTAAACTTCCAAAAGTTTTATATAAGTTTTCTAATGAATAACCTGTAGCTACATCTGAACCATACCCGTCTGTTGGTAGTAGATAAGCATTTTTGCTTTTTTCGTCAGGGATACCATGTCCTGCATAATAGAAGATAATTTTGGCATCGCCTTTGTAAACTTCTGCAACATCTTGAATCCATTTTACTTCATGTCTGATGTCATTAAGTGTAGCATTTGTTATTAAATGTATATTCTTTTCTGGAATGCCGAGGCAATTCCTGCAATACTCTTTAAAGATATTTCCATCATTGACTGCATATGGTACATTTGCCTCTTTACTGTATGTTTCATTAGCTATGACAATGGCAAAGGTGTTGCTATTGGAATTAATTGCTTCAGGAATATTTTTGTCAATGTCTGAACTGATAGAAGCAATTTTTATATCTTGATTTTTTGTGTTGATTTCCTTTTCTTTGATGATGATATTATTATTTGTAATACTCTGATTAATATGTAAATTGATGGTTTTGTTCTCTGCATATTCACCATACTTTTCTTTGACATATAGAGTAATAGGGACATCATTTGAAGCATAGTTATTGTTTATAATGAGCGGGTAATTGATGGATTTTGTTTCTCCACCACTAATATAAGCGAAATCTTCTTCTTCTTTTTGTGATTCCATTAAAAGCACATTAGTTGGTAGCCCAATTTTTACTTTTACATTGTCTGCACTTCCTTTTTTTGTGTTTTGTAATAAAACTTGCAAATAAAAAGGGCTCATTTTCTTAAGAGTAGTACCTTCTGATGGTGAGACTTTAGAATCCACTATTTGTAGTAGTGGAGCATCAAATTTTTTAGTATTTATGCTGATAGACGCTGTTTCTGTTCCAAATCCATGCGGTTCTTCTACTTTAAGTCTGAGATTTGCAATTCCGTCAGAAACTTTAGTCGTAGAAGTTAAAGGCATACTTACATCTATTGTTTCTTGAGGTTTTATCAATGGTATATTTATATCTGCATATTTTATTTCTTTAGTTGTTTCATTTGGTATAATTTTTGCAAAACAATTTATGGCATTTCCTTTTCCATTATTATGGATTTTAAATTTTATACAACAATTCTCATTAGCATCAATGGCGTTATTTTTATTTGCATCTGTAAACAGAATGGAATTTGGGATAATTTCCAAAATTGGAGGTCTTGAAGGATCGAAAGGGTCGGCAAAGATAATATCATCCACATTAATTTGATTTTTTATGGATTTTACCATTTTTTTAGCTTGACTATCTCCTTTTTGGGCGCATTTTGTGAACCAATAATAAGCTTTGCGTAAATCTTTTTTTACACCTTCTCCATAGTAATAACACCATCCCGTAAAATACATTCCTACTTTGTGATTTTGCAAAGCAGCTCTTTGAAACCAAGGAAAACCTATAGAACTTTCATTAATATTTAGATAGTATTTACCTAATTTGTACTGATAATCTGCATTGCCAGATTCTGCTTTTTCTAACAAAACTTCAAGTGTTTCTTCTTGTGAGAAAGAATATGTACAGCTAATTAAGCCTAAACATAAAAGAAAAATTTTAATTCTATTCATAACTATTTAATTTAATATAACTTTTACTTTAAAGTCCATTTTTTCCAACTATTAGCAACAGTTGCTGTTGATACAATAGAAGGTGATTGCAATTTTCCATTAATGACTATGGATTGGCGTTCAACTTGCGTTTTGATGTAATCACTAAGTTCTCCTAATGTAACGTTCCCCTTCGTTTCTTGAAGTTTCTTAAGTAAATAGTACGTGAACAATCCATGTTCTTCTTCTTTGTATGGGTATGCAGTTTCATCTCCCTGTGCAGCTGAAAAGGCAACAATGTTTCCTACAGGTGTAGCTTGCTTTACTTTTATTGCGACACCACGCGCTGAAGCTAACATTTCACCATCACGTTTTGTTCCACTAAAACAAGCATCCAAAAAAACTGTTACTGATTGTGAAGGCAAACTACCCAATGCTTTGTATAAGTCTTCTAAAGCATAGCCTGTTGTTACGTCAGAACCATAGCCGTCAATAGGCAACAAGTATGCACTCTTGTTTTGCTCGTCGGGAATGCCATGGCCAGCATAGTAGAAGATGATTTTAGCATCACCATTATAGACAGTAATAACATCTTGAAGCCATTTTATTTCATGCTTGATATTGTTGAGCGTGGCATTAGTAACGAAATGCACGTTCTTTTCAGGCAATCCTAATGTCTTTTTGCAATAGTCAGCAAAAGTTTTTCCATCATTCTCTGCATATTGTACAGCCTTCTCCATTTGATATTTTTCATTGGAGATAACGACGGCAAAGGTGTTGTTACTTATATTGTTTGCCATCGGAATGTCAAAGTCAACATCGCTCCCTTTGTGTTCTTTCATGAACTTGGATAGTTTTGTTTCATTTTTGGCATAGAAGTCTGGAGTTTCTTTTAATATTGCATTATAGATTCCTCTTGCTTTATTAATGTTGTTGTCTGCCAAATATACTTCTCCTTCTGCATCTAAAGTATTAGGCATGGAACCTCCTTTTTGCTTAGCTCCATCTAGGGCTTTGGCAATGAGTTCAAATGCTTTATCTTTGTTTTGGGGTACTCCTAATCCGTATATATTTAATAGTGCTAGTATTCGATACCCAACAAAGGCAAATTCTTTTTGGTTGATTGTTAGTTCTGCCCATTTCTTGGCTTCTGCATAATCTTTTTGGGAGTAGTATGTTGTGCAGAGAAACATCGGGGCGTTTGAAACACCTTTGTCAAAGGCTTTTTTATACCAGTTAATGGCTTCTTCTGTGTTTTTGTGAGTTCCAATACCTTCTTCGTACATTATTCCGAGTCCTAAAAAGGCACCTATAAATTCCTTTTCTGCCGCTTTCTTTTCCCATTTAAAGGATTCTGCAACATTCTTTGGTGCCCCCTTTCCTTCTCCATATATTTTGGCTAATAACACCATTGCGGAGGCATCTTCATGTTCAGACCCAATTTTGGCTAAACGGAAAGCTTCGTTTTGGTTCACAGCTGTCCCCAAACCATAATAGTACATGTCTCCTAGTGTGCCATATGAGAATGGGTCTTTTACATCTACAGCTTTTTTAATCCATTTGAAAGCTTCTGCATAATTTTGCTGCTCATAATAAGCCTGTCCTAAGTACGCATATGCCTGACTTACTCCATTGTTTGCGGCTTTTTCAAACCATATAATTGCTTCAGTATAATTTTTTAGGAAATAGAAACTTAGACCTAAAGTAAAATAGCTATCGGTAATCCCTTTATCTGCAGCTTTTTTTAGCCAAGGTATAGCCTCTGTGTAATTTTGTAAGAAATAGTAACATTGACCTAATGAGACATAATATTCAGGTCTCTTGTCATCTATTCCTTTTTTCAACCATGGTATGGCTTCTGTGAACTTTCCTAATTGTAAATAACATGCACCAAGGTCTGCATAGCAACAATCTCCGTTGTCTATGGCTTTCTTAAACCAGTTTATTGCTTCTACATAATTTTTTTGTGTTATATAGCAAGCACCTAAGAAGCCATACGAATTGCAAAGTCCATTATTTGCTGCTTTTTTAAACCATTTTATGGCTTCTGTGAAGTTTTGAGTGACTCCTTCTCCTTGATAGTAGAAGAAACCTAGCAAAAAGTAGCCATTTGGTTCTCCATTTTGTGCCGCTTGCCAAGCTTGCTCAAAAGTTGGTCGATCTTGGGCGTATAGGCATGGGGAGCACCATAGTAGTATTGCGATAATAAAAATTCTCATAATTCGTCGTTTGTTTATGTTAATCTTCATTAGCGGGATGAGGCTTTTCAATCCTCAACAAGTTGTTCTTGTATATAAATGCGAGCAGAACTCCTAGAAATGTACAACTGAGATTGTCGAAAATATCTAAGAGACAGTCTTTCCAGTAATGTTCAGCACTCAAATTTACTAAAAATATTCCGCAAGCAAAGAATAGTATGGCAACAATAATAGCTATAACTTTGAGGTAAGAATGTATACTTCCTTTTCCATTATTGTAATATTTTATAATCAGGAGGGACAGGAAGAAGCAAACCATTGCCCCAATGAAATATATAATATAAATATTCATAAGCGAAATTGATTCGATTAATTGAAAATTTGTTCTATGCTCAAGATGTCGAGTTCATCTCTATTGCGATTATAGCCAATAGCTTTTTTTAGGCTTATTTCCAAAGACTTTTTGAAGTCCTCATGAGAAATTGTTGAGGGACGTCTGTCTGCCCATACAGCTTTGGTTTGTTCTTTTCCATTCAATCTGTAATGAATGGAATAAATAAGTTCTTTCTTCATAATTTGCTAATTTTTAGGGTAAAACATTGTATTTGTATAGCGGTATCTTTTGCCTTATGTTTTCCCAACCATTTTTGGAACTCCTTCAACGGCAGTTGTCTTGGAAGTCCAATGTTCTCATCCCCTGCAAATGCCTTTACAAACATGTTCGGCGAAAACACGATGTAAATGGCGTTTTGTTCCATCGAATGCTCGCAAGTCATAGTGTATTCATCGACCTCGCTTGGATTCTCTTCTGCTTTTTGACAAGAGAAGAATACATAAGGCTTGTCGTGAATGATTTTGTATGCTGGTTCTCCAGAACTCTTGTATGGCAAGAGACAAAAGACTTGCTGCGTATTCTCATCCAACAGATAAACGGCGAGATAACCATTGATGGGTGACTTGAAATATAGGTATAGGTCATCCCCATTTCTGAACTCACCGCTTTCATATTTTTCTTCCGTGCCGTTGCGCAAAAGCTTTGCCTCGAAGTCGATGGCTGCATTCTTGATTTCACGAGCCTTTCCGTCAATGCTTACTTTGATGGTTAGCATGTTACTCTCATAGAATATGTCAAACATTGGCTCACCAATCGTCTCTATCCATTCTCCTTTTACATCACTTCCGCCTATTGACAAGAAATCAACAGATGATTTTCCATTCTCATTCTTTACAATGGAAGAGTTGTTTTGAGAGACAAGAGTACCAAAGGCATCGGCTATAGCTTGAATTTTGGCACGTTCGAGGGCTGTACGCTTACCCTCTTCCAACGAAATATTGTCTGGTACGTGATAAGTGCATTCTCCATGAACCTTCTCTATCTTTTGAGCAGATATGGAGAGGAGGTTTAGGAGCATCAGTAGGATGAAAACATAACGCAATCTCATTTACCAACCAAGCAATTTGTCTAAGTCCTTGTGCAATTTATCACCTTTCTTCTCTAAGTCTTCACGTACAATCTTTTTGGCAGCTTCTTTTGCCATATTGCTATTGTAAGCGATGCGAACGAGCACTTCCTTGTTTTTGTTGGAAAGTGTGCGATACACTTCCATCACAGGAATGGTTTTACCAATGCTTTGAGAAATGAGATTCTTGCTTGCCATGATGCTTTGAGTGAGGGATGCAGCTTGCTCTTGCGAGAGTTGTTTGTTGGCAACGGTGTTTTCCGCCAATGCCGTTACTTCGGTCTGGATTTGTCCTGCAAGATTTTGCTTGGCAAGTTCCAAGGCTTGCATTTTGGCGGCATCATAATTTTCACCAATGCTCATAGCTTCTCCCATGATATACTTAGGAAACATGTTGTCATCGTATTCGTATGACATCATGTAAGCCTTGTCCAATTGCTTTTCTATAGGAAGTGTTCCTGGGGTAGTAGTCCATCCCTCTTTGCCCAATTTCTTGGCTTCTTTTCTTGCTACTTTTGTCGCTTTCTGTGTCAACTCCAATTTAGATGACTTCATTAGTACCTTGCGCTCTTTGGCTTGCTCCTTTGAGATTTGAGCGAATGAAGGTGAAGCGCACATCGTCAGAAATAGGACGCATAAAATATCAACTGCTTTCATTTCTTTATTGCCTAAATAAGCCAACGACTCCCTGATTGGCAGTTAATATTATGTTTCTTAGATATACAAAAAAAGGAAACGTGGAGCCAGTCTGCTGCTCGTTCCACTGGTTAAGGCCTTCGCATTGCCCAAGTTGTCGAAACGAGCAATGCTGAAAGCCCCACGTGAATGTGTATATAATTCACCCTCCCTACCAACGAACCATAATGTCCGAAGCCAATGAGGGCTGTATATAATACACCCTGTGAGGCGTCCCCATTGCTTTGTTTTTGACAACTTGTTTGAAGTTGCGAAGTTCTAACCAGTCAAAACCAAAGCGTCAGTTACGCCTTTATTTATGTATATGTATCCCCACCTTAGCCCAATCGTGGGCCTTCAGCAAGGATTACGGTTGCAAAGATAATGATAATTTCTGAAAGTTGTATCAAAAAGAAAAGAAAATTATAGTTATTTTCTCTGTTATATGCCAAAAAATGAATTTATCTGCCTCATTTTGGTAAAAAACGAGGCAGATAAATCGGAAATGAGGCAGTAAAAACCTACTTTGCCACAAAATTCCTAATGTATTAGATTGCTTCATCACATTTTTCCTGCTTTTGAAGGGGACAATACCCAATGCACTTCTCACTTCTTCATAGATTTTACGGCACTTACTTTCCATCATCTTGTTTTTCACACCTACTACTATCGTATCATCCAAAGTAGGATATGATTGCCGTTGGCATAAAGAATAAAATGAAAGAAAAACGCCTCTATCTCTTTTTCTGGGATAGAGGCGTTTCTGTTTAATCTATTTTATTTTGCACGAGCCACTAACTATTTCTGCTTCAGATAGTTCAACTGAACCTTAGGAGCGCAGGCATTGCTTGTTTTCTCGGTGTATTCAGACACCTTTAATGTAGCAGTACCCTTGATGTTCTCTACATCGCTACCTACCTTGAAGAGATAGTTACCTGCATCTACCTTCCACTGGCTGTTAGCCTCATCGAAGCTGGCAAGATCGCGCTTTTCGAGGGTCATCTTCAAAGTCTGACTCTCACCAGGATTCAGCAACTTGGTCTTGCCGAAGGTCTTGAGTTCCTTGGCTGGCTTCTCGTAAGCACCCTTTGGAGCGGTGACATAAACCTCAGCAACTTCCTTGCCGGCAACCTTACCGGTATTCTTGATAGTTACGCTAACCTCGATATTGTTGCCTTTAGCCTTGACAGATGGCTTGCCAAACTCGAAAGTAGTATAGCTCAAACCATAACCGAAAGGATAAGCCACATTCTTCTTGAAGGTATCAAAGTAGCGATAACCTACGTAGATATCCTCCTCGTGGTTGCTATAATCGTAACCCTTGATGTTACCCTTGCTCCAATCCAGCAGATTCTTGTAGGTGTACATATCGTAATCCTTGGCGAAGTTGGCTGTAGAAGGATGATCGGTAGCTGCGATAGGCCAGGTCATGGTCAACTTACCCGATGGATTCACCTTACCGGTCAGAATATCAGCTACAGAGTTACCACCCTCGATACCTGGCTGCCAAGCTACGAGAATAGCATCCACACGGTCTCTCCAACTAGCTGTCTCCATCACAGAACCAGAGTTGATGATGACAATCACCTTCTTGCCCTTGGCATGGAAAGCATCAGATACACGGAAAATCATATCCTGCTCTATCTGACTGAGGTTGAACTCACCATTGATCTGGCGATCCATACCCTCACCTGCCTGACGACCGATGGTGATGATGGCAGCGTCTGCCTTTGGCTCCTCACTGGCTACACAACGCTCGGTAATCTCGATTTCATCGAGCTTAGGCTGACCCTGATCCAGGAACCACATCATCGGATTCTTGTCTGCCTTCAACTTAGCCTTGGCATACTTCACATAATTCTGATAGATTTCCGTAAGCTGAGGAGTAGTTGCCGCACCGATGTTCTTCAAACCGGTAACCATATCTACAGAATAGCCTACATTAACGGCGCCACTGCCAAGACCACCCGACATGAAGTCGTAAGAATTGACACCGAAGAGCGCCACGGTCTTCAAGCCCTGGATAGGAAGAGCGGCATCATTCTTCAGGAGCACCATACCCTCGGTAGAACTCTGACGGGTGATGGCTGCATGAGCCTTCAAGTCTGGCTCACCACTATATTTATATCCCTTGAATCGAGGAGTCTTCACGATATATTCGAGCATACGGCGAACATTGCGGTCCACATCCTTGATATCCAACTTGCCATTCTTTACTGCATCAACAATATCCTGCACCTGTGCTGGATAACCCGGCATCATCAGGTCGTTGCCAGCCTCAACTTCCTGTTCCAGAGGAAGGTCGGCACGCTTACCAATCCAGTCAGTCTCCACGATTCCCTTATATCCCCAATCGTTGCGGAGAATATCAGTAAGGAGACCCTTGTTGCCCTGGGCATAAACACCATTGATTTTGTTATAGGCAGACATGATAGTCCAAGGATTGCTCTTGCGAACCATCATCTCGAAACCCTTCAGATACAACTCACGGAGAGCACGCTGGCTCAATCGCTCATCCACTTTGGTACGGTCAGTTTCCTGAGAGTTCACGGCAAAGTGCTTGGCACTTACACCCACGCCCTGGCTCTGTACACCCTGTACAAAGGCGGTTCCGATAAGACCTGTTACGATTGGGTCTTCTGAATAATACTCAAAGTTACGGCCACAGAGCGGATTGCGATGCAGGTTCATACCCGGTCCGAGCACAACATCACAGCCATACTCCAGGGTTTCGTTACCGATAGCCTCACCCACCTTGCGCACCAGGTCGGTGTTCCAGGTAGAAGCCAGACAGGTTCCGATAGGGAAACCGGTGGCAAAGTAGCTACGGCTGTCACCTTCGCGATGAGCATCGATATGAACTCCGGCAGGACCATCACACTGAACGGTAGTAGGAATGCCGAGGCGAGGGATGGCTACAGTAGTACCCGCAGCACCCGGCACGAACTTCTTCTGATGTCCGAGCATAGCACCACTACCCACGAATCCATCGTTACCACCGCCCACTAAGAGTTGGGCTTTCTCTTCCAAGGTCATCGCCTTGATTACTTCTTCGATGTTATTGGCATTCAGTTTGGGTGCTGATTGCGCCATCATTGTAGTTGCCATCGCTCCAGCCGCAACGGTAAGAGCCAATTTCTTGTAGTTCATCATTTTGTCGTTTATTTAGTTAGTTATTACTTTTCTATTCTTTTAGTCGTTTCGTCAGTTCCATGCAGTCCCTGAGAATACTGCATTTCTTCAAAAACTTGCTGCAAATATAATAAAATAAGGTGGAAACACCAAGCATTTCCACCTTTTTCTTCTCTATTTCTATCAGATTATTCCCGGATTTAACAAAAGATATAGTAAGATCATAACATACTATACATATCCCTAACCTAAGGCTAGTCCTGATATAAATCTGGAAGTAATCAAAAACAAAACATTCCTTCCATTTCAATCTTTCGCAAATTTCATCAAAAAGAAGAAAAAATACGAGAAAACCTTGTAGGAATCAAACAATTATCGTATCTTTGCCGAATTATCCAAAAATTGGGTACTAGAATAAGAACTTTTAATAATGAAAGGTATGGAGCAGAGGAATTCATCCATCGAAATCTATCGTTCCCCAGAGGGCAACATAGAGCTGAATGTAAAATTAGAGAATGATACCGTTTGGCTTACACAAAGCCAAATGGCAGAGTTGTTTGGCCGTGACAGAACTGTGATTTCACGACATGTCAATAACTGTTTTAAAGAAGGTGAACTCGACAAATCCTTGGTATGTGCAAAATTTGCACATACCAAGAAATATGGTCGCCACGACGGCTTTGAACAGGTTGTCGAAACGGAATATTATAACCTGGACGTCATTATCTCCGTAGGCTATCGTGTAAAGTCTATCAATGGTACCAGATTCCGTCAATGGGCTAATTCTATCTTGAAGCAATACATTATCAAGGGTTATGCCATCAACCAAAAGCGCCTAGACAATTACAACGAACTGAAAGAAGTGGTTCGTTTGATGTCACGTGCGATTACATTGCAAGATCAAGTATCCGAGGGCGAATATAACGGACTGTTCAATGTCATCAGCGACTATGTTTATGCCCTGGATACTCTCGACAAATATGATTATCAGACATTACTCATAGACAAGACGACTCAAGCCGAGCCGTTCCATGCCACCTACGAAAATGCAATGGAAGCCATCAATGCTTTGAAAGAAAAGTTTGGAGGCAGTAAATGGTTTGCCAATGAGAAGGATGATTCATTCAAGAGCAGCATAGGTCAGATTTACCAAACCTTCGGCGGTGAAGAACTCTACGCTTCGGTAGAAGAAAAAGCAGCCATGCTGCTCTACCTTGTCGTAAAAAACCATTCATTCAGCGATGGCAACAAGAGAATTGCGGCCATGCTTTTTCTTTGGTTTATGGAGAAAAATGGCATTCTGTATGCAGAAAATGGACATAAGAGAATTGCCGACAACACACTCGTTGCCCTGACTCTGATGATTGCAGAAAGCAGAACTGAGGAAAAAGATGTTATGGTAAAAGTAGTCGTCAACTTGATTAACAAAGACAATCAATAGAATTGCCATTAAAAAACCGTACAACAGCTGTTCTACGCATGCACAACAGCTGAAAGACAAGCGCACAACAGCTGATGTGCGACCGCATATCAACTGTTGTGCGCTTCGAGATACTTACTGTTCCAACAACTTCTATTGTATCTCCGAACAACTTCAGTTACTTCTTTCAGATACTTATGACGCATTCTTCAAACGCCAATAACGCTTAAGGAAAGGCATTCAAAGCATTGCGGAAGCTTATTCAAATCATTGTAGAAATCTACTTCGCTGTATCCTTTGAGCTTCGCTTATCACGGCGATAACTGCGATAATCAT
>USSA01000075.1 GCA_900557255.1 uncultured Prevotella sp.
ACGAATGTATGTTAAACTTTTAAACGAAACCACTTTTTAAAGTGGACTCAATTATGGAAGAGGAAAATTTCCTATATAAAATAATAAGGTATGAGAACCATAAGAACAAACACAAATCCACGAGCCACGGATGTAGCCCCACAGCTGCAAAGCGTATTGAATGCCAATGGTATGCAAGCCCATATTTCGATGACAGAGACAGGCATCTATCAGCTTGTAACCATGTCACACAACTCTTCGCAGCCAAGATATTACAATATCAACCAAAAGCAGTTGGAAGCCTTGATGAACGGAGGAACAACCGTATGGGACAAGAATGCCTACAACACTTTTGTTTCTATTGTGAAGAACGATTATTACATTCCAGGTTCCTTTGTAGCAGCAAGAAATGCCAATTCTCCTGTTAACATGGGATTGAATGGTCATCGACTCAACGTAGGAGAATACGGCTATATGGGCGACCCACGTTTTCGTCCATTTTCAGGGCCAGGTTTTGGCAGATTCGACAACTCAATCTTTGGAATGTTGTTTGGAAGAGACAGATATCACGTTCGCAGAATCAATGATCGACCTTTCTTTGCCAATAGTGCGCCAGTTGTCATAGACCGTCCAGATGGTAGATTAAAGCCTGGAGAATTGAAGACAGGAAGCTATGGCTTCTATGACAAAGGTAACCAGCAGCAGGATGCCCTTGCCAACATGAAGGTAGAAAGCAAGCCTAAGGAGTTGGTGCGTCCTAAAGGACAGGCAGAAAGATTATCAGATATCTATAGCCCAGACTTAACGCTCACCCCAGAGACCTTTCAGCATTTGCTGGCATCCCATGGTGTAGTGATAGACGAAAAGAACAAGCTCCTCACTATCAAGTCATCTTCTGTAAACAAGGATTGCCAATACAGTCTTACCGATGAAGAAGTAAAGAAATTGATGGCAGAAAAGTTCAAGAACACAGGTAAGAAAAGTAGCACAAAGAACGCAGTAAGCATCGATGAGCGTCTTGTCATCTTGAACAATGTTATAAAAGCTGACTTTAGCGACAAAATAACTCGTGAACAGCTTAACACCAAGGACTATGTTTCCATTCATCTGACACCAGAGAAAGAAAAGGAAATCTTTGCAAAGGAAGTTGCATCCCAACACTATACGACAACAACGTCTGACATCATCGACCTACAGAACATGAGAGAGGACTACCATTCGGGATATATTGACAAATGGAACTCCATCGGAGTCGTGGATGGTAGAACACTCAACCCAAACGAAGGGTTCTATTTACCAGTGAAGGATGGCAGAAGAGTTACAGTTGGTGAAATCCAAGCCTATCCTACCCATGATGGAGTGAAACCATCTTTCAGAATGACAGCAGTCATCAATGGGCAGGTCATGAGCCATGAGATTAGCAAGGAAGACTACTTGAAGTTCATCAATTACGAAGACAAATACCGTCTTCAACTCTTTGACAAAGTGTTTGACGAGGTAAAGATAAAGAATGCGTCCAACGGAGAGTTGCAAGATAACGTGAAATCAGGAAACCTCACCACAGCCAATGGAGTTGTTGCCTTAAATGGTGACTACAGCCTTGTCAGTGAAAAGTCCTCAGCAGTAATCACGAGTGCCACGGCGTGGAAAGATGAGATTTCTGGCAACTATCTGATGAACGTAAGAACCAACAAGGATGTTGGCATGTGGTCTTTCAAGATTACTGAAGCTCAGTATAACAACTTCAAATATTCCACAGACGAGGAACGTGCGAAGTTGCTTACCAACATGATTCCACTTACAGACGAGAACAAGGAAAAGATGAAGGTGGTGGCAAGCAATACCCTCTATCAGGGTGGTTACACTAGAGGTCAAAATGCCAATATTCCTCCTTCACTTGCAAAAGTGTTGAAAGACTTAAAGGCAGCAGGACTTGGCTATGAAATCATCACTTCTTCGAACACATCAGAACAAGAGCGTTTCGATGCCATAAAGAAAGGTCTTCAAAAGCTTCAAGACTATGGACAGGCAAAGGGAAAGGATGTAAAGATGCCGTCTGACAGCGAGATATGGCAAATGCTCAAAGAGAATCCCGATCCTCACAAACTACCTTCCGTAGAAACCAGAACCAAGGAAACTGTTCTCTATGGAAAGGAAGTAATCAACCTCAACGACCTTCGAGAACAAACGAAAATCAACCTTCTTGGCGATGCCAGTATAAACGGTGAATCACTCAATAACATCAAGGCGAGCAAAGAATGGAAGCGAAGCGGAGAGCATGGCAGGGCTACAGAAGTCGGAGATATTGCAGTAGAGAGAATCAAAGATGCCAATGGCAATGCCGTTGAAGGGAAATACAAGATGACTGCAGTAATAGATGGGAATGTCTTTTCCCATGAGATTACCCAAAAGCAGTATGACAAGTTCCTTGCCATCAACGACTATCAAAGAATGAAGCTCTTCGACAAGATTTTTCCAGAGGTAGAGATGAAGACCAAGCCTGAGAGCCGCTTCAATCTTGGCGCAGCCATCCTTGCAGCAGTCACTGTTGGAGCGGATGTAGTGGCAGGTTTGTCCGCACCACCTCGTCCTCGCCCAGAGATATACGAGTCAGCACCAGTTTTCCATAAACCAGGTGTCGTATCTCCACAAGCAGTGTCTGCGGCCGTATATGAAAGCTTGGCAGAGCAACCAGGTAGAGGTCAGAACGAAGGTATGGGAATGGGAAGATAACGCTTCCCATCCCTTTAATAAAATATAAATATACAAGAGATATGAACAAAACCATATTTATGTTTCGCACGGTTACGTTGCGTCCTCATTGGTTTCAATACATAATCAATGAGACAGGTTCTTTGTGCCTCCTTGTTGCTAGTATATGGATATACAAGTTTTGTAGTTTCACCTATCATGAGTGGGCTATCTATGCTTGCATCCTGCTATTGTTCCACCTTCTTTTCAAGTTAGTTTATCTTGCAAGAATGGAATATATCATCACAGGAGAACAAATCATTATCCTTCATGGGGTGTTCTCCCACTCCACTGATTACGTGGAGCTATACAGAGTTGTTGACTACCAGCAAAGTAGAAGCTTGCCCCAACAACTTTTCGGCTTGAAAACCGTCACCATATACTCAGGTGACCGCAATAATGCCAAACTTGACATGATAGGCATCAAGGCTAGCATTGACATTGTTTCGGAGATAAGATGTAGAGTTGAGTTTAACAAGAAAAACAAAGGAATATATGAAATCACAAATCGTTCGTAAAATTTTGTTCCTCATTTTGCTGGTCATTTTGTACAACGTACAAGTGTTCGGACAAGGAGCGTCCTCCTCCAATCCAATTGAATATACAGCCATAGGAGAAGGAGAGGCATTGTTAAGCAAACAAATAAAGCAACAACAACACTGTCTTGATACATTGTTTGTTCTCCAGGGAGGCATAGTTTACTCACAAACGAAGATGAAGAATTGGGAGCAAAAGTATAATTCTTATTTAAAGACAGCACAAGGATTTGCTTCTTCCATCAAGGCTGCAACAACCTTATATGCAGAAGGGATGCAAACCCTCTCCGCCTTATGGGAGATAAAAACAGCTTGCAAGCTCAATCCACAAGGAATAGCTTCATCGATTTCCATGAACAACCTATATGCTGAAACAGCCGTGGAATTGGTGAAAACCTATAGGTTGCTAAAGAAAGTAGTGGCAGGAGAAGGCGAAGGCCATATGCTCAATGGAGCAGAAAGAACAAAAATATTATGGCAACTGAATAGCGAGATTGAACAGCTCAACAAGAAGTTCCGAGCCTTGGCACTAAGCATCAGCCTCTATTCCTTCGAGGATGTTTGGAATCGTGCCATTGCAGGAAAGATACAAAAAAGCAATAAGACACTTGCCGAGGAAGCCAGAAAAAGGCAGTCTCGCGCCATGAAAATAGTAGCCAAGTTCTATAAAGAACGACAAAACAGCAAACCTTGGGGATGGTAAAACAAAAAAAAGCATCATTATGAAGAAAAGTAATATTCTAATATTAGCAGTCACTGCATTTTTTATGTTCCCCGATCCTGCCCATTCACAAAATGGTCCGGATCCAGTGAGAGCAGGAATGTTCAAGCTGTATGCCAAGACTGCAACCAAAGCCTTAGTTGCACAAGATGCTGTTTTGACTTTGAACGCTGGCGAACATATCATGTCCAAGGAAGAGGTGGACAAGATTAATAATTTTCAAAATCAGTTCAACAAATACTTGACAAGCTTCGATGACATTCTCACTATAGCAGCAGAGATTTACGCCATCTATTTTGAGGTTGACCACGCTGTAAAGAACATCAAGGAATTGAAATCCTTTACGTTCTCTTGTCCAGCTAACACCCTTGCCGTTGCCTTGTCAAAATCAAGAAGCCATATCTACAGCGACATCATAGACAACGGCATCCAGATAGCTGCAGATGTAGAAAAGCTTCTTCCTATCAGCAAGGACGAGGACAAGAACAGCAAGATGACAGAAAAAGAAAGAATTGACTGCATTAGCAGAGTCAGAAAAAGCCTTCAGAGCATGAATTATAAGATAAGAAAGCTGAATCGCCTCTTGCGCTATACAACCCTTATGGATTCATGGTATGAACTGAGAGGAAAATATTATAAACCAAAGAGCATGTACACCATCAGCACAGAATGCCAAAAGAGATGGGCAAGAAAGGCTCGTGGTGTAATGAATTAGAAATAAGAACAAAACAATGGAAGAATCGAAAGAACTTCAAGGTCTCTACACCCTATTTCGAGTAGCCATCTACGTATCGTTGGTGTTAGAGTTTTTTATGTATGCCCTCGATCCATCCGCTTTGGATTTCTTGGGAGGTCTCATTACAGACATTCATTCTCGTCTTCACAGAATGTCTGTATATCAGTATTTGCCTTTCAGTAAACTGGTGACCGTAATGTTGGTCATCATCACCTGTATAGGAACAAAGAACAAGAAGCAGTTGGAGTTTGATGCCAGAAAGATGGTCTTTTGGCCAATATCCATAGGATTGTTACTTGTTACTCTATCTGTATTCTTATATAACTGGGATTTGCATAGTAGAATTTGGATTCTCAAAACAAACATTTGGTTCTACATGGCAGCATCCATCATAGGAACAGTGCTCATTCATGTTGCACTTGACAATGTTTCCAAATACTTCAGGGATGGTATGTTGAAAGACCGCTTCAACTTCGAGAACGAGAGTTTCGAGCAAGCAGAAGAATTGGTGGAGAACAAGTATTCCGTAAACATACCTATGCGCTACTACTACCGAGGCAAGTTTCGCCATGGATGGATAAACATCATCAATCCCTTCAGAGGAACATGGGTAGTAGGTACACCAGGTAGTGGTAAGACATTCTCTGTGATAGAACCATATATAAGACAACACTCCAAGAAAGGCTTTGCCATGGTAGTATATGACTACAAGTTCCCTACCCTAGCAACCAAGCTCTATTACCATTACAGGAAGAACCAAGCTGCCGGAAACACTCCTGCGAACTGTAAGTTCAACATTATTAACTTCGTCAATGTAGAGTATTCCAGAAGAGTAAATCCTATTCAGCAAAAGTACATCAGCAACTTGGCTGCTGCAATGGAAACAGCCGAGACTTTGGTAGAATCCTTGCAAAAAGGACAAAAGGGAGGCGGCGGTAGTGATGACTTCTTCCAGAAGTCTGCAACCAACTTCCTCGCCGCTTGCATTTACTTCTTTGTGAACTACAACAAAGTGCCTTATGATAAAGATGGAAATATCCTTGATGCCCAATACGAGCAAGTTGAAGGAACATTCCATCAACGACTCACAGGTAGGGTCTATGCAAAAGGATGTCTGGGACAAGCAGACAAACTTGTGGAGCCAGCCTATTGGAAAGGGCAATACTCCGACATGCCTCATGTCCTATCCTTCCTCAACCACGACTACAAGGAAATCTTTGAGGTGTTGAATACAGATACAGAGGTGGCACCACTTCTTGGTCCGTTCCAAACAGCCTTTGAGAACAAGGCCATGGAACAGTTGGAAGGTATGATTGGTACACTTCGAGTTCAAATCTCTCGATTGGCCACAAAAGAAAGCTATTGGGTATTCAGCGGCGATGATTTTGAGCTAAAAGTATCAGACCCTAAGAGTCCAAGCTACCTTCTCATAGCCAATGACCCAGAAATGGAATCCATCGTGGGAGCATTGAACGCATTGATTCTGAACCGTCTTGTAACACGAGTGAACAGTGGACAGGGCAAGAATGTTCCTGTTAGTATCATCGTAGATGAGCTGCCAACCTTATATTTCCATAAGATAGACCGTCTGATAGGAACTGCCCGAAGCAACAAGGTAGCAGTGACATTAGGTTTCCAGGAACTTCCACAGCTTGAAGCTGACTATAGTAAGGTAGGAAAAGATAAGATTATCACTACCGTTGGTAATGTAATCAGTGGTTCTGCGAGAAGTAAAGATACCTTAGACTGGCTGTCCGGAGATATTTTCGGAAAGGTGGTACAGTTGAAGAAAGGTATCACCATTGACCGAGACAGGACATCCATCAATCTCAATGAGAATATGGATAGCCTGGTTCCTGCCTCCAAAATTTCAGATATGGCATCTGGATGGATTTGCGGTCAGACAGCTAGAGACTTCACTGTTACAAAGACAGGTAGAAAGGGGGCCATGGATATCCAGAAAGCTGAGGAGTTCAAGACTTCCAAGTTCTTCTGCAAGACCAACTTCGACATGGACGAGATAAAGAAAGAGGAAGCAGACTATGCAAACTATCCTCTTCCGAAGTTCTATGTATTTGAATCTCCTGATGCCAAGGAGCGAATGCTCTCACAAAACTTCAGTAGAATCAACCAAGAAGTTGATGATATGATAAAGCATATCCAGACAGAATGCAAAAAAGAAAGTAAAACAAATAAAAAATAGAAAGAGTATGAAGAAGTATGATTTATATATTTTTTTCTTAGGTCTCATCACTGGTATATTCCTAACAGTTATAATTGCTATTTGTTATAACAATTATTACAATCAAGAAAGTTCAGACATCACCTTCTTTGAAAAACCAAAAGATTTTATCCCCATGAAAGAAATAGAGGTTTTTCAAGTTTTGGATGACAGTATAGCTTTGGCTAAATGCAATGACTTTGGTAGCGGTCATTATGGAACAGTTTTCCTAATAAAAGGCAATGAGAACTTATACGACGACCAAAAAATTGATTTGAGTCATTTTAGTGTTCAACAGATAGGAATATATCGCTATGAAACTCGTGATGATTTAGAAAAGGCTGTTCCTTTCATAGAAATTAAAAAATAATATTTACAGACTAGCAGCTTTATGGAAACAAGATTTAGAGAAAATGAATATTCTGGTGGTATTAAAGAAATGCGTTCCACTGATTATCGTGACGTTGCACAAGAAAAAAAGACGAATGCAATCGTTACTTATCGTAAGAAATATCTTATGTTATCCAAAGAAAGTGTGGCAAATATCATCTTGCAAGAAGGACATTTGTATGGAAGTGCCCTATTGAAAGCGTGCCAAAAGAATGGTAATCCTTCTATGTGCAAAGAGGCTCAGATTATTTTTTCCGATGATATAATCTGTTGGCTATAATATAAGGTTCAACGCTCCTGGTTCGAAAGAATCAGGAGTTTTTTGTTTGTAAGCCATAAAAACTCATAAAAGTTTGGAGATTAGAATTATTTGTCGTACTTTTGCAGCGGAATATAACGTTATAACAATATGAAATCACAGGAGCAGATAAACAAGATAGAAGCGGTTGTGTTGTATATATTGCAGCACTTCAAGGAAGGTTTGGACTATATCAAGCTGTTTAAAATCATGTATTTTGCACAACGTGAGTATTTGGCGACCTACGGTTTGACGATTGCCGAGGACACTTTTAAGGCACGTCAGTTAGGGCCTGTTCCGTCGCTCACCTACAAGGTGGTGAAGATGGCGGAGAACGGTGACGAATCGGCAGACCTCAAAGGCTTCACTTCTTCTATTCGAGTGGACGAGAACCAAAATGTTTATGCCACGGCGGCACCAGATATGGACTATATAGCCGATATGGAAAAAGAGGAATTGGACAAGACGATAGCCAAGTACGGCAACGTTGACTCAAAACAACTTTCGGAGATGTCGCACGACGATGCCTACAAAGCAGTGTGCGAGCGAATGAAAGACGATCCACAGAAAGATGTGCTTACGCTTATTGACATAGCACGTGCCGGCGGTGCGACGGATGCGATGGTAAACCACATTCGCCAAGTGCAGATTATTAAGGAATCGATGGAATGTTGATAGATGATGTCAAAGGGGCATTGGCGGCACTTAAAACCGAGATGCAGGAAGACAGGCGAATAAAGTCGGGTGCTGACCTCAACGTGGGCGATATTGTCTATCAGAACATGGACAGAAGCGATGGTTTGGTACTTAACAAAGGTTACGATGACAGACTGAAATACTTTGTAATCGTTGGCAAAAACTCTAAGGGCGATGCCATAGGGCTTTGCCTAATAAACTCCGACTTGGATTTTTACCGTAACGTTCCAGCCATGCAACGCTTTCAGTACATTTTAAAAGCCGAAGACTACGAAGGCGTGTTGACAAAAGACAGCCGCTTGGATTGTGCACAGTTGTTTCCAATGAAGGCGAAAAAGAGCGTGCCGATGGCTTCCGCGGTTTTATGTTGGACGATGGCACATATGTGCAACATCCACATTGGACACAGTTAATAAAGAGCCACTGGGCGCAAGTGTACAAGACCACTGGCACACCGTGCAGCTGCCCATTGTGCCAGGGCGAGAGCTATTCACGCCTCGCCTACGAGCACGAAACCAAACGAATTATCGAAGAATCGGAAATGTAAAAAAGCATTTTGGTGAAAAATCACAAAGATTAAGCCGTGTTAGGGTAGCACCTCAATACGGCTTTTTGTGTGTCATGGACTTATGACACACTCACTTATTCTATCTATGTAGTGTAGAACCACATTTCCATTCCATCCCTTCTTCTATACGTTCTTGAAAAACTTTTAGGTCACTTCTTGACAAACCGCATCTCAAAGCCATGCTCTCCCAATATCTCATATTGCGAGTAACATCCTTAATAATTCCTCTAGCAGTTGTTTCATCCAACATATAGCTTTCATGGGCATCATAAAGTACATCCAAGCTAGATTCATTGGTATAACCATCGATTAGCAAGGAATGGTAATATTTGTTGGTAGGGTTCATATCATAAGCTGGTGACAGGTGCCATCCATCCTTTTTCAAAAGGAAAGCATGATTTCTGAAATGGTCATCAGTATTGCCTATGCAAATATTGAACGCCACACGGCGATACAGTTCCTCCAATTCTTTTTCCATATCAACACTTCCATTGGCCACAATAAAATCCACAATATCAAGATACCCCTTTCCTGTACTTTCCCCATCACCATCGTTCAATCCCAACAATGTAAGAGAAGATGCCATGTGTATTCTCTTTCCATTCTCTGTTCTGTCAAACCTTTTAGACAAAAGGACATCACGACTATCCTTGCTTGAAACCACTCTGCACTCCGCAGCGTTTATACCACAATCCTTAGCCATAGAATGAGCAAAATATTCCCAACGTGAAATGTTTATCTCATCCCCTACAGAAGGAAATTTCGCAACATATAAATCTTCACCTTCCTTCACACAAGCCTTAGGTCTAGCTCCTCCCATAGAAGAACCTGGTTGGAATATTCGCTGAATCCATCTTGATTCAGGTTCCATTCTGTTCAACTCACTCTTCTCTATCTGACCTGCAGCCTCCAACAGTTCATCCAAGAACAAAATTGGTGGAATTGAATATGACTTATTATAACTTATGTAAGCATCTGTAGCTATGTCCTTGAAACGAAAAGCACCCATTCTTAAGGAATCCTCCACTCCTTTCAAGTAGTCCCAATCAGAAATATTTACCCTGCGTTCTCCAGAGTCTTTCATTTCCTGGTGGATTCTCAAATCAATAAGTCTTCGTCCCCATCTGTCAGGCAGTGCATCAGAGAATGTTCCAAATATCCTGTTTCTTGTAGGATTATATTGAACCCCAGGAAAAGATTGCAGCTCCTTTCCTAGATTTAAAGAAGGATGTCTTTTCAACCAGTCCTTATCATACTCAAAGGTATATACATCTGTCCCCCTCTGAGATTCATGCCCAAGAAGTCCTATAGTTTCCTCATTTTCAAGCCAATCAAAGTCGGCAACAACCTTAATTTTTTCCATTGTCATTTTCCTGTTACACGTTTTTTATTCTTTAGATCAATATCTTGTATGACCTTTCCCATCTCATCGTTCTTAGCAATGAGCAACAACTCATCAGGCATCTGCAGTGCATTCAAAACACGTGCCAATACCCCTACTGAAACTTCAGGTGAGCCACTTTCCAATCTTGCCAAAGTTTGGCGACTACATTGTGCTCTTGCTGCTACAATTTCCATGGTCAAGTTTCTCCTCATTCTCGCCATTTTAAGTTGCTCACCCATTACACAAAGATTCTCCGCCAGTTGTCTGGTCATCCAATTTGCTTTTGTAAACTTTGTCATTGCTTATAATGTTACATATACGCAACAAAGATACTAAATAAAGTTATATGAATATAACATTCCGCTCATTCTATAACTTTTTTTAATTTAAGTTTATCTGATATAACAAAAAATCTGAGGCACAGCATCAATTCCATAGTCTTGGAGAGTTTTGGGCTTCAAGAACACATTGACATTCCCGACAACATAAGCACAAGCCTTGTCTCTCCCTTCGAAATACGGGGTTAGCTGATGGCTTACGGAATATCAAATGCAAGCAGAACTTCTTACGAGGATATGCTTTAGCCTATCTTCCATATAAGCCTCTTCCTAATACATCTTCAAGCCAAAATAGTCTGTCAATTTAGATATTGATTCTTCAAATTTCTTGGTGTTTGTATTTCTTAACTTGTTGATGTTCTGAAGTTTCCATTTCACGGATGGATAATCACCTAAATAACCAGAAGAACACAAACTCCATTCAGGTTCGCCTTTCTCATAAGATACGAGAAAGCGTTTATCTTCCTCTGTTAAGTTGTCATTAACCATCTGCACCAAATGATGCCTTGCCTCCTCGTAATCAGAATACGAGAATGGTATATCTGACATGCCTTCAAACTGTTTCTCCAATGCGTCAGACTGGTCTATTTGATGTGGACTTAATGATTCAATGATTGGCTTGTCACTGCCCAAAAGACAAAGCATAAAACCATCTTTTACATCGGCAAAAGATTCTATTTCCATATACTTGCAATCAAATAGATCACGAGGATGCTGACGGCTTAGAGCAGCTGTTATTTTCCCTCCATACAGCTGACTAAAACCTACAGTTCTAGCCTTGCATGCCATATTAAAATCTTCTTGTGCCTTAGCGCAAAGCATCAAGTCTTGTGTCGAACCTATAATACCTCTCTTTGTTCCGTTGACCTCAATCTTTACGGTAGCTCCTTCATGTGAGCACTGAAGTTTCCATACATCTGGCTTGTGAACGATATGTATGCCAGGGATGCTTCTTTCTATCATTATTTTTAGTTCCACAAGATATTCATTGATGGTGTCAAGGCTAGTCTTGCGGTCTTGGATAGGAATGTAAGTAAGGTCTATGTCCACAGAATAGCGTGGCATATTCTTGTGGAACAGATTGATAGCTGTTCCACCATGTACGGCAAAGTCTTTGATGCGAAACACAGATGGCATTATTTTGATTAGCAATGCCACTTGACGGTGATATATATTATTCATAATCATAGAGTTCTTTTGGAATTGTCATTTTATATTTTGCTATATAGGTACCGCTCTTTGCGAGTTGCATTTTGCTGTCACCTATGTCTATCTTGGATGTATCGAGCATGTCATACCAATAATGTTTTGCTTTTTCTGCCATATATAGGAACAAGCGTTTTACTTTGTAGCTTGTCGTATGTTCGAGGAGTTCTTGCACAACCTTTGGACGAAGCGATGTAAGTTGTTCCATTATATAGTACAAGTCCATGAGCGAATATCTTTTGGAAGATAAAAGCAGACACTCCATAAAAGCCAATTCAGGCGATGATGCCAAAAGACTATACTTTTCTATTGGAACATTGGATGTTGGAACATACTGAAAAACATCTGTAGAGAACAATATGTAGTTATGGTCAAATATGTTTGTTTTAAGCCAACTTGGTGCTTTGTCATTTCCATGTGCCACCATCAGTGTTGGCTTTCCCATGGGTACATAATGATTGAATCCTTCCAACTCTAGCGCAGAATGAGCCGCAACACGATATTGTTTGCCCAATTGCTCATTGTAACAAGCCAAGGCGACTAAAGCGTTTCTGCCATTGCCTTTTATAGCCATAACTCCACGACTTAAGCTTTCCAGCCACCCTGAAGCCTTATACTTGTTCAAGAGTTGTCTGGAATATCCCTCTTCTTTCAGCCATTGCGAAAACATAAGCCCATTGGCATATCGAGAAAGAACAAGGCGTTTTATATTTCCTACCGTTTGTACACCCATAGTTTACCTATTTACTTATTTTTCAACCGCAAAGGTATAAAAATAATTTTATTCTACCAAATATTATACTTATTTTTATCCTAAAAATTACGCTAAAATCTGCAGAATAGCTTAAAATGAGCGATTTATGAGTGTTTCACCTCAATGGAGGTAATGATTTAGCAACGGTTCTAATTTCTGCAATCTGCATACGTTTGCTTACCTAACAACTCTTATTAACTGCAAAATTACAACAATAACACGAAACCGCAAGGGATTTTTGCAACTTTTTACAGTTAAATTTCTGTAATTATATAATGTGGCATAATCGTAATCACAGAAAAAGATGTATTTTTGTAGGCAAGAATCATATAAAAACAAGACCCGATAGCTTGACGAATCAGAGGCTACCGGGAATCAACGCTACAAAGATAGTGTTTTTTCTTGTTACAACCAAGTAAATGGACGATTTTTTATGGAATATTTAGAATTTGAGCGAATCTTGTCTGCCAAACGAATGCAGAGATATAAGGATGCTGCGAATGGTGACACTCGCAAGGCTATGGCTTTGTATCGCTACAACTTACGTTTGTCGCAGGAGATGTTTACGATAGTTAGCTGCTTTGAAGTGGCATTGCGTAATGCGATTGATAGTCTTTTGGTGCCGACCTTGGGAGAGAATTGGCTGAAAGATTCTGTTCAAGACAATGGAATATTCTCCAATGGACGCATGAACGAGACAAGGAAAATCATAGAAAAGGCATACAACCGATTGAATAGACAAGGCATATACTCTCATTCCAAACTGATTGCAGAAATGGAATTCGGTGTATGGAAATATATGTATTCCTCACTGCAATATCGTGCGACAGGGCAATGTCTGTTAAGGGCATTCCCGAATAAGCCTCGTTCGTCAGCTGCTGTTCAATACAATAACGCCTACATATTCAACGAACTTGACAAGGTGAATAGTTTGAGAAACAGAATTGCGCACCATGAACCCATCTGTTTCAGACTTCATGCATCGGAAATAGACACAAGTTATATCGTCAATGAATACCAGAAAATTCAGACTTTATTCTCTTGGATGGGAATAGATTCTCGTTCAATGTTGTATGGGCTCGACCATGTGCAGAGTGTCTGTTCCAAAATCAATGCCTTAAAGTAAGGTACATTTATATTCTTTAACAAAATTTCGTGCAGTCATCAAGCAGTTGGTGTATCTATACCAAAATAGATAGTACGAAACAATTCGCTCATGGCTTCAAATATAACAACATTAGT
>USSA01000076.1 GCA_900557255.1 uncultured Prevotella sp.
AGATGCTGCGCCTCGTCCATCGTTATCTCCTTTTCAAACTCATAGCGGGTCATGCCGCCATTTACCGACTTGCCCTTAATGGTAAGGTAAGCCTTCTCATCCCGTGTGCGAACCCGCACCGTAGCCCCTTCGGCAGGAATATATCCCTGCTGAATATGACTAGAAGAAAAGGCGGCGCTTTTATAAGCGTCGCCCTTCTTAACGAGGAATTTTCTTTCTATCTCTAATCCACTCATAGTTTTATACTAATCTTGTTGCATAGATGGCAAAAAGAATACCGAGGACTATCAATCCACCGAATATCCACTTGATTACTTTCTCGCCTTTTGCAGCCTGTTTCTTCTGATAAGCCTCATGTTTGGCTCTTCTTAAGTCTTTATTTACACTCATAGTCGTATATTTTTTAGATTATTATTGTTGTTCGTCATCATTCGTAGGGAACTCCATCAGGTATGCCTTGATGAAATCATCTATCTTGCCGTCCATCACGCCATCTACATCCGATGTCTGATAGTTGGTACGGTGGTCTTTCACACGACGGTCGTCGAAGACATAACTTCTAATCTGGCTTCCCCACTCTATCTTCTTCTTACCAGCCTCAATCTTAGCCTTAGCCTCCAGACGCTTCTTCATGGCGCGGTCGTAGAGTTGGCTCTTCAAGAGCAACAATGCCTTGGCACGGTTCTTTGGCTGGTCACGGGTCTCGGTATTCTCGATGAGGATTTCTTCTTCCTCGCCGGTATCAGGGTCAGTATACCAATAACGCAGACGGACACCGGATTCAACCTTATTCACATTCTGACCACCGGCACCACTCGAACGGAAGGTATCCCAGGAGAGCTTGGCTGGGTCAACATACACCTCGATGGTATCATCTACCAGCGGTGTTACGAAGACACTGGCGAAACTGGTCATTCGCTTGCCCTGGGCATTGAAAGGAGAAACACGCACCAGTCGGTGCACACCATTCTCGCTCTTCAGATAACCATAAGCGTACTCGCCGCCCTCAATGGTCATGGTCACGCTCTTGATACCAGCCTCATCGCCTTCCTGCATATCGGTGATGGTTACCTTGTAGCCATGAGCCTCAGCCCAGCGCATATACATACGCATCAGCATCTGTGCCCAGTCCTGGCTTTCTGTACCACCGGCACCGGAATTAATCTTGAGCACGCAGTCCATCGGGTCTTCCTTCTGTCGAAGCATGTTCTTCAACTCCAGGTCTTCGATGGCTTTTATCGCCTTGGCATAATCGGCATCCACCTCTTCCTCGGTCACCATTTCGTCTTTATAGAAATCGAAGGCAAGCTGCAGTTCATCGGCATAAAGACGCACGGTCTTATAACCGTCGAGCCATTTCTGGATGCCCTTCACCTTCTTCATCTGCTCCTGTGCATACTTCGGGTCTTCCCAGAAGTCAGGAGCCTGGGTGCGGAGCTGCTCCTCTTCGAATTCTACTTTCTTCTGGTCTATATTGAGATAGTGATGCAGAGCGTCAGCTCTGTCCATCACATCCTTCAACTGGTCAGCTGTAATCATTAACTCTTAACTATAAACTTTTAACTTTAAACTTTAGATTACTCCTCATACATCTTGTCAATCTCCGCCTTGTAGTTCTTGTTGATGATAGGGCGGCGAATCTTCAAGGTATTGGTCAACTCACCCGACTCCATAGAGAAGTGGTGAGCCAGGAGGGTAATGCGCTTAATCTGCTCATAATAAGCCAGATTTTGCTGGAGAATCTGGATACGGTCCATCAGCATCTTCTGCACCTTCTCGTTAGCACACAAATCTTCACGGCAGGTGAAGGCGATATGATGCTCACGTGCCCAGTCCTCCACGAGACGGAACTCTGGAACAACGAGGGCTGATACGAACTTGCGCTGGTCGGCAATAACAGCCACCTGATCGATAAACTTATCTACCAGGAGCAACGATTCTACCTGCTGCGGAGCGATATATTTACCATTCGATGTCTTGAACAGGTCCTTGATACGCTCGGTGAGATAAAGCTCGCCATCCTTCATGTAGCCGGCATCACCGGTATGGAAGAATCCATCCTTGTCGAATGCCTTCGCATTGGTGGTATCACGATGATAATATCCCGGAGTGATGGTAGGACCTTTGAGGAGCACCTCATTATCCTCACCTATCTTTACCTGAATGCAGGAGATAGGGCGACCCACCGAACCCAGACTGCGTTTCTTGTCGAGATGATCGCAAGATACGGTAGCAAGACTCTCGGTCAGACCATAACCCACCACCATATTGATACCGATGGCATGTACAAACTCCTCTACTTCCGGACTTACATAAGCACCCGCTGTAGGGAAGATATTCGGTTTTTCCAAGCCCAACTGCTTGCGAACCATGCTCAAAACGGTCTTGTTGATAATTCTATATTCCAACTCCAATGTCAGAGGAGGGCGCTTGCAGTTTGCCAGATATTCTATATTCCGTTTCTTTCCTACCGCCAAGGCATGGTAAAAGAGTTTCTTCTGAAGAGGACCGGCATCATCCATCTTAGCCTTTACGGCGATATACACCTTCTCCCAGAAACGTGGCACACTACACATACAGGTAGGATGCATCTCTCTCATACTCTCCTGAATTTCATGAGGATAAGTATTGATGATGAGTTCGGCACCTTCGCTCAAGCAGAGATATGCCCATCCACGCTCAAAGATATGGGTGAATGGAAGGAAGTCGATGACACGGTCCTTTTCGGTAACAGGAATGCACTCATTGTTTGCCTTCAAAGCAGCATAATACTGGCTATAGGTCAGCATCACGCCCTTGCTATCTCCAGTTGTTCCACTGGTATAGAGGATATTAGCCAAATCATCCATACTCGCCTGCTTATAGAGTTCCTCTACCTCCGTCTGACGAGGAAGATTCTCTCCCAGCTTCAGGAAGTCCTTGAAATAGAGGGCTGCAGGGTCATGGGTACTGATGCGCACGCTGGAATCGAAGATGATGATACGCTCCAGAGATGGACAGAGGGCAAAGATACGGTGAGCCTTGTCATACTGCTCCTGTTCGCCAACAAAGAGGAAGCGAATCTGCGCATCATTAATCATATATTGAATCTGCTGCTCGCTGCTGTTGGCATAGAAAGGCACAGAGGTAACTCTGATACCGTACGCACCGAAGTCGGTGTACAGATAATGCACACAGTTCTGCGAGAAGACTGCGATTTTGTCAAGAGGTTTAGCCCCAAGATTCAGGAGGGCATTGCTCACTTGTTTCACTCTTAAGGAAAAGAGGTTGAATGAAACCGATTGCCACTGGTCGCTGCCAAACTTTCTGAAAGTTAAAGCAGTTTTCTCTCCCCATTTCTTGGCGAGATTATGTACCAGTACCGAAAGATGACTATTAATCTGCATAAGCTTATATTTATATTCTGATGCAAAGATAATAGAATTTGTCAAGAACACAAAATAAAAAGATATTTTTTCCACTTTATCTGCTCTTTTTTTCGTATCTTTGCCCCCAAAACAATAAAAAGGGAGATTATGATGACACAAGAAGAATATGTAAGCGATGCCGTGGATTTGCTGAAAAAGCTCATCGCCACCCCATCTATAAGCAGAAACGAGAAGGAGGCTGCCGACATCATGGAGCAGACCATCCGCAAATATGGTTTCGAATCTCATCGTGAGGCGAACAACATCTGGATTATCGACCCTCATTACGATGAGAGCCGACCTACCCTGCTGCTCAACGCTCACATCGACACCGTGAAGCCTGTGGCTTCATGGACACGCAACCCGTTTTCACCGGATGTAGAAGAGGGTGTACTTTATGGTTTGGGCAGCAACGATTGCAGCGGCGGACTCTGTTCGCTTCTCCAGATATTCAGAATGCTGACCGCAAAGCCTCAGCAGTATAATCTTATCTATCTGGCATCCGCCGAAGAAGAGGTGTCGGGAAAGGATGGCATTACCCGTGCCCTGCCTTTGCTTCCGCATATCGACCTTGCCATCGTAGGTGAACCTACCGGCATGAACCCGGCTGTTGCCGAAAAGGGACTGATGGTGCTGGATGTGATTGCTCACGGAAAGAGCGGTCATGCTGCCCGCAACGAGGGAGTAAACGCTATCTACGAGGCATTGGATGATATGCGATGGATTCGTGACTATAAGTTTGAGAAGGTAAGCGAGTTCCTGGGACCTACCAAGATGACGCTTACCGCAGTGAATGCCGGAACCCAGCACAATGTGATTCCGGATAAGTGTACGATGCTTGTGGATATCCGCACCAACGAGTTTTACGACAACGAGGAGGTTTACAAGTTTATCTGCCAGCACCTGAAGAGCGAGGTAAAGGCCCACAGTTTCCGTCTGAAGTCATCCCGCATCGACCCGGCGCATCCTCTTATCAGGAAATGTGTAGCCATGGGCATGAAGCCATTCGGCAGTCCTACCCTCAGCGACCAGGCTCTGATGCACTTCCCTTCGTTCAAACTGGGTCCTGGCGAATCTTCTCGCTCCCATTCAGCCGATGAATTTATCAGAATAAGCGAGATAGCTGATGCTATCGCCAAATACAAAGAGCTCTTAGATGGCGCTGCCATCTAAGAGCTCTGCTCGATTCATCATTATATGTTTACCTGCAGAATTACTTCACTACCTTTTCTGCAGAAGCATTTGCACCATTGATAGCAGTACCGGCAGTACCATCGTTGATAAAGAACTTAGCCTTGAGATATGCCGTAGGAATCTGAACCTTATACCAACCAGTCTTACCATTATGAGAAGCAGATGCATCGAAAGTCATCTTGACTCCTGGCCATGCAGCAGAAGAGGTTGTGCCATTATAGAAGTAGCAATAAACATTCTCCCAGTTGGAAGCGTTATCGAAGTAAACATACTCTGGATCAACGGTCTCATCTTCATGTACCTTGGTCACAGTAGTGCTGTATGTTCCGTCAACATAGTAGCCGTGGTTGACAAAGTCCACGTTATTAGTTAACTTATTTCCATTACCATCCAAGAAAATGAGTTGAGCAGGAGCAGTTGTCTCGGTGCCATCATAAGTCCACTTGAAGACATTCTTTCCAGAAACACTCTTACCTACAAGAGGCAACTTTTTATGGATAGCATCATTCCATTCACCAGCATACTTAATTACAGGCTTAACCTTGTTATTCCATACATATACGGCTGCTGCCGCATTGGATGTCTCCAAGAAACAGGAGATTTCGTCAGCCTTGCCCAATTCTGGAACGTAAGCCTTCACCTTCTTGTAAGTGACCGAACCTGTTTCTGTCTTGCCTTCCTTGTCAGTTGCACCCCAAGTGATAGTGACATTCTTACCATAGGCAACATCAGCACCTACAGTAAACTGCTTGGCAGCAGTAAAATCCTGCTTAGCACCATCATTCACCTGAATCCAGGCAGAAACAGCATTCAAAGGAGTAGCTGTCACGTTGAGCGTCTCATCAGAGAAGGCTGTACCATCAGCTGGATTGAAAACAACCTCAGGAGTCAGCACAATAGGACCAGCATTATAGATGACAGCAATACCTGACCCGCCAACATGACCCGAGATTGTAGAAGCATTGACGGTGAAAACGCCACCGCCTACCATATCCTTATAAGTACCAGGCTTGAGCCACTTGCCGTCGCCAGCACCATTGGCTACGGTCACGTCACGGTCAGAACCACTTCCCAATACGATAATAGCGCCACTCTTACGAACCTGAGCACAAACGCCATTACCTTTTACATAATAGTTAGGCTCGCCGGCACAAGCATTGTGCATGTAGTTTACCTGAGCTACTTCAGCATCTTTGAAGTGAACGCTTCCCTTATCACCAAATTTGATATCATTCTTTGCCTTCTGAGCAGGACGGGAGAAATAAAGAGCGGTAGCTCCATTGTTTCCTGCTACAACTGCATAAGCACGGTCGATAACATTCTGGCTTTTATTCTTTGACTCACCACCATCGTTGGCATAAGTATCATGGCTTTCACCCCAATAAACCAACTTTTCTGTCTTTGCATTTCTCTGATTGAAATTACCTACTGACTCGTTGATAGAACCACCGGCAAAGGAATTGGCAAAACCATTACCATAACCATTATCGGTAATGCTCATGTAGGTCTGATACTCTGGGAAAAGGACATTATCATCACCACCAGTACTGTCAAGGATCTCACCATAGTTGTACATCTCCTGATCCACCACATTCTGCATAAAAGAGTCACCCTCAGAAGGCAAACCGATGTGCTTGATAGCATCCCAACGGATACCATCCACGCCACAGGCCTTCAAATCCTGGATGTATTGTTTGATGATGGCTTGCACAGTAGGATTGTTGGTATCGAGGTCCCACATACCAATCATGCCAAATGTAACCTGATGGCGGTCGTGCCAGTTACCCACACCAAATCGTTCATGATAAAGACTCTCGTCCTTCAAGCGTGCAGCCACGTTAGGATGGTCGGTATGGTTGGCAACAACATCCACAATCACCTTGACACCATACTCATGAGCCTTAGCACAGAGGGCCTTCAGGTCAGCTTCAGTACCAAGACCGTTACCTATCTTAAAGTCGTATGGACGATAAACATCATACCAGACGGATCCTTTACCTGCTCTCTCATGAACAGGAGAAGTCTGAACGGCAGTAAAGCCTGCCTTGGCGATATTAGGAATTTCTTCCTGGATATCTGCCAACGTCCAGTCGAAACAATGAAGGATGACACCATCCTGAATATTGTCTTTAAGACCATATTTGTTGTCTGCAAAGATGTTGGATGCCATGCTGAAGAGCATCACCAACATCAGAAGACCATAATTGATTGTCTTTTTCATATTCTGCTATTATTTTCTGATGATTACTTTCTTACCATTATGAATATAGAGTCCTGGCTGAGCAGGCTTGCTGATACGGACACCTGTGATAGAATACCAGGCTTCATCGGTTGTCTTCTTCACAGCTGTGATGGTAGTATTCTCTATGGCTGTAACAACCTTACCGTTTACATAAACCGTTTCTCCCTGAAGAGCTGAACCTGCTTCGCCATTATTGATGACAAAACAACCTGTAAGGAAAGCAGCAGGAACCTCCAAAGAATAATAGCCTTTCTTGCCGTTATACTCAGTCTCTTCGTCGAGCTGCATCTTCACGCCAGGCCATTCTACAGAAGCCTCAGTTCCGTTATAAATATAGCAATATACATTCTTCAGGTTCTCTATTGTATTATCAAAGAACACCTTTACCTTGCCTGCAGGAGCAGTCTCAATGGTCTTGGTATATTTACCTTCTACGTAATAACCATGATTCTTGAATTCCTGATTACCACCATTCAGTTTCTGCTCACCATCATGAGTAAAAATCACACCAGTAGGAATTTCAGTACCAGCTGTATATGTCCATTTAAAGACATTCTTGCCATCTTTAGTTCCCATCAAAGTCATGGCATCTCCAGGCCACTTAGCAGTAGTAAACTGCTTAACCTTGTCATTCCATGCCCAAATCTTGGCATTGTCATAACTTGTCTCCAAAAACACGGAGATTTCATTTTCCGTTACCACTGGTGTATAGTCTGCCGCAAGTGCTGAAACTGGAGCCATGAAGGTCATGCTCAGCAGCAATACCAGTGTACAAATCAACGTATAAAATTTCTGCATAAACAAAATGTATTAAGTTTGAATTATAAGATTTCGTCGGCAAAAATAAGAATACTTTTTGAAAAGCAGATGAAGAAAAGTTGAATAAATAGCATAAAAAAAAGACAATCGTTTGCACAATTTGCAAGCGATTGCCTTCTATTTTCTGACTTAATAATATTTATATTATTAGCGCTACACCCTAGCGCATTCAGGTTCTTACTTTGCTATTCCGGAATACTACTGACAGACATAGTTACAGAAAAGTCCTCAGAAGCGCTTGAGCGAGATCTGGTAGAACCAAGCGGAAGTTTCAAATGAAGGAGATATGTCTTCCTCTTTTCAAAATTAAAAGGATTATTAACATCTAACAGATTTTTCCTTACCATTATCGTTTGCTGAGAAGTTCCCTGCTGTACCGTATAAGTAATCTTCAGAAAAAAAGCCTCGTTCTTTTTCTGAGGGATTACATAGAGATAAGAATTGGGATTATTTTCTATTTTTGCACATGTATGGTCTAACTGAGAAGCAGTTAACTTTAAGTCGCCTCCATCTTCAGTATCGGGAGGAGTCCAGGTATAAATCACTCTTGTACTTTCATCATTGACAATAGACCACCCCCAGAACACATTATCTCTTTCGTCTGCCAGATCCAGGTAGCCCTTGACATCCAAAGCCCCTTTATCTTCAGAGACACCATACAGTTTCACCTCCTTAACTTTAATCACAGCACCATTTTCCTCTAATGCCTGATTGGCTGTGATATCAAAAGCCAAACGGGCTAAAGCATGCTTAAACTGAAAATTCACTTTACTGGCAGAAGCCGGAGATTTTGGTACATTTATATTTTTTTGGAATCCCCACACCAAATCTACAGGATTAACAGAAGAATTAAACTCTATATAAGTTGGATTAGTTTTGTTTTCCCCGGGGGCATTAACCAGTTTTACTCCTTCAATATAAGGAGCATAGGCATAGAAATCCACAGAACCATTATCTGGCCAATATTGGGTATTTGTATATCCCCAACTATTTCCATTCCAGGTTACGTGTTCATTATCCATCATATCTGAAATTGTCCCATCAGCATGGGTGTGTCTTGCAAAGACACTAAATCCAGTCGTTTCCTTGAGAGAAGCAAGATTGGTTACTCCCGTACGGGTTGAAGCATTCCGACCCAGATAAGCATCAAAGTTGATTTCAGAAGATGAAGGTGAAGTTTCTTCCACGCCTTCGCCAGCACAACCAGATAAGACCAGCTGTGCTATCAAAACATAAAAGGCTAAACGAAGAAACTTCATCTTATTGTATCTATTAATTCTTTATTTTTACCCGATAAGATTAATTCCAAGAATTGATTTCGCCCTGATTGATATCTGACCAACCTTCAACTGTTGTTACATCGAATTCGATAGGAGTCAGACCAAGAGTCAAGTTGAATGTATAAGCCTTGCCCTGCAAGAAATTCGTAGTGACTTGCTTTGATACTTTACTCATCACCTCTTCCGTTGCACCAGTTTTCACGGTATATTCAACAACAACAAAAAGTTTATTGGGATTTTCTGTTTCTTGAGAGAAATCCTGTGGAATTACAAACAAATAATTCGCATCAGGATTTTTATAATCAGTTGTAGCTAATGTCTGAGTTCCAGAGAACCAATCAAATTTCTGCTTAGTATCAGTATCAGAAGTTGTCCAAAGATCTGCAGTAGAAGTAGAAGGCTTAGACAAATCTATGGTACCCTTTGTGTAGAAAGCATTTGTTGTTCCATCAGCAGATCCTGCCAATGTAATTGTCTTCAATGTAATAGTTGTACTTGCATCATCTGAACTAGTTTTAACTGTATAACCAAGTCTAGACAAAGCATGAGCAAATTTAAAATTCACTTTTTTATCTGTACCAGAGTTACTTGCCATAGTCTGATTTGCAGCATTAGCCCACAACAAATCTTTTTGGTCAGTAATTGTTGATAATACAGTAAAATCAAGTTTTGAATTTTCTTTCAATTCTTGATTCTCAACATATGGAGCATACGCCAAGAAATCAATATGACCTTGTGGTGACCAATACTTAACAGGAGAATATGTCCACTTTGTTTCATCCGCTGAATAAGTAACCTTCTGATTCTTAAACAAGTTCTCACCATAAGCAGTTGTAGCTTCTGTAGAGCTATAATTACCAAACACACCAAAGCCTTCAGTTGGCTTCTGAAGAGCATCCTTATTCAGCACACTACCACGTGAACCATTTACTGAAACGGCACTTCTTCCCAAATAGCTATCAAAGCTGATAGCCTCGTTCTTAGAAGGGGTACCAGAAAGACTATTCAAGTCATCGCTTGAACAACTTACCAATGTCAACGCTGCCATGGCAGCAATACCCATAAAAAATTTCTTATACATATCTGTTTTGATTTTTAAATTAAACTAATCTATTATTACTTTATCTTATTCTTATCACTTTTTCTATAGTTCCATATCAATATCCTCAGGTTTACCCCAATCCTGGATAGTGACATCAAAACCACCAGAACTTCCCTCCGAAGGCTTCACCTCTGGCAAAGGTTTCGGTACCTTAACATCTACATGGAGAGAAACTATATACCCTAACTCCGATGAATTTTCATCTTTCTGAAACTTATCTCCAACCGCAAACTGATGATCTATCTGCGTCTTGTTGTCTATCAACAAAGCTGAAAGAGACAGTTTATTGTTGTCTGCATCAGGTTGGGTGGTTTCAGGTAGACCAAAACATTTAACCGATGTCTTCAACGTTCCTAGAGTCGCGTCATTCTCATCTATCGTTTTCGTCCAGGTCTCCAGAAGATAAGTCACCTTACTCTGAAGCGGCTTCCCCAGTCCCAGCAGAAAACCTTTCGAAATACCAGTTAAGGATCCTCTCGTATAACGCAGGTATCCTATACTTGGAACTTTCACGCTGACCTGGATATGCGAAAGCACATTCCTTGGAGTTAAAGTTACCTCAGAAAAGTCTTCAGAAACCTCGAATTCATCGAGTTTATCAGAGGCAAGCCACTCGGGCTCAACCCCTATCAATTCATTATCTCCACGAGAGTACCAGCGCGATGTTGCATGCTGTACTACAGCCCGCGCTGTCTCGTAAGAGTCCATTCCTAGAAAGTCGAGTGTACCAAACTCTGTCGTACTTTGGTTGAATACCAGTACACGATATTTTCCTGGTTCTAAGAAAAAGTCGGCATGAGTAATCTCATTGGTCAACACAGTTTGCGGAGCACCACCTGACCAGGGGAATACCATGACCGTCATACCCGTAGGCACCTCTTTATCAAACAAATGCCAATCCACATTAATCCGAACCATTTTACGGTCGCTCTCTTGCGGGCAATCGGAGTAGTCGTCATAAATGCAAGAAGCAAACAGTATGGTGAGGAGCCAACAGAGCATGAATCGATTTATACATCTTTTCATGAATGCTTCATATTTATAAAACTTCTTTTATCGGCTCAGCCAAGCCTCCGGATTGAGTTTGGCTGTCTCCTTGCGAAGCTGGAACTGGAGGATGTTATCAGAGCCCACGGCACCAAGAGCCTGACGGGTACTTACCTTCTGACCCTTATGAACGCTGACCGATTTCAGATTACAGTAAACAGAGATGTAGGCACCATGACGGACCAGCACGTTCCACATGCCACCATAACCGAAGACGGCACTCACCTCACCATCGTAGATGCTGCGAGCCACACAACCCGGCTTGCCCTGGATATTGATACCCTTATTGTCGAGCGTTACGCCCTTCAAGCCTTCCACGTTATACTGACCGAAATGACTCACCACACGGTAACTGCCGCTGATAGGCATCGGCAATCTACCACGGTTAGCCTCGAATCCACCGCTCAGCATGCGGTCTACCGAACTCAAGGTAGAAGCCTCCTGTGCCTCCTTCTTGGCAGCGGCAATCTCACGGGTACTGCGTTCCGCATCCATCTTCGCCTTCAACTCAGCAGCCTGTCTTTCAGCCTCCGCCTTTCTTGCAGCCTGTTCGGCAGCAGCCTGACGGGCAGCCTGTTCTGCGGCGGCACGCTGGGCAGCCTCGGCAGCAGCACGCGCCCTAGCCTGCGCTTTTGCCTTCGCCTGAGCAGCAGCCTGGGCAGCAGCCTCCTCCTGAGCCTTTCTTGCAGCCTCGGCAGCCAGTCTTGCTTCTTCGGCAGCCTTTCTGCGGGCAGCTTCGGCAGCAGCCTCACGCGCCTTGGCTTCGGCTATACGACGGGCATTCTCCCTGGCAGCAGCCTCGGCAGCAGCTTTCTTGCGAGCCAGTTCCTCGGCACGTTTCTTGGCGGCAGCAGCGGCAGCGGCCTTCTTCTTAGCCTCGGCAGCAGCACGGGCACGAGCCTTGGCTACTTCCTGAGCTATCAAGCGGTCAATCTGAGCGTTGATTGCCGCATCTTTCTGACGCTGGTCGGCGATGACAGCCTGAATGGTCTTCTGCTGTTTCTGCAGTCCCTGCACCATTTCCTGCTGCTGGGTCTGCTTACCTTCCAATGCCGTCTTCTCCTGCTTACCCTTATATAATAAGGTGTTCTTATGTCCCTTTACATGCTGCAACTGCTGGTGCTTCTCGTTCACCTGCTTCTGCTTAGCCTTTACAGCCTCGCCCTGCGCCTTCTGATAGGAAGAATACTGGCGGATGAAGGAAAGGCGGCGATACATCTGTGTCAGATTCTTGGCACTGAAGATGAACATCAGCTTGTCCTGAACCGTATGATGACGGCTCATATAGCGCATGGAACGGATATACTTGTTTTTGCGGTCCTGCAACTGTTGCTGAAGCGTTTTCAACTGTGCCTGCAGAATGCCGATATTGCCGTCAATATGATGAATATCCTTCTGGATACCGTCAATCTTCTTCTGACGCTGGTCTATTTCTCCGTTCAGCGCCATCAGGTCTTCAAGACGTTTCTTCACATCTGCCTTATTTCTCTGCAAAGCCTGCTCCTGCTCTCTGATCTTCTTCCGGATAGAAGCGCGCTGTCCCTGCAAACCCCGGATAGAGGCATTGCTATAGGTTGCCGCCTTGCGTTCTGCTCTGGTTGGCGCAGCTGGTTTGGATGTCGTTCTGGCCGCATGACTTCTGCTGTTCGTCTTTCTGGCAGGAGTAGCAGCCTTCTTTTTCGCAGTTACGGCAGTCTTTCTCACCGGCTTCTTCTGGGCAGAATGCTTCTGCGCAAAAGGTGCGAGCGAGAAGGTGATTGCCATGATGAATAATAAGATTCGCTTCATTTCTTATATTAAAAACCCATGTTCTATAATTTCAAACTCTTGATGAGCATCTACATACTCAATATCTTGCTGAGCACATCTGTTGGAGAAATCTGCTTGTATTTGCCCGAAATCTCGGTCTGAGTGCTCCATTTGCTGTCGGTCTTCACCTGATTCAATTGCAGACTGATCTTAGCCTCCTGCTTTTTCCTGGTAGCAGTAGTGGTCATCGACAGATTCAGGGAGGCAGGGAACATCTTGACGCCTACACTCTTGAAGTTGCCGTAGTCGACGTGGAGATTGGAGGTGCCGTTCTGCGCACTCTTATAGACAACATCTGCAGCTGTGATACGGCCGGTAGTGCGGTTGGCTGTCCAGGCATAGGTCATATTGCCGTTTCTGAAACTAACCGGCACAGCATCTCCTGCCACATCCAAGGTGGCATCAAACTTCTTCAGGTCTGATTCCTTCACAGTCCTTTCGCCCGGCAGGAGCAGCTGGTTCCAGAAGAGAGCCTGCAGAGAATAGAAGGAGATGCCCTGCTTCTTGAGGAAGTCTACCTGGGTATAATCTGCCTTGATATATTCCTTGTG
>USSA01000077.1 GCA_900557255.1 uncultured Prevotella sp.
TGATTTGTAATCTCGGGGTCGTTGGTTCGAATCCGACAAGAGGCTCAAAAAGGAATCTTCTTTTAGAAGATTCCTTTTTTGTTTGCATACCCTTTTACATAATATATATCATAACTTTACACCTGAAACTCCAGTTTTACGAGGTTCTATCTTTAATTATATATAAATATTATCACCCTTTACACCTTATATAATAAAAAAGTTGTATTTTTGCAAATTGATATGTCACATCCGTAGAAATACAATAAAAAAAATGAATACAGAAAATAACGAGAATCAAGAAGAAAAGAAAACAAGCCAGCAAATGCATAAGGTTAAAACGATAATCATTGACACTGGTAAGATAAAACAGACCAAAGCATTCGCTCGGCAAGACGGCGCCATCCTCGGAGTTGTCTGGATTGTCAGTTTCGTATGTACCATGCTGGCAGTAGACCCGCAATACCAGATGCTGGGATTTATTTCCAACATTCTCATCATAGCAACCCCATTTGTTGTAGCCAAGCGACTGAAGGCATTCCGTGACTATGCAAGAGACGGACATATCTCTTTCCGTCATGCTTTCTACTATTGCATCCAGACATTCTTCAATGCAACCCTTCTGCTTACCCTTGTACAATATCTTTGGTTCCGTTTTATGGATACAGGCCTATTCATGAACCAACTGCAAACCAACTATCAGATTGTTGCACAAGCGTATCAGTTAACTGCAGAAGAATCTAAAACCCTTCTTGATGCCGTCAGTATGATGAAACCGATAGCCTGGGCTTCGATGTTTATGATTACCAACCTGGTAGCAGGTGCTGTACTCAGTCCGATTATTGCTGCAGTAATGGCAAAGAAGAGTAAACAACAGCATACAAAATAACAATAAATAAGAAACAAACAGATAAATACAAGATAATGGATATTTCAGTAATAATTCCTCTTTTCAATGAGGAAGAGTCGTTACCAGAGCTCTTCGCCTGGATAAAGCGAGTAATGGACTCAAACGATTTTACTTATGAAGTCATCTTTGTGAACGATGGTTCTACCGACCGTTCATGGAACGTCATAGAAGAACTTGCTGAGAAGAACGAGCAAGTAAAGGGTATCAAATTCCGCAGAAACTATGGAAAGAGCCCAGCACTCTTCTGTGGTTTCAAAGAAGCGCAGGGCGATGTTGTCATCACCATGGATGCCGATCTGCAGGATTCTCCAGACGAGATTCCGGGACTCTACCAGATGATTATGAAAGAGGGATACGACCTCGTGTCTGGTTACAAGCAGAACCGTAAAGAAGGAGATCCTCTGAGCAAGACCATCCCTACCAAACTCTTCAATGCTACTGCACGCAAAGTAAGCGGCATACACAATCTGCACGACTTCAACTGCGGTCTGAAAGCTTATCGCCTCGACGTAGTTAAGAATATCGAGGTATATGGTGAGATGCACCGTTACATCCCATATCTAGCCAAGAATGCAGGTTTTGCCAAGATAGGCGAAAAACCTGTTCATCACCAGGCAAGAAAGTTCGGAAAATCAAAGTTTATGGGATGGAACCGCTTTGTAAATGGTTATCTTGACCTGATGACTCTCTGGTTCCTGAGCAATTTTGGCAAAAAGCCAATGCACGTATTCGGCTTCCTGGGTAGCGTCGTATTCTTCATAGCTTTCCTATCGCTCATCGGCTTAGGTATAGACAAGGTCATCGACCTGCACAACGGCATCTACGGACATCTCATTACCGATTCACCTTACTTCTTCATTGCTCTTGTAGCGATGGTTTTGGGTAGCCAGCTGTTCCTTGCCGGATTCCTGGGCGACCTTATCAGCCGCCAGAACCCAAACCGTAACGATTATCAAATAGAAAAAGAAATAAGATGCGGAAAATAATACCTTTCGTCGTTTTCATGGTTCTAGCCATGATGGGATGTACATCTCTCGACTGCCCACTCAACAATACTGTATATACCAAATACAAGTTGATGGGCGACAACAAAACGCTAAAAGACACGCTAACGATTTCTACGAAAAAGATAGCAGGAACAGATAGTGTGCTGATCAATAAGGATGTAAACGTAGACAGTTTCAGTCTGCCTATGAGTTACAGCCTGGATGAAGACGTATTGTTTTTCGAGATACATACCCTATCGAAGCAAGTATTCAAGGACACCGTGACTGTATCAAAGGAAAACCGCTCTCATTTTGAGTCGGTAGACTGCAGTCCATCGTTCTTCCATACGATAACCGATGTTAAGACTACTCACAATTATATTGATTCAATAGTCATCAATCAAAAAGAGGTAAATTATGATGCATCCAAAGCACATTTCTACATATATTTTGGCAGTCGCAACTAGTATGTTTTCCCTATTTGCTGTTCTCCCCTGTCAGGCACAAAGCAAGAAGAAGATCATAGAGCAGCAGCCTGATACCATTCCTTTTTTTAGAGGTATGGCTGTGGGAGTTGACCTGATAGGTCCCGTACAGTTGATGGTTAGCGACTATGGGCAGTACGAAGCATCTCTCCGTATCAATCTGAAAGACAAGTATTATCCTGTTTTCGAATTGGGTTATGGAAAGGCAGATGCCAGCGATGAGGCAACCCAAATCACCTACAAGACCAGCGCTCCCTATTTCAGATTAGGTGTAGACTGGAATCTTCTGAAGAACAAACACGACGACTACCGTCTGTTTGGCGGTTTCCGTTATGCCTGCACCTATTATGAATATGACCTGAGCGCCCCACCCGTTACAGACCCAGTATGGGGCGGCGAAACGCCCTATGGCGGAAATGGCATTTCCTGCAACTATCATTGGCTGGAAGGCGTAATAGGTATTGATGCCAAAATCTGGGGTCCCGTCCGTATGGGCTGGAGTTTCAGATACAAACGCCGCCTCTTCAAGAACGATGGAGAATTAGGCAACACCTGGTATGTGCCAGGATATGGTAAGCAGGGCGGTTCCCGACTTGGCGGAACATTCAATGTAACCCTAGAGATTTAAAGACATCATAATATGAAAAAAAAGAAACTTATCTGGCAGATTCCATTTCTGTTGATACTTATCGTTGGTACCATCGTTATCATACGTCAGCAGCATAATACGCCCTATCAGAAAGATACCGGCTTTATCTTTGGCACCATCTATCACATTACCTATCAGAGTGATACCAACTACCAGCAAGAGATAGAAACAGAACTCAAGAAGGTAGACCAATCCTTGTCTCCTTTCAATAAGACCTCTGTCATCACACAGGTAAACCAAGGTAAAGATATTGAGGTAGACGAAATGTTTACCGAAGTATTCCGCATGGCAGAAAGCATCTCAAAAGAAACCAATGGAGCCTTTGATATCACGGTTGCCCCAATGGTAAACCTCTGGGGCTTTGGATTCAAGCAGGGGGTACCTCCTACGAAAGCCAAGATAGACAGTATCAAAACGCTGGTTGGTTATGAGAAAGTAGCCCTGGAAAAGGGACGCATCATCAAGCAAAATCCAAAGATTATGCTTGACTGTTCTGCTATCGCCAAAGGATATGGCAGCGATATTGTTGCCAGATTCCTGAAAAAGAAAGGTATCAGCAACTTTATGGTTGAGATTGGTGGAGAAATCGTAGTAAACGGTGTTAGCGAGAAACAAGTACCTTGGCATATTGGTATCAACAAGCCAACTGACGATTCTACCAATACGAGTCAGGAAATTCAGGATGTTCTTGATATTACCGACATAGCCATGGCTACGAGTGGTAACTACAGAAACTTCTATTATAAAAACGGCAAGAAGTATGCACATACCATCGACCCCAAAACAGGCTATCCTGTACAGCATAACATCTTATCTGCAACGGTTTTAGCCAAGAACTGTGCTACAGCCGATGCCTATGCTACCTCGTTTATGGTAATGGGAATGGAGGGCGCAAAACAGATTCTGAAAAAGCATCCGGATCTCTGTGCATATCTCATCTATGCTGACGAGAAAGGACAAAACAAGATATGGTATTCACCATCTCTCAAAAACAAGATATTAAATAAATAAACTTACATGTCAACCAATAGACTATACGACAGTTTGTTGTCTCTCCCGTTATTCCTGGGAATGACTCGCTATGACTTCCAAAACGTAGCAGGTAAGACCCGTTTTGACTTCCAAAAACTGGAAGCGGGTGAAACTATAGTTGAAGAAGGCACCAGTTGTACACGTCTATATTATTTAATCAGTGGAGACATTAAGGTGATAACCCAGGCAGATGACTACGGCTATCAGGTAGAAGAAGACATTTCGGCACCGGAATCATTCCAGCTGGAACGACTTTTCGGTCTTACCCAGCGCTTCACCCACACTTATGTGGCAAAGAACAACTGCAGCATCATGTCAGTCAGCAAGCAAGAGATCATGAAGTTATCCGATGAATATGAAATATTCCGCATCAATCTTCTGAACTTGGTCTGCACCCAATCCCAGAAGAACAACCGCAGACTGTTCAGAGTTCCTGCCAAGACACTGAGTGAGCGCCTGATCCGTTTCTTCGAGAGCCACAGCGTCCGCCCGGCAGGCGAGAAAATCTTTCATATCAAGATGACCCGTTTAGCAGAAGAGATGAATGTAAAGCGCATCTATGTATCCAAAGCCCTCAACGAACTACAATCAGAAGGACTTATCCAGCTAGAACGAGGCAGAATCTATATCCCTGCACTGGAAAATCTCATCAAACGCTAAAGAAAGTATAACGACCGATAAATATTAGTTAAAAACGTTTATTATCAAGGCAATAAAGCATTTTTTTGCTAACTTTGCAACTAAAAAGTAACAATATGCAAGACAATACAATACAGAATAGAACCAACCCATTCTTCGTGCCTTACAATACACCGCACGATACAGTACCATTCGAACGAATCCGTCTCGAAGATTATGAGCCGGCATTCATGGAGGGAATCCGCCGTGATGACGAAGCTACAGACAAGATCGTAAACGATCCGGCAGAACCAACCTTTGAGAATACCATTGCAAGAGTTGATCCCGATAAGGGCGAACACTATTACGACCTCTTGAGCCGTGTATCTAACGTATTCTCCTGCATGATGAGTGCTGAAACCTGCGATGAGATGGAAGAGATTGCGCAGAAGATGAGTCCGATTCTCACAAAGCACACAAATGACATCACGCTGAACAAGAAACTCTTCGAGCGCATCAAGTTCGTTCACGATCATCCAAACAGAGAACTGACTCCTGAAGAGAAAATGCTTCTGGACACCAGCTATGACGGATTCGTACGCAGCGGTGCACTCTTAGATGAAGAAGGCAAAGAGAAACTTCGCAAACTTACAGAAGAAGCCAGTATGCTCACTCTGCAGTTCTCACAGAATCTCTTAAAAGAAAACAAGGCTTTTACACTCCATATCACAGACGAAGCTCAGCTCGACGGACTTCCTGAAACAGCAAAAGCTGCCGCTGCGCATACCGCCAAAGAGCAGGAAAAAGAAGGCTGGATCTTTACACTCGATTATCCAAGTTATTCTCCATTTATGACCTACTCTACCCAGCGTGAGCTCCGCAAACAGATGTATATGGCACGCAATACGGTATGTACCCATGATAATGAGCAGAACAACCTGAAAATCTGCAAACGACTGGTAAACCTGCGCAGAGAACTCGCTCAGTTGCTCGGTTTCGAAACCTATGCCGACTATGTTCTTCGCCACCGTATGGCAAGCAATACAGAACATGTATATAAACTTCTCAACGACCTGATAGAGGCTTATAAGCCAACGGCAGAAAAGGAAGTGGAAGAAGTGGAAGCCCTTGCCAAGAAATTGGAGGGTGAAGATTTCGAAATGGAGCCATGGGATTTCGGCTTCTATTCTCATAAACTCCAGATGGAGAAATATAATCTCGATGCAGAAATGCTTCGCCCTTATTTCCAGCTGGACAAAGTGATAGGCGGTGTGTTTGGCCTCGCCAACAAGCTGTATGGCATCACCTTTAAGGAGAACAAAGAGATACCGGTATACCACCCAGACGTCAAGGCATACGAGGTATTTGATAAAGACGGCAGCTATCTGGCTGTATTCTATGCCGACTTCTTCCCTCGCAAGGGCAAGCAAGGAGGTGCCTGGATGACAGAGTTCCAGGGACAGTGGATAGACCATAAGGGCAACAACATACGTCCTCACGTAAGTGTGGTAATGAACTTTACCAAGCCAACAGAGGAAAAACCTGCTCTCCTGACATTAGGAGAAGTAGAAACCTTCCTCCATGAGTTTGGTCACAGTCTTCACGGCATGTTTGCCAATACCCGCTTCGAGAGTCTTTCGGGAACCAACGTATGGTGGGACTTCGTAGAATTGCCATCACAGTTTATGGAGAATTATGCAATAGAGAAAGATTTTCTCCGTACTTTTGCCTTCCACTATCAGACAGGTGAACCATTGCCAGATGAACTCATAGAGCGCATCATGAAGAGTCGCAACTTCATGGCAGCCTACGGTTGCCTGCGCCAGGTAAGTTTCGGATTGCTTGACATGGCATACTACACCCAAGAGAAAGAATTTACTGCCGACATCATGCCTTATGAAAAGGAAGCCTGGAAAAAGGCGATGATATTGCCACAGTTGCAGGAAACCTGCATGACCGTACAGTTCTCCCACATCATGGCAGGAGGTTATGCCGCAGGATATTATAGCTACAAATGGGCAGAAGTATTGGATGCTGATGCTTTCAGTGTATTCAAGAAGAATGGAATCTTCGACCAGAAGACGGCTCAAAGTTTCCGTGACAACGTACTCTCTAAGGGTGGAACAGAGCATCCTATGGTTCTCTACAAACGGTTCCGTGGACAAGAGCCAACCATCGATGCACTGCTGGAACGTAACGAAATCAAGGTACAACATAAAGGATAAGAGGATGGCAAACGAACTTTCCAAACAAACCAAGCTCGACCTTCGCTATTTGCGAATGGCACGTATATGGGCTGAAAACAGCTATTGCAAACGCCGACAGGTAGGTGCACTGGTTGTAAAAGATAAAATGATTATCAGTGATGGCTACAACGGTACACCGAGCGGATTTGAAAATGTCTGTGAGGATAACAACGTAACCAAGCCATACGTTCTCCATGCGGAGGCTAATGCTATTACGAAATTGGCCCGCAGCAGCAATAACAGTGAGGGAAGTACGCTTTACGTCACCGCCTCTCCATGTATAGAATGTGCCAAACTGATCATACAGTCGGGCATCAAGCGTGTTGTATATGCAGAGAAATACCGTCTGGACGATGGTATCAAACTGATGCAACGAGCAGGAATCAAGGTAGAATGCCTCAATCCTGATGAAAAGACATCTTCTGTAGAAGATTAGAGATAAGATAGATAAAACGTTAGTAAAAAGAGAATTGTTATGAACATGAGTAAGAATAAGACCAACCGCTTTATGCCATTCATCATGGCATTCTGTGTTGTGATAGGTATCATCATCGGAACATTCTTTTCCAACCATTTCTCTGGAAATCGCCTCAACGTTATCAATAGTGGAAGCAACCGTCTGAACAACCTGCTCCATCTTATTGATGACCAATATGTAGATCCCGTGAACATCGACTCGCTGGTAGATAAGGCAATTCCACAGATTTTAGCAGAACTGGATCCACATTCCGTATATATCAGTGCTAAAGACGCAGCTCAGGCCACCGACGATCTGAAAGGCTCGTTCTCGGGTGTAGGCGTAGAGTTTGTCATCCGCCAAGATACAATACATATACAGAATGTGATACAGAATGGACCTGCCGAGAAAGCCGGACTTTTGGCAGGAGATAAGATTGTAGCCGTAGACGGCAAACCTTTTGTTGGCAAGATTGTAACCAATCAGGAGGCAATGCATCGCCTGAAGGGTCCAAAGGATACCAAGGTGAAAATCGGAGTTATACGATATGGAAGCAAGAAGGTTCAGACCTTTACCGTAACCCGAGGTGAAATACCAACAAAGAGTGTTACAGCAGCTTACATGCTTAACGACAAAACTGGCTATATCCGTATCAAGAACTTTGGCGAGAACACCTATCCGGAAATGCTGATTGCTCTGGCCAAACTCTCACAGCAGGGATTCACCAACCTCTGTATTGACCTTCGGGATAACTCAGGTGGTTACCTGACGGCTGCAGTAAACATGGCAAACGAATTCTTGCCAGACAAGAAGCTCATCGTTTACACACAGGGACGCAAATCGCCTAGACATAACTATATGAGTGACGGTAAGGGTGCCTACCAGAAGATTCCGATGGTAGTTCTCATCAATGAAGGTTCTGCATCATCTGCAGAAATCTTTGCGGGTGCCATGCAGGATAATGACCGTGCTACCATCATCGGACGACGCTCGTTTGGTAAGGGACTGGTTCAGCAACAGATAGAATTCCCTGACCACAGCCTCATCCGTCTGACCATTGCGCGCTACTATACTCCTTCAGGAAGATGCATCCAGAAGCCATATACGCTGGGCGATGACAAGGATTATGAGCAAGACTTGCTTGACAGATACCAGCACGGAGAGTTCTTCTCACAGGATAGCATCAAGCATACAGGACCAGCTTATCATACAGGTAACGGCCGTATTGTCTATGGTGGAGGTGGTATCACCCCAGACATCTTTGTTCCTGAAGATACGCTCGGCATGACATCCTATTTCAAGGAGGCTAGTCTGAGTGGTCTCATCTTGCAGTTTGCCTTCACTTATACAGACGATAACCGTCCGAAGTTGAACAACTTCAAGGAGATGATGGAACTTGCCGATTATCTTGACAGTCAGGACATGGTTGAAAAGTTTGCTAGCTATGCTGATAAACGTGGTTTGAAACGTAGAAATCTTTTAATCAAGAAATCACACAAACTATTAGACCGTGTCATCGACAGCCGTATCATCTACAATATGTTGGACGAGCAGGCATGGACCCAATACATCAATCTTGATGATCCAGTCATCAAAAAGACGCTGGATGTATTTGAGAACCATGCAGCATTTCCTAAGAAACCAGAGCCAGCCAAAAAACGCGCTGCGAAGAAAGAAAAGATAGCTATGGCGAATATGCCCTACAACTATTCTTCCTTACACCATAATAATTGTATGATAGCAAATGCTTAAGGCATGGACAAGAAAGAATTAAGAAAAATCATAAAATACAGAAAGCGACAGTATTCCTCAAGACAACTTGAGGAACTGACGCTTTCTGTATTATCACGTTTAGATTCCAACCCACATCTTCAGAATGCCCAAACCATACTGATGTACTATTCGCTTCCTGATGAAGTGGACACCCATCATTATATAGACCAACTTGTTTCCAGGGGAAAGCGGGTGATACTGCCCGTTGTGCTGGACGATACGAATATGGAACTGAGAGAATATTCCGGAGTTCAAGACCTGAAGGAAGGAGCCTATCATATACTTGAACCGAAAGGCAAGATTTATCCGGAAGAGAAATATCCAGAGATAGAACTTGCCGTAATCCCAGGTATGAGTTTCGATATGAAAGGCAACCGGTTAGGAAGAGGAAAAGGCTATTACGACAGATTTCTTGCCCAGATTCCACATGCATACAAAATAGGAATCTGTTTCGACTTCCAGAAGATAACAGAGGAAGGACTCCTTCCTGTTACCCCTACAGATATATGCATGGATGAAATCATATAGAGTATATAGAGCGCGGAATATTAATAAAAGCGTATATCTGCAATAACCTGTGCACCAACCTGTTCATTCAAACGGCGAACAAGGGTAGCACGGCTCATCGTGAGGTCAGCCCTCAATGCAGCATTCTCTATCTTTACATAGAGAGTCTGGTTCTTGATAAACTTCTCACCACAATATGCAGCAATATTTTCCCCTACCACAGAATCCCAACTCATTATCAGGCGTTTCTGCTGCAAAGGAGTCTCCAAGCCTTCCTTTCTCAGAAATTCAGGCAAGAGTTCTGCTATTGACTTAACTTTTCTTCTAAACATATCCTCAAAATTTTAAGGGAAACAGAATCTGTTTCCCTTAGTTTTCTACTTTATTATTTCCCCATTCTCTACATAGAATATCGTATGATCTCCCTGCATGTTCTGGAGAATCTTATCCAAATGATCACGGTTCGTATCCGTAATAAAGATCTGTCCGAAATGGTCACCGGCAACCAGTTTCACAATAGCCTCAACCCGCTGAGCATCCAACTTATCGAAAATATCATCTAAGAGGAGCAAAGGAAGTGTATTGGAACTCGTGCGCTGCAGGAATGTAAATTGAGCCAGTTTCAGGGCAATCACGAAAGTTTTGTTCTGCCCCTGACTTCCCTCTCTCTTCATCGGATAATCACCCAGCAAAAACTCCAGATCATCACGGTGAACACCATGCAGAGAATACCCTACAGCACGATCCTTAAACCGGTCGCGCTGGATAACATCCAGCAAAGGTCCTCTCTGACAATGAGAAACATAGTGAAGACGGACCTGCTCCTTATCACCCGAAATCTGCTGATAAATCTGCTGAAACAGCGGAACCAGTTCGTCAACGAAAGCCTGCCGTTTCCGGTACAGCAATTCACCATTACTTGCCATCTGCTGTTCCCAAAGTTCCAGCAGCGTAATATCAGGCTCCTCCTCCATTTTCAGCAAAGCATTTCTCTGTTGCAAAGCCTTATTATAGTTGGATAAAGCCTCTATATAAGAGTAATCATACTGAGAGATGACCACATCCATCAGTTTTCTGCGCTCTTCGCTTCCCCCTTCTATCAGAGAAACATCAGATGGAGAAACCAGAATCAGAGGGATAAGCCCAATATGTTGCGAAAGACGCTTATACTCCTTCTTGTTTCTCTTGAAATGCTTCTTGGTACCCCGTTTCATGCCACAGTAAACATTCTCTATCTCCCCCTTATCATTATCATAATTTCCCTCCAGCATAAAGAAAGGCTCATCATGAGTAATAATCTGGGAATCGATAGAATTATAGGCACTCCTACAGAAAGAGAGATAGTAGATGGCATCAAGGAAATTAGTCTTTCCCATGCCATTATGTCCTATCAGACAATTGATTTTGGGCGACAACTCCAGATTGGCGCTCTTTATATTTTTAAAGTTAATAATGGAAATATTCTTTAAAATCATAGTCTCTTTTCTGCTTTTATAGTGCAAAGTTAGCAGAAAAAGAGGAAAAAACAAAAAAAATAGGCTAGAAATTTCAATAATTGAATAAAATTGAGTAAATTTGCAGAAGTTTAGCGGCATTCCACAATTTGAAAGCAAACTTTCTATTGAACAGATTGCCCCAAAACCAGAAACTAAAAAGTATAGAATAATAAAAAAGCAAAATAAAAATGGCAAACAACAACGTACAGGCTCAGGAAACAGAGAGCCTAAACATTCGTGAGGCCTTCTTCTTGAAGTACAAGAAGGCAATTATCATTGCAGTAGTAGCTATCATTGTTATCATTGCAGGTGTATTCGGTTATGTATCTCAGATTTCAGGTCCTCGTGAGGACAAGGCTAGCACTATGCTTGCTAAGGGTCAGACCTACTTTGCTAACCAGATGTATGAGCAGGCATTGAAGGGTGATGGCGCTGGCTATGTAGGTTTTACTAAGATTGCTGACGAATACAGCAGCACAGATGCAGGTAACCTGGCAAACCTCTATGCTGGTCTTTGCTATGCAAACCTCGGCAAATGGGCAGAAGCTCAGAAGAGTCTGGAATCTTTCTCTTCAGAAGGCGACCAGATGATCAGTCCTGCTGCTGAAGCTGCCTTAGGTGATGCTTATGCGCATCTCAACCAGCTCGACAAGGCTGTAGATGCTTTCAAGAAGGCTGCTTCTATGGCTGACAGCAAGGCCGACGATGGTACAAACAACAGTCTTTCTCCTACATTCATTATCAAGGCAGGCGAGATTCTCGAAAGCCAGGGTAAGAAAGACGAAGCTTTGAAGCTTTATCAGGATGCTAAGAAGAAGTATGTTAACGCTATGCTCGTACAGAGTGGCGAAATCGACAAGTACATCGAGCGCGCTTCTAACTAATCTGTACTGATAACAATTCGAAATCAATATGGCAACAGCACTTCATAATTTATCTGAATACGACTTTACTAAAATACCAGACGCCAGTAACATGTGCTTTGGTATCGTTGTAGCAGAATGGAATCCTGAGATAACGGGCGCTTTGCTCGACGGAGCAGTAAAAACACTCGAAAAACATGGAGCTCTCACTGAGAATATCCATGTGAAAACTGTTCCAGGCAGCTTTGAGCTTATCTATGGAGCCCATCAAATGGTTTTGAATGGCGGCTATGATGCAGTCATCATTCTAGGTAGTGTGATACGTGGTGAAACTCCTCACTTCGATTACATCTGCGAGGGTGTTACCTACGGAATTGCCCGTCTGAATGCTACTCAGGAAATACCTGTCATCTATGGTCTCTTGACTACCAACAATCTGCAGCAGGCTAAGGATCGTAGCGGCGGCAAGTTGGGTAACAAGGGTGATGAGTGTGCTATAGATGCTATCAAGATGGCTAAGTTCTAGTCTTCACAACGAGAGTTGATAAACTGAATGTTATATATATAATAAGGTATAAGCATATGAAACTCTACCAGCTATTGCAGTCGTTTGAATTTGAAGAGATATTTCCAACAGTCAATGTGATGTTTCCAAATGCACAGTTGCATCGCGATATTTTTGAAAAAGCATTCGATATGCTTTGCAATATCCAACCTATCACATCCAAAAAGGTTATCAAGTTTGAACTGATGGAAGATCCTAACTCAAATGATATGTTTGTTGGAGCAAATGATAGCTGTTTCCAGTCCACATGGGATGTATGCCTGGGAAAGGAAGTCAAAAAAGGCAAAGGCGCTGATCTCAATGATGTAGAACTGGCAGCCAACTGCTTACTCAATGTTCTTTTCATCGGACGTCATCCTCAAGGATTTGACAAGGACTACAAAAAGTTATTGAAATAAACTATCAATACATAATAATCAAACTCCTGAAGTTGTTTGAAACAAACTTCAGGAGTTTTTTTATTTAACATTCAACATCCAACATTCAACATTCAACACTCAACATTCAACACTCAACATTCAACACTCAACATTCAACATTCAACATTCCCTATTCCGCCCCCGGCTCGCCCAGGTATTCGAAGATGGTGGATACCTGGCGGGGAGGGAAATACTGGCTACGCTTCTGGTAGCCTAAACGTTGCAGCTCGTTCCAGAGAGGCACGCAACGCTTGATCCATTCCATGATATGACGGCGCGCTGTTGCCCCGTCGGTTGTGTCGGGAAAGTAGAGCAGACCGAGTTCGGTCTTGCTGTACATACGT
>USSA01000078.1 GCA_900557255.1 uncultured Prevotella sp.
TCGAGAAGTTCTTCAAGGAAAAAAGAAAATAATACGTCAAGTTCCAAGTGGCATTCCTCCCACTTGGAACTTTTTCATTAAAGAGATAAAACGCCACATTGTTCACCATAAAATGGCGCATAGATACGAATGCTCGCATGATGCGGATGTTTGCTTCAACAGCAGTTGTAGACTTCAAAACTCCACTAAGCATGGCAACTCCTTGCTCTGTGAAAGCATAAGGCAGTTTTCTTACACCGCCCCAACTTGAAGTCGCAAATTGCGACTTCAAGTTATCAAATTCATTTGGGGTCAATTGAAACATAAAGTCTTCAGGGAAACGCTCTATATTACGTTTTACCTGCTCATTCAATCTTTTTGTTTCTACTCCATACAGCTCAGCCAAGTCACGGTCAAGCATCACTTGTTGTCCTCTGATAACTCGTATCAGAGACTCCACTTTATTTTCTACAAGCAGTTGCTGTCCTTCCACCTGTTCCAATTCCTTTTCCTTTGCCATTTCCTTTGGTTTTGAATATTTTGGCAAAGATACAACTATTATTGGAAACAAGCAAGAATTTTCTAGAATGTTTTTGTTTGAGGTGTCAAATTGGAACCTCAAACGATACAATAGGATGGTTTCAAAGTCGCAATTTGCGACCTTGAAGAAGTTTGGAAGTCGCAATTTGCGACTTCCAAACACAAATATTACTTAATAGCTATCTTCAAGTCATTACCCTTTATCTTAGCGATGACGATGCTTTCATTCGGCTTAGCAAAGTGAAGAACACCTTGCACCGCCTTGGCACTTCCGACAGTTGCCGTCGCCTTATAGCCATCGGCTGTCGCATAGACAGAAATATCCAATTTGCCATTCTGCTGCACTTGCCCATCGGTATTATACTTATCGGTTGCCACATCAGCTTCATTGATGGTATAGTGGTATTCTGCACCTGAAAGTAAACTTTCTATATTCACGAATCAGACTTTGCTGTTAACAACTTATCTGTTGCAAGTTTCATTTCCTGTAGTGTCTCTCCAGACTTCAAACTCCAATCTATTTGCTTCACTTCTTCAATTGCTTGTTGATAAGTACAAACCCTTCTCCTATCTAACTCAGCACTAGCTTCGGCATAGTCCCTACCTATATAATTTCCCCATCCATCATACCATCCTTCACTTCTTTCTGAAATATAATCAGCCTTGCTTCTGTATTCAAGATATTCCTTTACTGTCATTTTTCTCAATGTCATTTCTTTCAAATCATGATATTCAGACATATCCATTGGCTGACCAATATATTTATGAATATATATGCATAAATCCCACCCCAAAGCTAAACAAAAATCTCTCAAGGAATGTCCATTTGAGCAATATGGATACCCTTTCCAATAATAGTATACCTTCATCATCGCAATTCGCTCTCCATAATATTCCTTCTCCAATTTACCATGACTATCCATTGGTTTTGCTGTTGGGAACATGTTATACTCGACATGATATTCTATGTATGATTTCAACAAATCGCTGTCACCAATAGTACATACGGTAGCATGTCTTTCCTTATGATTTTTAAAAATATAAGCAGACAACACCTCATATCGCTTATCAGGATAAGTGATCTGACGATATTCACCATCTTCCTTTATTAGAACTAATCCATAAGTATTTTCAGCATAGTCTCCATATATAGCAATACATCTCCGCTCAAAGTCTGTATCTTTTATTTTTTGACCTTGCCCTACAGCTAAAGAGGAAGAGGGTGTATACGAATTACCTATCGGACCATTACTATATGAATCATACGAATCGCCAAACGGTTCATCAGCATAATCATCATCAAATATTATTGGGTCATAATCATCATCGTCATCATCATAATAAGGAACATCTAATTCGTCGTTATGAAAATCAGAATGAGAATTAGGATCAGGCTTCTTTTTGTCTCCAAAAATCGTAACTAGTAGCCATATTACACCAAAAAAGATAATTGTTCCAAGGATTCCTCCAAATGTACCACCACTATCACCATCGTCTTCTCTTGAGATTTCATCCAATACCCATTGCTGGGCGCTCACACGACAAAACACAGTAACTAGGATTGTCATAAGACAATACACTCTTTTGCTTAATCGAAAATATAAATTCATTTTTTGCCTTTTATCATTTTAGAAAATGCTCCTAAGTATCCCGATAGATTCTCAAAGCAAGCTATCGGGACACGAAAGAAATTACCTAATTGCAATCTTCAAGTCATTACCTTTTATCTTGGCGATGACGATGCTTTCATTCGGCCTAGCAAAGTGAAGAACACCTTGCACCGCCTTGGCACTTCCGAGATTCACGCCGTTTACAGAATAGAAGGTTACCACCTCTCCATCATTCAGGCCAGAGATTGTAATGTCGCTATCCGTCGTTACCATTACCCCTCTTGTTTTCACAAGATTGATGTTATTGGTATCATCACCGCCCTCGGCATTGAGCCAATAAAGGGTAGCCGCAGCTTTCTCTGATGCCATATAGCCATCTGCCGTGGCATAAACAGAGATATCCAGCTTGCCTTCTAACTGCACATTGCCATCAGTATTGTATTTATCAGTAACCACATCAGCATCCTTGATGGTATAATGGTATTCTGCGCCAGATGTTGAACTTTCGAAATTCAACTGCCCATTCTCGTAAGATATTACTGGAGTAGAACATGCTGTGACAGGTTCGTTCTCACCTTCTATTGCTTTGTAAATTCCAAAGTCTTTCCAAATCCATTTTTTCTTATAAGTCTCAAGACTCGCTTGTGGAACATATAAAGCACATTCGCTTTTAGAAAATCCTTTAAAAGGGTTCCTCCTACCGTAATCTGGTGGTGTTGTTGCCTTACATATAATTGTTTTTAAATTACTACAACCATCAAACATTTCACCATCTATGAATTTCAATGTCGAAGGAAACGTAATTGTTTTGAGTTGAGTACAACCAGAAAAACAACCATATTCACTTATTTTCTCTAGTCCCTCTGGCAAATCTACTTCTTCCAAATTAGAACATGAAGAAAATGCATTACTTAAAGTTTTCACAGAAGAAGGCACTTTAATTTTTTTTATTTTATCACAAAAGGAAAAACAACCCTTTGGAATATATATCAAGCTATTTGGCAAGACAACATCTTGTAAACTACGACAAGAACTAAAACAACTAGGACCTAATGCTACCACAGATTCCGGCAAATCAATTTTCTCTAAACTAGAAAATTCAAAGCAGCTTTCGCCTAATGACGTAACAGAATTTGGGATATCAATTGTCTTAACTCCCGATTTATAAAAACACTTATCGCCTAATGTTGTAACAGAATTAGGAATTGCAACTTTAGTGACAGAACTTCCAAAACATTCTGTTCCTAAAGATGTAACAGGATAATCCTTACCATCAAATGTGACACTTGCAGGAACGACGACTTCACCCGAATAATCATTAGCCACCAATGTTGCTTCATCCTTATTTGTATCAACAAGGAACTTAAAGCCATCAACGGTAACAAAATCGGAGGCAAATGTAGCACTGCTACACAATGCCAACAAAAAGACTACAACAAGTCTTAAGATTGATAATGGTTTCATACTTATAAGTTTTTAAATTTATAATAATATTTAGAGTTTATTCAAATGCAGAATGTATTCCACAATTCCCAATTTATCCAACAACTCCTTATAATCCTTGTTCGTCAGGGAATAATAGTACACTATTCTCATTTCATATCTTGTCATTTGAGATAACAAGAAATCTACATAGTATTCCTTCTTTTTCTTCTCTGGTTGACGTTTAACTAGGAATTTCAAGGTTTGCTTCAAATGTCGGAAATAATGTTCCATGAACATCCCGTTTATCCATGTAAAACGAATAAGACTTATCTTGATTTCTTTATCTCCATCTCCTCTAAATGTCTGTTGCTTATTAAAGAAATCATTGGTTATCTGATAAGTTTGATTGATAAGACAGCATCTAAATTTCTTATCCATTTGATATATTGCCGCTTTGTCGTCGTTTAGTTCATTATGAATACTTTCCAATTGATTATCAATTGAAATATCAGTCGTTTTATCATCAAGGATGCCACAATAAGAATCATGTACAAACAAATTATCTCTTATCCACTAAACTTCTCGAGCAGCAACCTTGAAGCATGCCTCTCCTTGATATATTTTATTCACTTTGTCATGGGAAACATTGTCCCACTCAGGACAAGACATACTAAAAGCATCAACTATCTTTCTACGTTGATCCAGTAAATTGAAGAAAGTTGTCTCAAATCGTTCATGCTTAAAAGAACGGTCTTGATGATTCAATGTAATATACAAAAATACTGCGTTGACAAAAGTAGCTATAGCTGTTACCATACCAATATAGTGCTCCCATTTCCAAGACAAATTAGATGCGCCAATCCACCCTACAGAAACAACAATAATCGTTGCCCCCGAGAAAATCAAAGCCATATATATGTAAGATAGTCTTGGCATAACTTTTTCCATTTTGCCACCGAACCCCTTAATTGGCGATATAACAAGCTTTAGTTGACGGCAAAATAAAAGAAAACGTGGGATTCTACCTGTTACCCGTCCCACGAATCGAGGCCTTCGCATTGCCCAGTGTTGTTGAACGAGCAACGTCGAAGCCCACGCCGATATGTGTACACTATCCCCTATACGGATATAGGACGCACTATAACTATACAATGCGCCATACCAGTAAAGGGATGTGGCTAATACACATCCCGAGGGCATCTACCGTTGCAATGCTCAAGACAACACCTGAAAGTTGCGAAGTTTCGATTCGTCAAGAACAAAGCGTCAAGTAAACGCCTTTATATTATGTCGTGATACCTTTATCCCACTTACCTTTTCTCCCATCTTAGCACTAGAAAGTCGCTTAAAGCAGCTCCAAATACCTCGACACGGCGTGAGCGAGTGTGGTATCGGTTGCAAAGGTAATGAAAAAAATGATTACTCACGTATTTTTAGTTGATTATTTTTCATAGTTAGGATAAAAACTGATGTTTGAGCGCATTAAGAAACTTTATTGCGCCCATACACCTTTTTAAAACATCCCAAAAGAGCTTGGAAATCTCCTTAATCCTATGCCTTCTCCGTTATCACCAACACATGGCTTTCGTCGCTCAATGTGGTAGCGAAGATATAGGTTTCACCGCCATCTTTCAGTTTCAGGCGCTTGCGCAATTCGGCTACGGAGAGGGGGAAGTTGCGGGTGGCAATGTTTGCCTTGGTGATGCCTGAGAGATGACGCTTCAACTCCTTCTTATTAAAGGAAGAGATGACAATGATACGAAAACTCCTACCTGGGAAATCCTCGATAGGCTCCATGCTCACGAAGAGATGGCTGTTCTTGGAAAGCATTCTGGCTCCATATCGCTCAGATAAGACGCTGAAACAGCCGGCTTTCATCAGCGAGGCATTCGGCTCGTAAAGATACTGCATCTCTTCAAGGGTGGATGGTGCTATCTTTACCGAAGATTCCTCCATATCCATCTCATCACAAACGAAGGATTGCGCATCGTTGATGCAATAAATGCGGAGATTGCCCATATTTCGCGCAGAGAGCACTAAAAGGAGTTCCTTGCACTCATTATTCACGGAGATGATATGAACCTCTTGTACGCAGTTTAATTCGCTTACCGCACGATGCCAGTCAAGCATCGGAGAGAGTTTGATGATGACGTAATCTGCCTTCGAAAGCATTTCTTCCTGCAAAAGGGTTACATCGGGCGTACAATCTTTCAAGGATACAACCTTGTTGCCAGCATCGTCTCTACGAGCTGGATCGATGAAGATCAGCTTAAGACCAAGGTTGGTCTTAAGTAATGACTGAGACTGATCTTCAGTTATGCCTAAAGAATCTGATGCAGCAGCCTCTTTCTTTGAAGCAAAAGAATGCAGAACCTCTATTCCGTCTCCATTCTTCACGATGGCGTTCTTCAAGCCCAACCGCCCAAAGTTTTCCTTCGCTGCTTCACAGAGATGAGTCTGACGCTCCACATACATCGACTTCACGCCCAATCGGGAAGCGATGTAAGAGAAGTCTACTCCGAAGCCGCCGGTCAGGTCAACAAACCCGGTTTCTTCAGAAAAATCTCCTCCATGAGGTTCTCCTTTTATTTCATTAACATTCTCTTCTGATTCTGTTAATATCTGTTGCTTTTTGCAAGTAGCTTCATTTTTGGCGAATTCTGAATCAACCGCCCCTTTGCCCGCAAATTCGCAAATTTCAGAAAGATGAAGATTTGAGGCGTTTTCGCTCTCCTTCCCCTTTTCTTCTCCGTTTTCAGATGATGAAGGAGACAAACCGAGCAGTCGGGCAGCGAGTTCAGCCTTATAAAGTGCCGTTTGTTCTGACGAACATTGCTCCATCGAAATATGAGGGGGATAGATAATGCCATCGATGCTTGCCCAACGGGGCAGTTTCGTACGAGCCATCTTTCGCCCGCGAATCTGGTCGAGAGCGAAAGGCATATCTACCTCGGGATACTTGCTGCCGAGGAAAGCCAACCGACGAACATCATCGTCCTGATGCTGGCGGATAAAATCGAGCGTTGCTTGGTTCATTCTTTCTGTTGAGTGATTCGTCATTACATTACTTATTCTTAATAACCGCAAATTTACGATATTCTGATGAGATTACAAAATATTTCTCAGAATATCTGATAATTTATGTCGGGATGCACCAAAAACAGGATGCTCTCGGCTATAATCTACCCTTTTTCCTGGCTATATGATTCTAACAGCAGGTATAAATAAATACATAACTATCGGAGATAGAACAACTGACTAGGAAAAACAGAAGGCTGGCAGAAGAAAAACAGCATACTGGCAAAAGGCAAACAGCCGACTAGCGCAACAGAGGCTAGTCGGCTGTTCCTGTATAACAGTTTGCCAAACATCCTTTCTCTTATTTCAAAAGAAGCATGGTTGGCAGGAATATCGCAATCAGCTCTTCACTCTTCACCTTTTCTGTATAAACAACTGAAGCACAACGCATTACATAGGTGAAGAGATATTCTGTACTCTTCACCCACTCTTCACCACTCTTCACCCTTTACGATTTTGGGAAAGGTATAAACGCAGAACCGCTTAGCTGCCAACAGCCTAAAAAGGTGAAGGGCGGGTGAAGAGTAAAAAAACACTCTTCACCCACCCAACTATCTATCCTTCAACTACTTACACACAAAAGGTGAAGAGTGAAGAGTTGTTGGGAAAATTCTCTCGCATCCGTAAAGATGCAGAGAGAAAATTCCGGTGTCTCAAAAGAAACGATGGATTAGTCAGCCAACTTAGCCTTCAAGAACTCACGGTTCAAGCGGGCGATGTTAGCGATAGACTCGTTTTTAGGACAAACAGCCTCGCAAGCACGAGTGTTTGTACAGTTACCGAATCCGAGCTCATCCATGCGTGCAATCATCTTCTTAGCACGGGCAGCAGCCTCTACACGACCCTGTGGGAGAAGTGCCAGCTGGCTAACCTTTGAGCTGACGAAGAGCATAGCAGAACCATTCTTACATGCAGCAACACAAGCACCGCAACCGATACATGTAGCGCAATCCATTGCCTCGTCTGCATTCTCCTTAGGAATCAGGATAGCGTTGGCATCCTGAGCCTGACCTGTACGAATGCTGGTGTAACCACCTGCCTGGATGATCTTGTCGAATGCTGAACGGTCTACCATACAGTCCTTGATGATAGGGAAACCAGCAGAACGCCAAGGCTCAACGGTGATAACATCGCCATCGTTGAAACGACGCATGTAGAGCTGACATGTTGTAGCACCACGCTCAGTCTTACCGTGAGGTGTACCATTAATATAGAGAGAGCACATACCGCAGATACCCTCGCGGCAGTCGTGGTCGAAGACGAAAGGCTCCTGACCTGACTCGATGAGCTCCTCGTTCAAGATGTCGAGCATCTCGAGGAATGAAGTATCATCTGGGATGTTCTTCATCTCATGTGTATCGAAGTGACCCTGTGCTGTAGGACCGTCCTGCTTCCAATACTTAACTGTGAAACTTATATTTCTTGCCATTGTCTTGTTCGCTTTTTAATTCTTGTAATTTCTTGTCTGTACCTTAATTGCCTCATACTCGAGAGGTTCCTTGTTGAGCACTGGAGCAGTTGTATCATTGCCCTGATACTCCCAGCAACCTACGTAGAAGAAGTGCTCATCATCACGCTTAGCCTCGCCTTCCTCTGTCTGGTACTCCTCACGGAAGTGACCACCACAGCTCTCGTTGCGGTGCAATGCATCGTAAGCGATCAACTCGCCCATCAAGATGAAGTCACGCAAGTGGATAGCCTTATCCAACTCTACGTTCAAGCCTTCCTTCTTGCCAGGGATGAAGAGGTTCTTGTTGAATTCCTCGCGGAGAGCCTTCATCTTCTTCAAGCCTTCCTCAAGACCTTCCTTGGTACGACCCATACCTACGTGCTCCCAAAGGATGTGACCCAACTCCTTGTGGATAGAATCTACAGAGCGCTTGCCCTGGATACCCATCAGGCGGTCGATTTCCTTCTGAACACCTGCCTCTGCCTCTGCGAACTCTGGGAGATCGGTAGAGAGCTTTGGCCACAATGCCTGGTCGGCCAAGTAGTTCTGGATAGTGTATGGCAATACGAAGTAACCGTCAGCCAAACCCTGCATCAAAGCAGATGCACCAAGACGGTTAGCACCGTGATCAGAGAAGTTACACTCACCAATAGCGAAGAGACCTGGGATAGTGGTCATCAACTCGTAGTCAACCCAGATACCACCCATTGTATAGTGGATAGCAGGGAAGATCATCATTGGGTTGTAGTACTTCACGCCGTTAATCTCGTTAGCCAACTCACCTGGGTTAACGTCGGTAATCTCCTCATACATATCGAAGAGGTTGCCATAACGCTGCAGGATAACGTCGATACCGAGACGGTTGATAGACTCAGAGAAGTCGAGGAATACGGCAAGACCTGTGTTGTTGACACCGAAGCCCTTGTCGCAACGCTCCTTAGCTGCACGAGAAGCCACGTCACGAGGAACCAGGTTACCGAATGCTGGGTAACGGCGCTCCAAGTAGTAGTCGCGGTCTTCCTCAGGAATATCAGAACCCTTCTTTGTACCAGCCTGCAATGCCTTAGCATCCTCAATCTTCTTAGGAACCCAGATACGACCATCGTTACGGAGTGACTCTGACATCAAAGTCAACTTACTCTGGTTTGTACCGTGAACAGGGATACATGTAGGGTGAATCTGAACGTAAGATGGGTTAGCGAAGTCAGCACCCTTGCGGTAGCACTGGATAGCTGCTGTACAGTTACAACCCATAGCGTTTGTAGAAAGGAAGTAGGCGTTACCATAACCACCGGTAGCGATAACTACGGCGTTGGCAGAGAAACGCTCCAACTTACCTGTAATCAAATTCTTGGCGATGATACCACGAGCGTGACCGTCAACGATCACAATATCCTCCATCTCGTAACGGGTGAAGAGCTTAACCTTACCTGCCTCAATCATGCGGCTCAAAGAAGAGTAAGCACCGAGGAGGAGCTGCTGACCTGTCTGACCCTTAGCATAGAATGTACGAGATACCTGAGCACCACCGAAAGAACGGTTAGCCAGCATACCACCGTACTCACGAGCGAAAGGAACGCCCTGAGCTACGCACTGGTCGATGATGTCGTTGCTCACCTCAGCCAAACGGTAAACGTTAGCCTCACGAGCACGATAGTCACCACCCTTTACAGTATCGTAGAACAAACGGTAAACAGAGTCACCATCATTCTGATAATTCTTAGCTGCATTGATACCACCCTGTGCTGCGATAGAGTGAGCACGACGTGGAGAGTCCTGGATGCAGAAGTTCAAGATATTGAAGCCCATCTCGCCGAGAGAAGCAGCAGCAGAAGCACCTGCCAAACCTGTACCTACAACGATAACGTCGAGCTTTAACTTATTCTTTGGGTTAACCAAACGCTGGTGAGCCTTATAGTTGGTCCACTTCTCAGCAACTGGTCCTTCAGGTATTCTAGAATTTAATGTTTTTGCCATAATCTTTTTTAATACTTAAATGATTACACGAATTATGCGCAGCACAAAGATGGAGCGCAACCGAAAGCGAATGCCAATACAACTACGATGAAGAGGAGAAGCAGGATGGTAGAATAAATCATACCGATCATCTTCCAACGGCAGAACCAAGTCTTACCGCTCCAACCGAGAGTCTGAATAGCACTCCAGAAACCGTGAGTGAGGTGGAACCAAAGAGCTACCAACCAGATGATGTAGAGAACTACGAACACAGGGTTAGCAAAGGTGTCCTGAATGAATGCGAAGCCATCTGATGGGCTGTGGCCGAAGCTTGTACCCAAGAGTTCAGCAAACATCATGTTGTACCAGAAATTGAAGAGGTGAAGCAACAAACCGAGAACGATGATGATACCGAGCACCAACATGTTCTGGCTAGCCCACTCTACTTTCTCTGGCTTTGCTGTTACCTCGTAACGCTGGTTACCGCGAGCACGACGGTTCTGTGCTGTCAGGATGAAAGCGTAAACGATGTGACAAACTGCCAAAGCTGCCAAACCCAAAGTTGCAACTACGGCGTACCAGTTAGCACCCAACAACTCGCAGATTGTGTTGTAAGCTTCTCCTGAGAAAAGCGCAACCACATTCATGCAACCGTGGAATGTCAAGAATAGAATAAGAGCGATACCAGTTACTGACATCACTACCTTTCTACCAATAGATGAATTGATTAACCACATAAATGATTGAAATTTAATTATTTAACTGTTTGAAACTAATTTATATTCCACACTTTTCGTCCCTGCAATACCTATTTTTTGGCATTCTGCAATCCTCATTTCTAGGTATATTTTCGCAAGTCTGCTGCAAAATTACTATATTTTAATGATTTATCAAAGTATTTTTGCTAAAATTTCGATTTTATTTCTTACTTTTGCCGAAAATTAGAAAAAATATAGATTAAACGAAGTATGAAATTCAATTATGACGTGCTCGTTATCGGTGGAGGACATGCCGGTTGCGAGGCTGCAGCAGCCTCTGCAAACATGGGTGCCAAAACCTGTTTGATAACGATGGATATGAACAAGATTGGACAGATGAGTTGCAACCCCGCCATCGGAGGTATTGCCAAGGGACAGATTGTGCGCGAAATCGATGCTTTGGGCGGACAGATGGGTATCGTAACGGATAAAACCGCCATCCAGTTCCGAATGCTCAACATCGGAAAGGGTCCTGCCGTATGGAGCCCCCGTGCCCAATGCGACAGAGGAAAGTTTATCTGGGAATGGAGAACCATCCTCGACCATACCGACAACCTCGACATCTGGCAAGACCAGGCTGACGAACTGCTCGTAGCTAACGGAGAAGCCATCGGCGTAAAAACCATCTGGGGAGCCGAATTCTATGCCAAGAGCATCATCATCACCGCTGGAACATTCCTCAACGGTCTGATGCATGTAGGAAGAAAGATGGTAGAAGGCGGAAGATGCGCCGAACCTGCCGTACACAACTTTACGGAGAGCATCACCCGATGGGGTATCACTACAGCCAGAATGAAAACCGGTACTCCGGTCAGAATTGACAAGAGAAGTGTTCATTTCGAAGATATGGAAGAACAGCCGGGCGACAGCGATTTCCACCAGTTCTCTTATATGGGAGAACATCGGGTTCTGAAACAATTGCCTTGCTGGACTTGTTACACCAACAAGAAGGTACACGAAACTTTAAAAAGCGGTCTCGCTGATTCACCTTTATATAATGGTCAGATTCAGAGTACCGGTCCACGTTACTGTCCGAGTATAGAAACGAAGCTCGTCACCTTCCCCGACAAGGATCAGCATCCGCTCTTTCTGGAACCGGAAGGCGAAGATACGAACGAGATGTATCTAAACGGTTTTTCTTCGAGCATGCCGATGGATATCCAGCTGAATGCACTTCACGAGATTCCTGCCTTGAGAGATGCCAAGATTTACAGACCGGGATACGCCATCGAATACGATTACTTCGACCCTACCCAACTCAAACATTCACTGGAGTCGAAAATCATCAAAGGTCTCTTCTTTGCCGGACAGGTGAACGGAACCACCGGTTATGAGGAAGCAGGAGGACAGGGAACCGTGGCCGGAATCAACGCAGCCTTGCATTGTGTTGGCGACAAAACATTCGAGATGAACCGCGATGAGAGTTATATCGGCGTACTCATCGATGATCTCACCACAAAGGGAGTTGACGAACCATACCGTATGTTTACCTCCAGAGCCGAATACCGCATTCTGCTCCGTCAGGACGATGCCGATGCCCGACTCACCGAAAAAGCATACGAACTCGGAATTGCCAAGCGCAACCGCTACGACTGGTGGATAGAGAAAAAAGAAGCCATCGGAAGAATCATCGAATTTTGCGCCAACTATCCTATCAAGAAGGATGAGATAAATCCAAAACTGGAGGCACTCGGCACTACTCCACTTCGCGCCGGCTGCAAGCTCATCGACCTCATCGCTCGTCCGCATCTAAACCTCACGAATCTTTCTGAGATTATTCCGGACCTGAAGGCTGCACTGGAAACACCAGCCAACCGAAAGGAAGAGATAACGGAAGCTGCAGAAATCAAGATGAAGTACAAAGGTTACATCGAACGAGAGCGTCTCATTGCCGACAAGATGCACCGCTTGGAGGACATCAAAATCAAGGGCCGTTTCAACTATTCCGAACTCCACGAAATCTCCACAGAAGGACGCCAGAAACTCGAGCGCATCGACCCGGAAACTTTGGCACAGGCAAGCCGAATTCCGGGAGTATCACCAAGCGACATCAACGTGATGCTCGTATTACTCGGAAGATAAGCCGTTTCACAGCAAAACACAAGGGAACTTCTAATGTTTCACGTGAAACAAATTATCAGCAAAACATTTGATGCTCAACCGCTTAAGAAAGGTTGCATCAAGTGTTTTGTGGTTAAAGTAAAACTTCAGCAATTCGTGAAACAAAAGCAGATAAAATCGAGTAAAAGACAAAAACAAACGGGCAAAAAGCCCATAAAAAGGAACAAGAAAAAAGAACAAAATA
>USSA01000079.1 GCA_900557255.1 uncultured Prevotella sp.
CTCTGCAAAGTTACAAAATTATACCCAAAGGTATTATACCCTAGGGTATAATTTAGGAAACTTTATGTTTTTATCTCCATCAGAAACAGTAATCCCCCACTACGCTTTGGCTGCGTGATGGGGGATTAACTGTTTATATAGTTTTTCTTGTTTTATTGAGGTAAGATATTGCAGTATTATTCTTCCGTTATTTCCTCGCACATTACCATTTCTGCTCCTCGGTAGATAACTACGAGTTTGTGGAGCTTAGTGGTCTTGACCGACTCCTTGACGATGTCGCTATTGGCATAGCGGCAGATTTGGGCAGAGGCTTCCTTTAAGAGAACTTGCAGCTGCTCATCGGCGGTATTGGTCTTGCAGTATTTCAGTTCGATGATGTAACTGTCCACCATGTCCTTGTAGATGTCGCAGAGCGGAGAAAGGAAGATGTCGGCATAGCCACCATCGTTGTCTAGCTCTGAGATAGGGCGATAGAACTGGTTCTGGCTGGTCATCGCCAAGGTGAAACCATGCACGAATGCTTCTCCCTTCTGCTTGTCACGCTGAGAAGAATAACGCTTCAGACTGTCGGCGATGAACTCAAAGTATGCCTTGTAGTTGCCATGATATGCTAGTTGAGCCTCTAGCTTTCCCTTGTTGTAACTATCATAGGTCAAATCATTCTCCTTGTAGGTATCCAAGAGATAGGTATACATCTGGTCGCGCACCACCTCATTAGGGATAATGAACTTGGTGCTACCATCGTATGTGCCATCTATTGTCACCATGCCGAAATAGAAGAGTAGACTCAGGAAGTTGTCTGGGTCATTGATGCGTTCGGCAGGGAAATTCTCCACAAGCTTACCTGTGACGAATCCTTGGGTTACCAACTGCTGGATGATGCTGGCATCATGAGCAAACTCCTTGTCATGGCGGATAAGCATACGCACCTTGTCATAGTCGATGCGTACATTGCTCTCTACCATATTCTTAGGAATGTCGTAGTTGTTGCGGATGTACTTGTCTAAAAAGTTAAGTACCATCACAGAATTGTACATCGTAGTTTTTCCGTACTCCTCTTCGGCAAAGCAATAGTTGTCATACCACGGCTTCATCACCTTGATGAGTTCATCCACGCTGTGGTTGAATGGCAACACACTGGAATAGTAGCCCAGCATATCTCTTACTTCATCCTCTGTGAATCCAGTCATCTCATTGAATTCCGGAGCCAGGGAGTAATTGGTGCCGATATTGAATCCGCTTGTCAGGTCATCCATCGTTACAGGGCTAACGCCTGTTACGAAGACACGTGCCAAGGTATCGCCTGCTGCTCCTTTGATGGTATCAAAGAATTTTCTGAGATATCCTTCGCCATGGGTCTGTGTGCGGTATCTCTGCTCATGCTCCTTGTGTGCGAGAATCTGGTTGGTGAAGTGGTCGTACTCGTCAATGAAGAGATAAATCTTCTGGCCAGATTTTTTGCTTTGGGTGCAAAGATAGTTTAATTGGTTGACAGCATCTTCCTGTTGGTTGAGGCCTTCTTTGGTACCTTCTGGTAAGAGATGCGAATATACATCCACGAAGTAATTAAACTGCGTCCTGCAATAATTGTCCATGCCATGCTTGTAGTCGTTTAGGTCGCCTACAATAATGGCAAAGTTGAGATGGATGATGAGATAACTATTATGTTCGGGAGTTGGATTCTCACCAATATAGAGTTTGCCAAAAATTTCATCAAACTTGTCTTTCTTGTTGATGTCATAGTAATTTTCAAGCATGGAGATGGTAAGGCTCTTGCCGAAGCGGCGAGGCCTTATAAAGAAGAAGTACATATTAGAGTCTTCTATTTCTTCGATGAATGGGGTCTTGTCTACATAGTAGCAATCCCTTTCAATCATATCCTCAAAATTCTGCATACCATAAGGTATTCGCTTGCGATAGATTCGCTTTTTTCTTTCTCTTACCATAGTTCTTTACTTTTTGCAATGATTGAGTACAAAGTTACGAAATATTCTTGAAAGTCGATATGTTAGTGGCATTTATTTATGAAACTTTATCAAAGATTAGATGCCAGCACTTGGGCTGGCATTGGTTGAGGCTGGCAGGTAATATGGGTCGCTTTCATATCTACTTTCGCCAGTCGCATCTATGCCTATGAGCCGGGCTTGCTCTATCAGATGAGTTTTGGCAGTTACTTTGGCGAGGGCATCCGCTATGCCCTGGAGGTGCTTGGCAATCTGATCAAGACCATCAAGGTAAAAACAGACGCCGACACGGAGTTGCTCCTTGTTGACGATGGTAGTCGTGACCGTACCTGGCAGATGATTTCCGATGCTGCCAAGGAGCACAGGTATGTACACGGCATCAAGTTATCTCATAACCGGGGACATCAGAATGCGCTCTGGGCAGGAATGGAGGCGGCTGTGGATCATTGCGATGCGATGGTAAGTATCGATGCCGACCTGCAGGATGATGAGAATGTCATCATCGATATGGTTCAGCAGGTGCAGAAAGGCAAGGATATCATCTATGGTGTGCGCAAGGAGCGTAAGACCGATACCTTCTTCAAGCGATTCACCGCCCAGGCTTTCTATAAGCTGATGCAGAGCGTGGATAAGGATACGGTGTATAATCATGCCGACTTCCGCATGATGACCAACCGCACCCTGAAGGCGCTGATGCAGTACTCCGAGCGCAATCTCTTCCTTAGGGCCATCGTCCGCCAGTTGGGGTTCCGGGAGGGATTCGTCTATTACGACCGCAAGGCACGCGAGGCAGGTGAGAGCAAGTATCCGTTTACCAAGATGCTGAGTTTCTGTATCGATGGCATCATCACCACGGGTGTAGGCATCACAGGTGTCTATATCGGCAAGATTTATACCGAGGTAAAGCGCCGTCCTCGATATTTTATCGAAGAAAGGGTATAATTATTCAAGAGGGTGTTTCATAAGTCCATGAGTCAGTAATTCCGAATCCTGGTTTCGGAATACGCCAAGTTCTGGACTCGTTATGGCAAGAAGCATCCTATTAAGTTTAAACTGGAATTATAAGGAAAAGACAATAACGGCAAAAGCCTTATTTTCTTCTCTTTCAAGAGATGAAGATAAGGCTTTTGCCGTTATTGTATATCATGTATAATTGGATGACTTTATTTGAAATATACAAATTTCAAGTTACCAGGGCCTACGTCCCTTTTGCAACGTCTAAGAAGCATTGTTGGCGATTCCTGCATATTTATGGCAGGCGAGGCAACTATCTTTTCTTTACCATAGTAACGAGCCATTCCCTGGTTAATCCAATATCCTGGATAAATCGTTATGTCGTTAAACGCATCCGAAGGCATTTTTACCGTGAGAGGCTTCAATGTCAGGATTGTTTGTGTATTTGTTTTGAGTGCCAGTTCGCGTTTATTCATTTCCTTATCAAATTTCATCGCAGTTCCTTTTAACATAAGAGAGACAATTCTATTGGTCGTTCTTGGTTTGATACTTACAGATAAGATCAAGATAACTGTAGCACAGTATGGCATATAACGCAAGGATTTGGCGTATTTCTTTTGTGATGTCCTTACAACGTTGACAATGGCAGAACTCAAGGGAGCCTTTGCTTCTGTCTTTCTTAGGATAGCTCCAGAAAGGTAGTAGAGGTTGATGCATATAAGCCATAAGTGAATATATGAATAGATGTTCTGCACTCTTCCAGGTCCTCTTGTCCCCATAGCATAGCAATGGGCAAAGAAGAAAGAACTATAGAGAGTAACCGTAATTATAATACATAGCCATGGATGCGAGAACTTGAATCGTGAGTTGCTTGCCATCTTTGCAATTGTGGGTGCAAGAAGTGCTATCATCAAAAACTGAGTAATACTGAGTGTGTCTGATAAGAACTCAAAGCTCTTTCCTATTGCCATGAAAAATGCAGTGATGATATTTGGTTTACTCTCTATTGTTACTTGTCGGAAAGCGTTGCCTGGTGCCAGTACGCTGAAGAGGAAGGCGATGCCATAGATAGCGAGAATGGTCATATAAAAGTTTGGCCATTTTTTTTGTTCCAGCTTCATGATGATGATGGCTACAAATAGAATTGCTCCCATACCAAGTCCGGAAACAAAGTTTCCGCCAGCAATGATGATAGACAGAATAATGGATGCCCCCCCCAATAATTGCTTTCTTGGATTTTGAATCAACCTGCTGATAACAAATGAGTAAGGATGCAAGAGTAAGTGATAAACTATAGAACAAGGTGTAGTACATTGCTCCATTGTACCAAAAGAATGCATCGTAGTATGACCATGTAAACTGGATTGTCATCAGTACGAAGAGGGTTGAAACGAACAGATACTCCAATTTGGAAGAATGGAGTAACTTCCTCATCACCATATATAATAATGTATAGGTTGACCCCGCCAAACTGAAAAATAAGATGATTGGACCAAGCCAATATTGTCCGAATACACCAGGCTGTAGTGCCATCAGGAAGCAGGCTGAATAGGTGCCTTGCCATGTATGATACATGGTCATGGCTACATTCCAAGCAGCTTGGATGCAGGCAGGGAAAGAATGGGTTTCATTCCAGATTTTATAGACTTCTGCACCAAATACATAATCATCACCAAAGGGATGTAAGTATTGGCTAATCCATAATATGGGAATGATAGATGCGATTAGAACCATAATAGCTATTCCTGTTACAATTTTCAATTGTTTTGTATTCATAACTGTTTTATCTTGTATAAATGATATTTATTTTCTTTTTATATGTTATAACATTCTTGTTAATATAATCTTGCATGAAAGATGAAGAATAAATGTTAATGTATTATTGTGTATGAGGGATAAAGGTACTAAACATAATTGGGATCACCTGCATCCACACGCTTTTGCAGGTGACCCCTTATAACTTTTCGTATGTGTTCATTAAGTCGCAGGCTAGTTTCTCGTCTGTAAAGTTGAGGGCATAAGTCTTGCCGGCTTTTATCATGTCTTGGCGCAGTTGCTCATCGGTACAAGTGCGCACGATGGCTTCTGCCATACTTTGGGCATCATCGGGATTCACATAGATTCCACCAGGTCCTCCTGCCTCTTCCAGGCAAGACCCTGTGCATCCGATGGTAGGTATGCCACTTGTGATGGCTTCGAGCAAGGGGATGCCGAAACCCTCGATGCGAGAAGGATAGGTAAAACTGCGTGCCAGCTTATAGAAGGATGGCAGGTCTTCGTAAGGTACCTGATGATGGAAGTGGAAAAGATGCTCAATGCTTTGCTCCTTGAGGTAGGCTTGTATCTCGTCTACATAAGGGGTTCTTCTGCCTACAGCCACCACATGGATTTTGGCTATATTGCACTTTTCCTCATTGGCTTTTGCCATTTGGTTGATTTCTGCCATAGCCTTTGCCACCAGCATCAGGTTCTTGCGCTCCTCGATGCTTCCTACGTAGAGTACATATTGGTTGGGCAGTTGGTATTTTTGCTTTACCTCTTCCTGTTTGCTGGACTCAATGTCTTGGGCAAAGACAGGGTCGCAGCCTTGGTATACCACGTCTATCTTTTCCTCTGGGGTGTGATAGTAGTGCATGATTTCCTGCTTGGTATATTCGCTTACGGCTATTACGCGGTCGGCGCACTGGCAGGCACGTCGAAACTTATAGTTGTATATCTTTCGGTCTATCCAGTGATAATACTGTGGGGTGTGGATAAAGATGAGGTCGTGGATAGTAACTAGGTATTTGCATCTGTCTTCTCCCAGCTTTGTCTCACGTTGTTGGGGTGTGCCGATGTTGAGCGGCAGTTCGTTGCTGAGGCCATGGAAGATGTTGATGCCATCCTGCTGGATGTCGTGGGTCATTCCCCATACACGCCAGATGGACCGCATCTTGCTCCAGATGCCTTTGGGTGGAAAATGCAGGGTGAGCTTCTTCAGCGTGGGTATCTCTCCGAGATAGGGCATGCGATGAGGCTTAGGGGTATACAGATGGTAAGAATTGCTGGCGAATTGCTCCGACAGTATTCTAATCACGAATCGGCTGTAGTTGCCCAGTCCTGTGCGGTTTTGCGCCGCTCTCTTTGCATCGAATCCTATGTTCATCATTTTGTTTTTTCTTTAATTATTGGGACAAAGGTATATTAAAAAACTGATTTCTCAAAATAAATATGGATTTATTTGCTAATTACGTGGAATTTGCGTAATTTTGCCCCCTAAATAACGTAATTCATAACAAGACAGATAGAATGGATAGTACAAAAATGGAGAATAGCCAGTGGCTAGCAGGTATCAGGCACTTTTTCGGTCGCCCTTTCTTCAGCGACCCTCGCACCTTGCTGGGGCTCTGGTTGATTCTAGGTGTGGTGTCTGCATTGATCAAGATTCACAAGTGCAATAACTTCTTGATATTCAAGTATGTTTTCTGGCATGCTTGGAATCAGACTTCATTGTATGCCCAGTATCCTTCGGAGTTTTTCGATTCGAACCACTATGGTCCGTTCTTCAGCATCATCATTGCACCTTTTGCCGTGTTGCCCCATCCGCTGGGATTATTTTTCTGGCAAGTGTTGATGGTGCTGGCTCTGTTTGTTGCCATACGCAAGCTGCCGTTGCGTCAGGGCAAGCAGATATTCTGCTATTGGTTCTGTGCCCATGAGCTGCTCACGGCATTGTTTATGAGTCAGTTTAACATCATCATTGCTGCCATCATCATCGCATCGTTCTATTGCATAGAGAAAGATAAAGATATTACGGCAGCCTGCTTTATCATGATAGGAACCTTCGTGAAGCTTTATGGTATCGTGGGTTTGGCGTTCTTCTTCTTCTCCAAGCACAAGGTTAAGTTTGTGGCAGCATTGATAGGATGGGCAGCCCTGTTCTTTGTCCTGCCTATGGCGATAACCAGTCCTGAGTATATCATCGACCAGTATAAGGAGTGGCACGTCAGCCTTGCGGGCAAGAACATGGAGAATATGTTTTCCAATATGCAGAATCAATCGCTGCTGGGTTTAGTACGTAAGATATCTCATGTATCTACCTATTCTGATCTTTGGTTGATAGTGCCAGGTATATTGCTGTTCTGTTATCCGTATCTTCGCATCAGGCAGTATGGCAATCTCGCTTTCCGCTATGCCTTCCTGGCATCGGTATTGATGTTTGTGGTTCTGTTCAGCACGGGCAGCGAGTCGAGTACCTACATTATCGCCCTCTTGGGTGTGGCACTTTGGTATGTTACGGCTCCTTGGAAGCGCAGCCGCTGGGACGTTGCGCTGATGGTGTTTGCCTTCATCCTGACGAGCATGTCGCCATCCGATCTTTTCCCTGCTTTCATCCGCAAGAACTACGTGCAGCCTTACGCCTTGAAGGCATTGCCTTGCGTGCTGATATGGTTTAAGCTCGTTTACGAGATGATGACAAAGGATTATTCAACTCCTCAAAATGTATCAGAAGAAAAATAAGAGAAAAATCTTTTCGTTCCTTTGGGCGTTGTAGTCAATATGGTTTTCTCTATAATACTAAAGTAGCTCTGGAGAGGTTATCCATCTACGGGCAACCTCTCCTGAGCCAATATATTCCGAATGTAGAAGGGGCTTTACAGAATAGCTTTATTTGAACATAGCCAATGCTTTCTCTATGATTGGTGCCATGTCATAATACTTGTATTCGGCAAGGCGGCCGCCAAAGATAACATCTTCTTCCTGGTCTGCCAGGTTCTTATATTGGGTATACAGTTCAGAATTCTCCTTGTCGTTTACCGGATAGTATGGCTCCATGCCATCTTTCCATTCGGTGGAATATTCCTTGGAGATAACCGTCTTCGGGGTCTCATAGACTTCTGCTCCGAACATTTCGAAATGCTTGTGCTCAATCACTCGGGTATATGGTACTTCGCGCTCAGTATAGTTTACCACGGCATTACCTTGATAGTTAGGGCAGTCGATGGTTTCCTGCTCAAAACGGACGGTGCGATAGTTGAGCTTACCAAACTGATAGTTGTAGAACTCATCTATCTTACCTGTGAAAACCAGCTTAGAGGCAAGTTCTTTCCAATAATCTTTTAGCACCCCCTTGTTGCCGTTTGGGAGTTCTATCTCGTCTTTAAAGAAGTCAACTGATACCTTTGTATCTGCCCCCTCAAGTAAACCATCGATGAGTTTGTTATATCCACCGATAGGGATTCCCTGATACTTGTCGTTGAAGTAATTATTGTCGAAGATGAGGCGTACTGGCAGTCGCTTGATGATGAAGGCTGGCAAGTCTGTACACTTTCGTCCCCATTGCTTCTCGGTATATCCCTTGATGAGACGCTCATAAATATCTTTACCGATGAGCACCTGAGCCTGTTCCTCCAGATTGCGAGGCTCGTTTACGCCATCGGCCTTCATCTTAGCCACGGCTTCTGCCTTCTGCTCATCAATTTTAGCCTGTGCTTCTGCTGGTGTGGTTACGCCCCACATCTGATAGAAGGTATTCATATTGAAAGGCAGATTATAGAGTTTGCCTTTGTAGTTTGCCACAGGCGAGTTGGTGTAGCGGTTGAACTCAACGATAGAGTTGACGAAGTTCCACACCTCTTTGTTGGAGGTATGGAAGATGTGGGCACCATACTTATGTACGTTGATGCCCTCTATGTTTTCGCAATAGATATTGCCACCGAGATGTGGTCGCTTATCTATCACCAGACAAGTTTTTCCTTGCTTATGAGCCAGGTGGGCGAATGTGGCTCCGAAGAGTCCGGAGCCAACTATGAGATAATCATATTTCTTCATACTTGCTAAACGATATGTTTATAAATATTAGCCAACTCCAACGCAGATTTTTTCCATGAAAAATGTTTTAGTCTTTCATTCTGCTTTTCTATGAGTTTCTTTTTCTCTATCCCGTCTAGATAGTAGAAAGTTTCAAACTGTTCTTCGAAATCAGTTCTCTTTTCATCCATGTGGAAGTAAACTGCTGCGTCTTCTGCGATTTCCGGAAAACAACTGGTATGATTGAGTAAAACAGGGCATTCAGCTTTGTAAGCCTCAAGAATCGGGAGTCCGAACCCTTCGTATGATGATGGATAAACGAATGCCAGGGCATAGTGGTATAAGTCTAGCATTTCTTGATCTGTTTTGATAAACTCATGTATGAATCTATCTTCCATTTCCCATGATTTAAACATACTTTTTTCAGTCTCATTGAAAGGCTTTCCTGTGCATACTACCTTCAGTTCCTTGTGTCTTTTTAAAATAGGTACACATTGCTTGGCAAAGAAATCAAAGTTTTTATAAAAGTGACGTTCGCCAACGAAAAGTATATATTCAAATGGATGTCTGTTGTTTTCGTTTGGCGTATAAGGAGTTTCGTCTGCTCCATGATAAACTACGCTCACCTGCTCTTCCTTGATATTCATGATACGGCATAAATCCCTTTTTGTCTGTTGGCTGACTGCAATGATGTGATTTGCTTTTGGTATGACAAGATGTTTTTGCAGAATCTGATAGTCATTATGGTCATAATACTGATTGTACAGTTCGGGTATCATATCATGTACCGTGACAACATAAGGCTTACTGCCTATGTACTTGAGGAAGTAAGGGTCAAAGAAAGTTGGATGAAACAAATCGAAATCCTTAGACTTGATGTCGCAGACAGACTTGTATCTATTGATTCTTGGAGTACGATCTAATCGTGAATATTCTCCGAATTTTGCATTATAATAGAACTTATATAGCATTTTCTTTATTGCAGAATCTTTCTTCCAGAGGAAGTTATGATATAATTCTCCATCTGGTTTAATTCCTAATGTTTTGAGGTAAACATTGGCAGATTCCATGACGCTGAGGCTTGCTTCAATGTCTTGAGGCAAGTGGGAATATAATTCGGCAAAACAACGTGATACGCCTCCATGCGTTTGCATATCGAAGGCTTGACTGTCATATAATACTTTCATCTTACTTTGATTTAATAGACAAATCTTTCCATAAAAATTTAAAGCCTGTACGTAGGATTTTCCAGTCACGTGATACTGGTTTCATCTTCAGAGCTTTTTTCAGTTTGAATGCAAAATCATCATTGATGCGTTCTTTTTTTTCTTCTGCAGTCTCTTTTATGTGAGGCAACTTGCTGGTGCTTCCAAATAACTCGGAGAACACCTCTATTCTTTCCTTTTTCAATAAGTCACCATTTGTAAAAGAGATGCCATCAGTATAATATACAGCAACAATAGTGTTAATAGCTTGGAATGAACATTTTTTGAAATACCAGTTTTCCAGGAAATGTGCCCAATCTGATACGATTTTCAGATTTTCATTGTAGGGGTGCTCCTTTAGCAACTGAGTTCTTGTAAATGTAGATTGATGCTGCAGAACTTTATCTCTGATAAATCTGAACGACATGTTCTGTGGTGGAAGGCAGAGTGAAGCCAGTTTGCTGTCTATGATAATGGTTTCTCCCACGTAGTAGTCTGAGCCATTGAGCATCTTGGCAGCATTCTCCAAAGATTGTGAAGAAAAGAAATGATCGCCCGAATTCATGAAGATACAATATTCGCCTTGTGCCATTCTTATGGCTTTATTCATGGCATTATATACCCCATGATCTTTTTCACTAACCCATTGATTGATATATTCTTGCTTAGATTCTATATATTCCTTGCTGCCATCTGATGACCCACCATCAACGATGATGTATTCAAAATCGCTGAATGATTGCGAAAGCACTGAAGAGATTGTTCTTTCCAAACCCTTCAGATTATTATAGTTGACAGTTATGACTGAGACTTTCTTTTTCATTATTCGTATAAATCTAAATTAGAATGTTTGTAGAACATCAGCTTGTCCATCATTCGTTGATACAATATGAATTTATTAGGGTGTTTTAACAAGAGATAAAGCAAAACGCGTTCCTTGAAACTCTTTTTCTCTATACCGATTAGAGAAAAGGCCTTGAGGTCCTTGGATATCCTGCTTACCATGGCCTTGATTTCTTTCTGCTTCGATAGAGAAGTTTGGTTTCTTGATACGTATTTAGCCGCTTTGATACCTCGCTTTACTACCATTCTTTTGGCAATCTTGCGGAAAGGAGAGCGCTTGAAATAATTATATCTTGATATTTCAGCCTGAAAGAATTCATAATATCTGTTGAGAGATAAATCGTGGACGATGCTGCTTTTTCGAAGCCGGTAATGATACAGCGGCTGGTAAGTATAGACCACCTGTTTGGCATTTTCGAACCAATATGGCAGAATGCTATAGTCTTCGTAATTCTTAGAAGTTGGCATCGGCTTGTTGAGCAACTCTCGTTTGAAGAGCATTTGCCAGATATAGCTCTTGATTTTATCCTTAATGACAAGCTCCTGTATTTCTTGGTTCTTTAAGATATATCTCTTGTCTGAAACATTTTTGCAAAGAGTCTTGTTCTTACTTTCGTCGTAATGATTACAGATAGCAATGTCTGAATTGGTAGTCTTTAAGTCATTCATCAAGACTTCATACATAGATTCTTCAATCCAATCATCGCTGTCAACAAAGCCAATATAGGCTCCCTGACAGATTTCAAGAGCTTGGTTTCTGCTATCTGCCTGTCCGGAATTAACTTTGTGGATGACTTTGATTCTAGTATCCTTTTGCGCCCATTTATCGCATACTTCAGCGGAGCCGTCTGTTGAGCCGTCATCTATAAGAATCAGTTCCCAGTTCTTGAATGATTGTTTTAGAATAGACTCTATGCATTGAGGCAAATATTGTGCTGTATTATAAACGGGAACGATGATGCTTAATTCACAATTCATAATGCTTGAATATTTTTATAATCGTATTTTTGAACTTTTAAGTGCATTGCATATAATATACTATCGATAAGTGTCTTGAGCTTCCACGACCATGGCGTCTGAGGTCGGATACCCTTCCATCTTGTCATGTCCAGATATTTGAAGAATAGCTTCTGATACGGACTTTGGCATATATGGAGCCATGGTTTTCTGTGGCCTGTGAAATGTATGATGACAGGATGTTTTAATTCCTCTATCAGTTTCGGTATGGCTTGCTGGCGAAGATGTCTTCTTTTTCTTAGAAAGCCATCTTGTATGTTCCATCTGAAGGGTATCGGGAGTTTTCTGTCATGCAGAAGTCCGTTGAGTATGTCCTGATCGTTGAAGATTAGCTTTTCTGCATATTTTTCTGCAAATTCCAAACTGGCTTTACTCAGATGGGCATTTCTCCAGTAATCCAAATTGATGATGAGTACTCCCGAGTTGAAATAGGTATCTTTCTGAGGGTATTCGAGCCGGGTGTAGTTGTTTGCTTTTCCGCTCCACATGTCTTCTACTGCAGCTACGGCGTATGATGTAACATCAGTCTCCCACAAATCTTTTATAGAATCGTTTATGATGAGATCGCAGTCCAGATATAGTACCTTATGTATCTCTGCTGGAAGAATATCTGCCACGAAAAGACGCAGGTAGGCTGCAAGCGATATGTGGGCGCTTTTGAACGATGAAAGATTCATGTTTAGATTGTAAGCATAAAAGTGTATTTGCTGATTGTATTTTTCTACTTCTTCAGTAAGCATACTTTTGGCCTCATTGCTGAGTTTCTCAGCAATGATATGGAATGTTATCTGTTCATTTCTGTTATTGTACATGACAGAAACTAAAGTAGTACAACATTGCATGATGTAATTATCATCTATGTTACAAGCTATATGAATCATATCTTTGTCTTTTTAGAAGAAATGTATTGAGTGTACAGAACTTGCTTGTGAAGTGTCAGCTTTATATATTTTTAAGATGGTAGCTCCTCTATCTTGCTGAAAACTAAGTTTATATCTGCAATATTATAACGAGCGAAAAGATTCTTGAAGAAACCCACCTTTATTCAGCTTCTGAGCCAAATTTACCGCTTGCTTTTTCATCTCCTTTTTCTGTTCCAGGGTAAGATTGGCAAGTTTGTCATCCAGCTCTTCCAGCGAACGGATGGTTATACCTGCTCCAGCTTCTTCGATGATAGGAGCTACGGCAGCTTCTTTCCAGATGATGAGCGGCAAACCGGCACGGAGGTAGAAGGATACCTTATGAG